>NZ_JCANTR010000003.1:0-369298 GCF_059568575.1 Flavisolibacter ginsengiterrae DSM 18136
CCCCGCAGTTTGGAAGGCTGGATGCCAGCTATGGACATATTTTACTGGGCAATGGCAAGGGTGATTTTCAGTGGGTGGAACAAAGAAGTTCTGGCCTCAACATCAAAGGACAGATCAAGGATATCAAAGAGTTCCAAACCCCACAAAACCACCTGCTGCTTATCACCCAAAATGATGAAAAACCCGTACTGCTGAAAATTAATACAACCAAACCCACAGTAAAGTATGTTTTTAAATAGAGCAATTGTAACTGTTCTGGTATTATATACTTTCTTCTTATGCGGATGTTCGGCTAAGAAGAATGTAGACCATGCTTTATTTAAAGTGCTGGATAGTAAAACCACGGGTTTGAAATTTAGCAATGACCTTACTTATAACCAGCAATTCAATTTATTCAAGTATATCTATTTCTATAATGGCAGTGGTGTAGGTGCCGGCGACTTTAATAATGATGGGAAGACAGACCTTTTCTTTGGTTCTAACCAACATGAAAACAAACTATTCCTGAATAAGGGAAATCTGAAATTTAGTGATATAACTGTGCAGGCTAAAATTCCCCAGGATGGTGGCTGGACCACCGGAATAAGCGTCATTGATATCAATAACGATGGTTTACTGGACATTTATATCTGCAGGGTAGGCAATTACGAGATCCTGCATAGTAAAAATGAATTATTGATCAACCAGGGGGTTGACGCGGCCGGAATTCCTCATTTTACAGACAAGGCCCGGGAGTATGGTTTGGATTTTTCTGGCTTTAGCACCCAGGCAGCTTTCTTTGATTACGATAATGATGGTGATCTGGATATGTATTTGTTGAATCATTCTGTTCATGAAAATGGCACTTTCCGTCCGCGTAAGGATTTTATGAACACCTATCATGCGCTTTCAGGTGACCGTATTTTCCGGAATGATGGCAATCATTTTGTTGATGTTACAAGGGAAACAGGTATCAACAGTACCGCTATTGGTTATGGACTTGGAATATCAGTGGCTGACATCAACCTTGATGGTTATCCTGATATTTACATAGGCAACGACTTCCATGAAAATGATTATCTGTACATCAACCAGCGTAATGGAACATTTAAAGAAGTTGGTGAGCAGGCATTGATGCATACCAGCCAGTTCTCCATGGGTGTGGATGTTGCCGATGCCAACAATGATGGTTATCCTGAGATCGTTTCCATGGATATGCTTCCATCAGATCCCTATATTTTGAAACGCTCATTAGGAGAGGATGCTTATGATATTTTTAATTACAAGATCAGTGTTGGATACTCACATCAATATACCCGCAACAACCTGCAATTCAATAGGAAGAACGGATGCTTCAGCGAAGTGGGCTTGTATAGTGGCATAGCGGCTACAGATTGGTCATGGGCACCTTTATGGATGGATTTCGATAATGATGGATTAAAGGATCTTTTTATTTCCAATGGCATTCCCAAAAGAATGAATGATATAGATTATATCAACTTTATTTCCAATGGAGAGATCCAGCAAAAGATCAGGGAGAATGATATGAGCCAGAAGGATATGTCGCTGATCGATAAATTTCCAGAAATAAAACTACCAAACAAGTTTTATAAGAACCAGGGAAATCTTTCTTTCCTTGATGAAGAAAATAATATTGATGGCAATGTGCCTACTTTTTCCAACGGTGCTGTTTATGCCGATCTTGATAATGACGGTGACCTCGACATTGTAGTAAATAATACAGACCAGGAAGTTTTGCTGTATAGGAATACGAACAATGATTCTGCTTCACACAATTATGTTTCCCTTCAGTTAAAAGGTCCCAAAACCAATTTGAATGCTGTTGGCAGCCGGGTTATAGTCTTCGCCAATGACCAGGTAAGAACCTATGAAAAGTTTCCGGTCAAAGGATTTATGTCAAGCATGGAAGGACCTATGCTGGTAGGGCTAAAAAATACGAAACTGGATTCTGCTTTCCTGGTATGGCCTGACCAAACTTTTCAAAGGCTGGACTTCAATATTTCAAATCAAACAATTACCTATCAAAAAGGACTACCACGATTTGACTTTAGTATTTTCTCGAAAGATGATAAATCTGCTTTCAAAGTTGAAAACATTACCAGTTCCATTAAACTTGAATTTTTACACCAGGAAAATCATTTTGTGGAATTTGATCGCGAACCATTGATTCCTCATATGGTCTCAACAGAAGGTCCGGCTTTAGCTGTGGCAGATATCAATAAAGATGGATTGCAGGATGTATTTATTGGTGCTGCCCGTAATAAGGAAAGTGCTGTTTTTCTCCAGCAGCCAAATGGAAAGTTTATTAAAACTGTGCAACCCCAATTATACCAGGATAGTATCTATGAGGATGTGGATGCCTGTTGGGCAGACATTAATAATGATGGAAATCCGGACCTGGTAGTAGCCAGTGGCGGCAATGAATTTTATGGTAATGATCTCCACAATACACCTCGTGTCTATCTCAATGATGGAAAGGCACATTTGACAAAACTGGAAAACGCTTTTTCCAATCTTTTCCTTACTGCTTCCTGTGTTGTTCCTTATGATTTTAATGGTGATGGTTATACGGACCTGTTTATCGGAGGCCGTGCAGTTCCCTGGGAATATGGAAAGATTCCACAATCCTATTTATTGCTCAATAATAAAAAAGGCCAGTTCGTGGATGTTACCCGTCAGTATTCAAAAGACCTGGCAGAAGCAGGCTTTGTAACGAAGGCAATTTGGGTGGATATCGACAAAGATGGAGACAAGGATCTTTTATTGTCACTGGAATGGGGTCCTCTTACAGCGTATATGAACAATAACGGGTCTTTTGTAAAGAAAGAATTGACAAAGGAAAAAGGATGGTGGAACTTTCTCCTTCCTTGTGATATTGACAATGATGGAGACATGGACCTTGTTGCAGGTAACCTTGGTTTGAACAGCCGTTTACATGCAAGTGCGGAAAAGCCCGTTAGGCTTTATTACAATGATTTCGATGGCAATGGCAAAAAAGAGCAGGTATTGACCTATTATATTGGAGATAAGGAAATTCCATTTGCGAACAAAGCCGAATTGGAAAAACAGATACCCTTGCTTAAAAAGAAGTTCCTGTATGCAGGAGATTTTGCTAAAGCAACACTTGATGAATTGTTTAGTAAGGAAAAATTGTCCAATGCGTCTATCCTGACAGCAGATTATTTTTCAAATGCTGTCCTTATAAATGATGGTCACCAGAATTTTAAAATACAAGCCTTACCGTGGAATGCGCAATTGTCGCCATTGAAAGATGGAGTAGTGCTTGATGCTAACAAGGATGGTTTGCCAGACCTTTTTCTGGCCGGTAATTATTATGATAACAACATTGAGATGGGAAGGTATGATGCTGATTTTGGTAGTTTACTAATCAATAAAGGCAAAGGTGTTTTTGAACAACAGGTGTTGAAAGGAAATGAAATAAAAGGGCAGGTCCGTCATATCAGCCCTTTACAGATCAGGGGACGCCAGGCCTATATTCTTGCAAAAAACAGTGACAGTACCGAAGTCATTCAATTTGGAAATCACTAATTTACCGCACTAAGAGAATGGTGCCTTTCTGATTCATCTTATCACCGGATAAGCCGCGCAGTTGCAGGTAATAAATAAACACTCCAGCAGGTAATGGCTGATCATTTAATTTGCCATCCCATCCTTTATTGACGTCTCTAGAACTAAATACCAATTGACCCCAACGGTTAAAGATCTGAAGGGAAACGAAGCGGTTTTTATTTAGTGGGGGTAAGCGAAAAATATCATTACGTCCATCATTGCCCGGGCTAAAAGCATTAGGCATCAGGACAGGCAAATTGCAATCTTCAAAAACAGTTATAGTATCAGTTTTTTCACCACAACTATTTTGAACATTTACCCAATAATTACCAGGCCTTATTACTTTGAAAACACTATCAGTGGCCTGTGCCTGGTTCATCCACTTGTATGTATCATATCCACCTGTAGCTATCAGTGCCAGGCTGTCTTTGCTTTTTAAGCACTGGTCTTCACCGAGTGATAAATGGGATGGATTTTTAGTTACTTTAAGATCATAATACACAATACTGTCACACCCGGCTGGCAATTGATAATTTTCATAAAAAATGCCTGGCGTTGAAACCT
Organism: Flavisolibacter ginsengiterrae DSM 18136; assembly: GCF_059568575.1. Lineage (NCBI taxonomy): Bacteria > Pseudomonadati > Bacteroidota > Chitinophagia > Chitinophagales > Chitinophagaceae > Flavisolibacter > Flavisolibacter ginsengiterrae. The sequence goes on from NZ_JCANTR010000003.1 coordinate 4,135, forward strand.
GTGTTCCATCATGTAAAGTATAGTGTTCCCCTTCACAGATTTTTATGCTATTCATGCCAGGGTCTATAGTATTCTGGCAGCAGGAAATATTTTCCCGGCAATCAATGGTATGGCTCAGATCAAAGGCCCCATCTTCTATGGGAAAATCTGAAATAGCAAAACGGTTTGGATCCAGGTCTTTAGGATTGGTCTTTATAGTTTGTTGTTCTAAACTGAAAGAATCTATGGTAAGAAATGATGCAGTATTACCGCAGGGAATATATCCTTGTTCGGCTGTGAGTAATAATCGGGAATATAACGATTGAAAATCGCTCATGAAAACTGCATACCCGCTTCCCACGGATGTGAAACAGGTTGCAGGAAAGTTATTGACAGGATCCAAAAGACCCTGTTGCCAGCTTATATTTCCTCCTGGATCTAAACCTGCCAATGCGGCCATGTGATCATTTTTCAACAGGTAAACCTGTTCTCCCCCGGATAATGGTTGAACATCTATGATGGAGGTGTTTTCTGAAGGAAAGTTATAACTTACTGTTCTCACATGGTTTCCTGTCGAATTTAATTCAATTCGAACTGCTCTGTTTAATAGCAGTGGTTCAATTATCCCTTTGGTAACAATATTGCCAGTTAAAGCCAGGTTACCATTTTCCAATTCTTTAATGTTAACCAGGGATGCTGACCCCGCAGTTGGAAGAATAAAACTTTTTTCCCAATTTATTTCTCCCGATTCATTGATGGAAATTGTATGCAGGTACCTTGTAATCACAGGGTTGCCCGGCTGTTGGAGGTCTCTTTTGTACAATATTTCACTGAGGACAAGCGAGTGATCCCTTGTTTCAGTTAGTGCCCTGTTATCACTCAACTTTCCATCATATCCATTGGCAAGTAAAAAACTCCATTTCAATTGCCCGTCTTTGTTAAGGCAGACCAGTTTACCATAAGCATTATAGTTCTTTCCATAATCAGAAGATAAAAAAACCAGCAATTCTCCATTCGCCCGTTCCATAACATTTGTAATGCCCAGTTCAAATCCATTATTGTTTACACCATTCAAGCTTTCAAATTTCTTAGACCAAAGCACCCGGCCAAATTTGTCAATCTTAAAGAGAACACCCAAATTGTTTATATACTCAGACTGGTAGATATACTTATCCTGTATAACTGTTCCAGCAATAACCTGTAAGCCATCACTGGTGTTGATCACATCATTCAATAACAGGTTCTTAAAGTAGGTTGTGTTATTTTGATAAATTGGGTTGTACTGCCTGGAAAATAGTACTGATGCTTTGGAAGAAAGTCTTGTAATATAACCATGGTCATTCCTCGTATTTCCTACTGTTACAATTTCTTTACCTGTTGTAGCAACTGCCTTTACCGGAATATACCAGTTTGTTGCCTTGTAATGAGCGGATAAATACCGGCTGAGACATTGTTGTGCTAAAGTGGCATACGGTAAAATGAAAAGGACAATGAATGGACAGCAGTATTTATGTATTATCTTAATACTCATGGAAGGGTGAACATCCTAACTCTTCAGGCGTATCTTGTAATATACCACAATTCTGAAATATATACGTCTACATCACCGGGTAGTATAGTTTTGTTTTCCATTTAGTAGAGTCAGGTTCTTTCAGCCTGTCGGTTACCAATGATTGAAAGGAAATGGCAGGTGGAGTCCTGTTGTAATCACTAATATAATTCTCCACCTGGTGAATCGCATTATTAATGTTCCCGGGCCCTCCGTTTACTTCTGTTACCAGGATATTGCCGCCACCGAGCATCCACCTGTATTCAATTTTTCCTGAGGATGGCAGTTTTTTATCAACCGGCAGAGCAACCCTTGTAAGAAAATTGATACTATCCTGGGTGTATACATTCAACATGGGATAATCAGTTTGACTGGCATTGTGAGAATGGGCATAGTCCTTCAACTGATTGATCATACCATAGATAAATGAAGGGTCGGGATATCCTTTAGAATTGCCGCTTGTAGAGATCAGTGATGAATCTTTTACCAATGCTTTCACTATATGAATTCCGTAAATATGATCGTCATTGGAATAGTATTGCTTTATATGCCCGAGCAAATCGCCAAGATCATTATTGAGTGCTTTTAAATTGATATATGCCCTGATCCTGTCAATGGGCATAACAGGCAGATCTTCGTTTATATGTCCGCTTATGGTGACATGTGAATCGTCATGCGGGATATAATTGATAGAAGCCGTTGTGGAATAATTACCCTTCTGCACAGACAGGGTAGTGGTGGATAATTGCTTATCCGAAATGAAATAATGGTAGCCTTTATATTGAAAAATTGTCCTGCCATTGCTGTCAACCTTACTGCCTGGCCACCATTCTTTCCAGGTATTTTCATCAAGCAGACCTCTTTGAAGCGTTTTTAAATTGATCGTGGCTTCGGTTTTTTTATCAATAGTAATATTATGAGGTATAAAAAAGTAAACACAAACAATTAAAATCAGTAAGCATGCAACGATCCCGGCCAGCCATTTTATCATAAAAGAAATCTCTTAGGAAATTCAATTTTACGCAAATAAACCTAAATTCATCCATTACAAAACAACCTCGTTCATGAACCGTTGGCTTTTTATCCTTCTCTTTTGTTCGTTTACATCTATTTCTTTTAGCCAGGATCCCTGGAAAATAACAGCAGATTCTATCGATCCTTCACATTATTATGGGGTTACCGTAGCTAATGGAATGATCGGTATTGTCTCTTCTCCTGAACCCTTCAAAGTTAAAGATGTAGTGTTGGCCGGTGCCTATGATCTGTATGGAAGGGGAAGGGTAAGTAATTTCCTTCGCAGCTTCAACCTGCTGAATATGAACCTTGATATTGACGGAAGAAGAATAGGGGCAGGGTCTATCGCCCACATGAAGCAGGAACTGGATATGAAAGCAGCCAGCTTTACTACCTCTTTTGATTATGGTGATAAGGCCACAGTTAATTATACCTACTATTCTTTGAGGCACCTGCCTTTTACGGTCTTAATGGATGTTTCCATCACTGCGAAAAAAGATATCAGCATTACCGGTAGCAGCGTCATGGAAGCACCAGATGCCCTAAGGGATGTGCAGAATTATTATAACGAGATTGACAGGCCGCACGTGGTAATCAGCTTATTGACATCATCTGCCAAATCGCCTACAGGTAAATTATTGATGTGCGCCAGCAATACCTTCCTTTTTTCGGAGCCGCATGGAAAAGAACCCAGGGTGATACATGAAATGTGGGATAATAATATGCACCTGATGAAATTTACCAGGGCTATTAAGGCTGGGGAAACCTACAGGTTTTCTGTGGCGGGTACCTCAATGACCTCCGCCCACCATGATGATCCATTAAATGAAGCAGAAAGAATTACCATTTATGCCAAACTGGAGGGAAGGGATAGGCTCTTACAGTTTCATCAAAAGGCCTGGGACCAGCTTTGGCAGAGTGATATAGCCGTGGAAGGAGACCCGCAATCGCAACAGGATATACACAGCATGTTATACCACCTTTACAGTTTTGTTCGCGAAGGCACTGCTAATTCACCTTCACCCATGGGATTGAGTGGTTTGGGTTACAATGGCCATGTTTTCTGGGATGCCGAACTATGGATGTATCCTGCTATATTGGTCATGCATCCTGAACTGGCCAAAAGCATGGTTGAATACCGATTCCAAAGATTGGAGGCCGCCCGGAAGAATGCCTTCGCTAATGGTTTCAAGGGGGCTATGTTTCCATGGGAAAGCGCTGAATCAGGTGTTGAAGAAACCCCTGTATGGGCGCTTAGCGGACCATTTGAGCACCACATCACTGCTGATGTGGCCATTGCTGCCTGGAATTATTATGCAGTGACCCAGGACAAGCAATGGCTGAGGGAAAAGGGTTATCCCATTTTGTCGGCTACGGCAGAGTTCTGGAGTTCAAGGGTTGAAAGGAATGGCCCAGGCCATTATGATATAAAAAATGTGGTGGCGGCAGACGAATGGGCGGAAAATGTCGATAACAATGCTTTCACCAATGCAGCTGCTAAGGCCAATTTGCAATATGCTACACAGGCGGCTAAATTAGTGGGCATTACTCCTGATCCTGATTGGATGAACGTCGCGAATAATATTCCAATTTTAAAAATGGATGATGGCGTAACAAAGGAACATGCAGCATACAAAGGTGAAGGTATCAAGCAGGCCGACGTGAACCTGTTAGCTTACCCTCTAAAAGAAATTACTGATAAGGGCCAGGTGAAACGTGACCTGGAATACTATTCTTCCCGTGTTCCCAATGAAGGTACACCTGCTATGACCCAGGGGGTATTTGCCTTATTGTACGCACGCTTAGGCGATGCCGAAAAAGCCTACCATTGGTTCAAGGATGCCTATGTGCCCAACCTCAACCCTCCCTTCCGCGTCATTGCAGAAACCAAGGGCGGTACCAATCCTTATTTTGCTACTGGAGCCGGCGGCATTCTTCAATCAGTACTCATGGGTTTTGGAGGTCTGGAAATCACCCCACAGGGAATCAAACAGCTTCCTTCCGTTTTACCTTCCAGTTGGCATAACCTCACTATTAAAGGAGTGGGGCCTCAAAAGAAAACATTTGTGGTAAAATAAAATTTCTTATCTTTTTGTCTGATTTCTAACACTGCTTTATTCTTGAGACGACTTTCTGCTATACTGTTTCTTGCGGTCCTGCTATTCAATTTGTATGGATACAGGGTTATGTTGAATTACCTGCAGGCCAGGGATTCAGTCGTGTTTCAATCCCAACTTGATAAGGAGCAATACAGTGAAGAAGACCTTATCACCATTAAGACTCCACTAAATTTACCTTATTACAGCACATCCACTGATTTTGAAAGAGCATATGGGTCTGTAGAGGTCAATGGGATGGTTTATGAATATGTAAAAAGAAGGGTAAACCAGGATACGCTTGAACTTTTATGTATTCCCAATAAAACCAAAGCGCATTTACAATCCACGCAAAATGCGTTTGTCAAACTATCTGTCGATGGTTCCTCTTTTCCCAATGAAAAGAAATCTGCCGGTACTTTCAAAATTACCTTGCCAGATTACTTTCAGCAAGATTCAGAATACACACTCGCATCTACAATGCTGATCGGTCAGCATTTCTACATTTTCAATACAATAATGATCCATGAAGATCATTCTTCTGTTAAGGGTCAACCTCCGCGTTGTATTGCCTGATAACTCACTATTGCATTTAAAATTCGCATCTGATTTTTTGACCTGACTGTATATCTGTATGCAGATATACAGTGATATTAAATGGCATTAGCCAATTACTATTGAACTATGAAAAAGTTTGCTTACCTGGTAATATTAGCTTCTGTGTTATTTTCCTGCAAGGAAAAAGACTATACAAAATTCACTAACGACCCGCTGCTTTACTGTAAGACCGTAAAGAAATTGAATGATGTTGTATTGTATAACAACTTTTCCCCTGTAGTTGCTTCCCGCAATTATGCCTATGCCAACATTGCTGCCTATGAGTGCATGGTAGCCGGAGACAGCACTTATCAAACACTTAGTGGCCAGATCAAACACCTGCCTGCAATGCCAAAACCATTAGCTGGAGAAAAGATAGATTACCACCTGGCCTCCCTGTTGGCCTTCGTTAAGGTTGGTAACGCTGTTACATTTCCTGAAGGTGTGTTGATGGAGTATTATGATGATCTGAAACAAAAGGCCCGCAATGCCGGCATGCCGAAAGATGTATTGAATAATACGATAGCCTTCAGTGATACAGTCGCCGCTACAGTAATGAAATGGAGCAAAAAAGACAATTACGCCCAGACAAGAAGCTCTGAGAAATTTACAGTTACCCAGGAAGACGGCCGTTGGATACCTACACCACCTGCTTATTCACAGGCTATGGAACCTCATTGGTGCGACATCAGGCCATTGATGCTTGATTCTGCGGGTCAGTTCATGCCACCAGCGCCTCCTGTATATAATATGAAGGACACTAACTCTGCTTACTGCAGGGAAGTAATGGAAGTAAAAAGAACAGTGGATAACCTGACAGATGAACAAAAACATATCGCTGATTTTTTTGATGACAATCCTTTTAACCTTCATGTTACCGGGCATGTTATGTATGCTACCAAGAAGTTCTCGCCCCCTGGACATTGGATGAATATTGTGGGCATAGCTGCGGAGAAATCAAAAGCTGATTTTGATAAAACAGTGGCAGCTTACACAGAAACATCTATCGCCTTATTTGATGGATTCATCGCCTGCTGGAAATCGAAATTCAAGACGAATACCATTCGTCCTGAAACGGTGATCAATAAGTACATTGACCCGGCCTGGCAGCCCTACATCCAGACTCCACCATTTCCATCTTACATCAGCGGGCATTCAGTTATTTCAGCAGCATCAGCTGAAGTGATGTCCCATCATTTTGGTGATAACTTCGCTTATACTGATTCATCTGAAAAGGAATTCGGCATTCCTAACAGGTCATTTAAATCCTTCCGCGAAGCAGCCATTGAAGCCGGCTGGTCAAGGATGTATGGTGGCATACACTTCCGTTCCGACCTTGAACAGGGAACTATTGTAGGAAAGAACATCGGAGAATATATCGTACGCAAACTGCACCTCTTGCGCAAAGAAGACCAATTGTCATACAACTCAACAAAATAACAATGAAACATACACTGCTTATAGCTATAGCTTTTATTATAAATTATACTGCCCAATCGCAAGGTTGTGTAGCCATCCGAAACAATGGCAGCACCTGCACAATGATGGAATCACATGAAACGCAGGGACATTCAGGATGGGTATTTGCTTTAAATAACCGCTATTTTAAATCATATAAACACTTCGTAGGCACCGTAGAACAGAAAGAACGCGTTGAAAAGGGAACTGAGGTGATCAACCATGTATTTTCTACGGAAATGGCGCTGACCAAACAATTGAATGCACGCTGGTCCTTTGGTCTATTTGTTCCCGTCATAAGTAATGCCCGTTCTTCCATGTATGAGCATTATGGTAATACAAGCACCAGTCCCAATGCCCGTCGTTCCACTCATTCTTTTGGCATAGGGGATATGCGGTTTGCAGCCTATTACTGGTTGCTTGATCCTGCCACTGCTACCAGGAAAAATATACAACTTGGACTGGGCATCAAACTGCCTACTGGCGACTATCGTTACCAGGATTATTTTTATAAGAACGATTCTACAAAAGTGCTGGGACCTGTTGACCAGTCTATCCAGTTAGGCGATGGTGGCACCGGTATCACTTTAGAACTGAATAGCTTTTCTTCTTTATCCAAAGAACTTAGTTTGTATTTGAACGGCTTTTACTTGTCCAATCCAAGAGAACAGAATGCTGTATCCACTTCAAGAGGTGGTGCTGTATCAGCTACCAATATTGCTTATGGCACTGATGTCATGAGTGTGCCTGACCAGTACATGGCAAGAGCCGGGGCTAATTATAACCTGGAGCATTTTTCTTTTTCAGCAGGTATGCGTATTGAAGGTGTGCCAGCGGAAGACATCATTGGCGGTAGTAATGGTTTCAGAAGGCCCGGCTATGTGCTTTCTGCAGAACCTGTAGTTGCTTACAGGGTCAATAAAACACAGTTGTATGTATCAGTTCCGGTAGCCGTTGAAAGAAACCGCACACAAAGTGTTGCAGATAAATTAAGGACTACCAAAACAGGTACCTACACACAAGGAGATGCTGCCTTTGCTGATTACACCATCAATTTTGGAGTGTCATTCGCATTAAAATAGTTTATTCTTCAATCAGTCACATTGCCTTGGGGTAAATGTGCCTGATTGAATTAGCTGCCCGGGCAGATCCTGCTTTACAGGAAGCAAGGATACTGCTATTCCACCTGTGACATTATTATCACCTAAAATCTTATGTATGTGCAGTAAGAAATATAAATATGTATTCTTAATTGCCGTTTGCTTAATTGGTGTAGCAAGGGTAAATGCCCAGACAGATGTTGATGCCATCATGATGAACAAGTACCAATTCTGCAATGGATTCATGTATAGCCATTCTTCCTGGAATAATTACTGGGAAGGAACGCTGAAAAGAAGTAATGAAAACCTGGGTACTGTATCCACCCAGGCAGTTATGTATATGGGCGCTTATGGTTTTACAGATAAGTTGAATGTCATAATTGGCGCTCCCTATATCTGGACCAGGGCATCTGCCGGAACCTTTCATGGAATGAAAGGCATTCAGGATGCATCTGCATTCATTAAGTGGAAACCGGTTTCAAAATCTTTTGGAAACAATAAGATCTCGTTGTTTGTCCTGGGAGGTGTTTCTACGCCTTTATCCAACTATGTAATTGATTTTTTGCCTTTCTCTATTGGATTGGGTTCTACCCATGTAACAGCCAGGGGCATGGTAGATTACTGGTACAAAAGATGGACAGTGACAGGTTCTGCATCCTATATACGCCGTAGCAATGTCAAGTTGGACAGGGATGCATATTACGATACAGAATTACATGCTACCAACGAGGTGAAAATGCCTGATGCTGCGTTTTATCAGTTGCGGGCTGGTTATAGAGGAACTTACCTGATAGCTGAAGCTATTCTTTCGAATATGACCACGCTGGGAGGCTTTGATATTACCCGTAATAATATGCCTTTCCCCAGCAACAGGATGAATGCTACGACTGCCGGCGTGAATATTAAATACACGTTGAAGAATTTGAATAATCTTTCCCTACTGGCAGGTGCTAACACTACTTTAAGTGGAAGAAACATGGGCCAGTCGAAGGAATATACAGCAGGTATGTTTTATGCTTTTTATTTCAAAAACAGGAAGCCTGTTCAAACCAATAATTTAGACTAGTATGAAAAAGATTATAAATCTCACTTCCGCAGTAATAGGATGTGTATTATTATTTTCATCCTGCTCAAAAGATATTGCCGGAAGAACAGATGATCTGTCACCATTAACTCCAGCCAATATTGACCTGGATGCTGGTGCATGGAAACCTATTTTATTAGCGGCGCCTACTGAGTTTCCTGTAGCCGCACCCATAGCAACTACCTCACATGATTACATTGCCCAGGTCAACGAGATCAAGAGCTGGCAGGCAGGCATAACGCCTCAACAACAGCAAATGGTCAAATACTGGAGTGCAGGTGCGGTGCTTCGCTGGAACGAAATATTGCGGCAATTGGTAGCCAAACACAATTTGCCTCCCTATCAAAATGCAGATGGCACTTACCCTTTGCCAAATGCCAATAATCCCCTGGCATACCCTCAATTTCCATTTTCTAACCCGCCGTATGCCGCCAGGGCCTATGCCTATATTTCTGCAGCCCAGTATGATGCATTAGTAGCAGCATGGTATTATAAAAAGCAATATAATCGTCCTGCACCTTATACAATAGACCAGGGAATCAATGCCATGTTTTCTAAGACTGCACTTCCTTCTTATCCATCTGAAGATGCAGTAGTTGCCGGGGTAATGGTTGAAATGATGAAACTAATGTTTCCGGGTGACCAGGATTTTATTCAACAGAAAGCTGAAGAACATAAAAGAGCACGGATAATAGGAGGTGGTAATGTGCGCAGCGAAGTAGAAGCTGGTGAAGCATTAGGTAGGGCAGTGGCACAAAAATTTGTTGCGCGTGCCCGTGGTGACAGGGCCGGAGCCGCTGCAGGCAACGCCACCATTTGGGCCAAATTTGAATCTGATTGTGTGGCTAAAGGTGAAACTCCCTGGAAAAGTTTAGAGACACCAGCTCGTCCACCCATGCTGATGATGTTTGGAAAGGTAAAAGCATTTTTGTTTGATTCATTGACGACAGTATCACTTTGCCCCGGGCCGCCACCTTCTACTTCAGGTAGCCAAATGAAAAAGGAACTGGAGGAAGTTTATTCTTATACAAGTTCACCTACAAGAGAGAATATTGAAAAGGTCCATTTCTGGGCAGATGGTGTAGCTACAAGCACACCTCCGGGCCATTGGAATGATATAGCCGCGAACGATTTTATAAAAAAGAATTTCAGTGAAGTACGTTGGGCCCGCAACCTGGCTTTATTGAACATGGCAGAATTTGATGCTGCCATCATTACCTGGAACACCAAGATGATGTACTTTAATCCCAGACCTTCACAGCTTGATCCACGCATCAAGACCTTAACAGGTCTGCCTAATTTCCCTTCCTACATTTCAGGCCATTCCACTTTTAGTGCCGCAGCCGCTACCGTTTTGGGGCATATAATACCGGAGAGAAAATCAGCTTACGAGGCCATGGCCATGGAAGCAGCTATGTCCAGGCTATACGGAGGTATTCACTACCGTAGTGATTGCGAAGTTGGTCTGGTAGTAGGCAGGAATGTTGGAAATTATGCCGTGCAAAGGGCATTGACGGATGGTGCGGAATAATTAAAATTATTAATCACAAAAATATACACAAAATATGAGCGCATAAGCAGCACGTTTAAGAACGTAAAATTTAGAAGATTGATTGAATAGGAAGATGCCGGTTGTCTAGCCGGCATTCCTTTTTTATTCCGCTAGCTGTTCTTGCTACTGCATCATTGACTACAGATCTATTTTATTGTGTATCTTTTGATCCTCTTTTATCTATAAGATATAGCTGTATGAAGAATTCTATTTGCGTGTTTATTGCCTTTTTAACAATGATGGCTGTAGGTGCACAACCAGTTCAAACACCCGATCTGCTTTGGGGCGATCTTTTCAAGGAGGTTCAATTGAAAAGGGTCTTCAAGGATAATAAAACATTTGTTGATGCTGTTCCCAAATATTCAAGAGAACAGATATTAAAGGATTACCAGCTGCAAAAACTATCAGATACATTCAACCTGCTTTCTTTTGTCAACAATCATTTTAATGTACCTGTTGCCAGTTCTGCTAAGGTGGATGAAGGACTTCCCATAGCTGCGCATATTGAACAATTGTGGGATGTGCTGCAGCGAAAAGCTGATGTTAACAAAGCCAATAGTTCCTTATTGCCGCTTCCTGAATCCTATATAGTTCCGGGTGGCCGATTCAGGGAAGTCTATTATTGGGACAGTTATTTCACCATGCTGGGTTTAATGGAAAGTAAAAGATATGGGCTGGTGGAAAATATACTGGATAATTTTAAATACCTCATTGATCAATACGGGCATATTCCCAATGGTAACCGTAACTATTATTTAAGCCGCTCACAACCTCCTTTTTTTGCGCTAATGGTTGATCTGCTGGCGCAGAAAAAAGGGCCTGCTATATACAGGAAATATTATTCCGCATTGGAAAAAGAATATGCGTTTTGGATGCAGGGTGAAAATGACCTGAAGCCTGGCAATGCATTCCGCAGGGTGGTAAAGCTCGATGATGGCACTGTATTAAACCGTTACTGGGATGATAAAAAAGCGCCAAGGGAAGAATCCTATGCGGAAGATGTGGCCACTTTTGAAAAGACCAAAGATTCCATGACCTTCACTAACCTGCGTGCAGGGGCTGAAAGTGGGTGGGACTTTAGTAGCCGCTGGTTTGGTGATACTACACACCTGGTAACCGTGCAAACAACGGACATAATTCCTGTTGACCTGAATAGCCTGTTGTATGCCTATGAAAATATTCTATCCAAAGCTGCCGGAGTGAAAAAGCTACCAGCAAAGGTCAAATATTATAATGCACGAAGTGAAAAGCGGAAAGCGGCTATTCAAAAATATTGCTGGAACAATAAGGAACAGTATTATTTTGATTACAACTTCAAAGAGAAAAGAACCACAGACAAATATACAGCTGCAGGAGCCATGCCATTATTTGCCAATGTGGCTACGAAGGCACAGGCAGAAGGCATTCAGAAAAATATCAGGGAAAAGCTATTAAAGGATGGTGGAATTGCTACTACTGTTTACCACACGGGACAACAATGGGATGCACCTAATGGTTGGGCACCTTTGCAATATATCACAGTGAGGGGGTTACTGAATTATAAATATGATGCCCTGGCTAATACTATTGCGGAGAGATGGATGAATGTCAATGAGAAAGTTTTTGCCACCACAGGTAAGCTTCTTGAAAAATACAATGTAGAGAATACGAACCTGGAAAGTGGCGGTGGCGAATATCCAACGCAGGATGGCTTTGGGTGGACCAATGGTGTTTATCTGAAGTTTTCAGCCCTTTTTAAAGAACATAAGAATACGGCTAAGCCCATGAAGCCTTTTTAATTTTGATGTAAACTCTTATTAAGAATTCTTTTTTCAAGGCAGCATATGTAGCATTGAATTTTCTATTGTTGTTAATAACTGGCAGGTACTCATTTGCCAACCGGTTAAAATCTTTTCTATAACTTCCCCATCCAATTCTATTAATCAACAGACCATCTGTATTCTACATGGGAGATTTTCAAATTAAGGTACAGCCAAAAAATTATGATGTAATTATTGTTGGATCAGGAGCGGGAGGAGGTATGGCCGCTTATATGCTTGCCAATGCTGGGCTGAGTGTGGCATTGCTTGAGGCCGGGCCCAATTATGATCCTGCCAAAAATGTTACCCAGTTAAAATGGTCCTATGAATCGCCCAGGAGAGGTGCCAGTACTAAGTTTCGTCCTTTTGGTGATTTTGACGCTTCGTATTGGGGTTGGGAAATAGATGGAGAACCATATACTAAAGCAGAGGGAACTGAGTGGGACTGGTGGCGATCGCGCATGCTGGGAGGAAGAACCAATCACTGGGGTCGTATCTCGCTTCGGTTTGGACCCAAAGATTTTAAGCGGAAAAGCATTGATGGATTGGGCGATGACTGGCCTATTGGTTATAATGATGTCAAACCTTATTACGACAGGGTTGATAAACTGATCGGGGTATTTGGTACCAATGAAGGGCTGGAGAATGATCCTGATGGAATATTTCTACCACCTCCAAAGCCCCGCCTGCACGAATTATTTATAAAGAATGCAGCCACACAGGCAGGTGTGCGGGTGATTCCTTCAAGGCTTTCCATATTGACAAAGAAATTAAATGATCAGCGTGGATCCTGTTTCTTTTGTGGACAGTGTAACAGGGGCTGCCAGATCTATGCCGATTTCTCATCATCTTCTGTTTTGGTAAAGCCTGCCCTGGCCACCGGCAAAGTTGACCTGTATGCTAATGCCATGGCCCGGGAGGTATTGACCAACAATGAAGGCCTGGCTACAGGCGTTTCTTATATAAGCAAGGAAGATGGCAATGAATACCAGGTGAAGGGTAAAACAGTAATACTGGCGGCCAGTGCCTGTGAATCAGCCAGGCTTTTACTGAATTCCAAATCACCAAGACATCCAAACGGGCTGGCCAATTCCAGCTCCGTGGTTGGCAAATACCTGCACGATTCCACAGGTGCAGCCATAGGTGGTGTGCTTCCTAAATTGTTCGACCGCAAACGTTATAATGAAGATGGTGTTGGTGGCCTGCACGTTTATTCTCCATGGTGGCTGGATAATAAAAAACTCGATTTCCCACGGGGCTACCATATCGAATACTGGGGAGGTATGGGCATGCCGGCTTATGGATTTAGCTGGGGCATAGAAAACCTCAATGGTAAATACCTGGTGAAAGGACAACAGAAAGAGTCGGGAGGTTATGGCAAGTCCTTGAAAGAAGATTACAGGTTCTTCTATGGAGCCGGTGTGGGTATGGCAGGCAGAGGTGAGGCCATTGCCAGGGAAGATAATTATTGTGAAATTGACCCTTCAGTTGTTGATAAATACGGCATACCTGTTTTACGTTTTAATGTAAAATGGAGTGACCATGAAATAAAGCAGGCGAAGCATATGAAGGAGACTTTTAAAGAGATCATGCACAATATGGGAGCTGTAGTAACCTGGGGTGGAGATGATGATGAGAAGAATAATTATGGACTGGAAGTTCCCGGCAAGATCATTCACGAAGCAGGCACTGTGCGCATGGGTAATGACCCCAGGCGTTCTGCCTTGAATAGCTATAACCAGGCGCACGATTGTAAAAACCTGTTCGTGGTTGATGGCGGTGCTTTTGTTTCACAGGCTGATAAAAATATCACCTGGACCATCCTGGCACTTTCCATGAGGGCCTCGGAATACCTGGTGAATGAAATGAAAAAACAAAATATTTAATTGATCAATCGCTCTGTATTTAAATTGAAACTGCAATGGATAGAAGAGAATCCTTAAAGCTCATTGCCTGGAGCACCGTCTCCACCAGCCTGATTGTAGATGCATGTAAGACCAAGGACAAGGTGGTAGAAAAAGCGCCAGTAAAAGAGGCTGCCGCATCTACGGTAGACAGGATGGCGGAAGAAAAAGCGGAATACGAAAAGCTAACGTCGTATCAATTTTTCAATGCGCATGAATTGGCCACTATAGCAGTCCTGGCAGACATTATCATTCCTGCTGATGAAGTTTCAGGAAGTGCCACAGAAGCAAAGGTTCCCGACTTTATAGAATTCATGGTGAAAGATAAACCCGAATTCCAGACACCCATGCGTGGAGGGTTAAGATGGCTCGATGTACAGATGGCCAAACAATACAACAAGCCTTTTAAGGATTGCAGCCCACAGCAACAGATAGCTATGGTTGATGCTATTGCCTATCCTGCAAAGGCAAAACCGGATATGAAACAGGGCGTTAGCTTTTTTAACCTGATGCGCAATTTGACAGCCTCTGGTTTTTATACTTCCGAAATGGGTATTAAGGATGTTGGATATGCAGGCAATAAGCCCAATCAGTGGAATGGAGTGCCCGATGAAGTATTGAAACAGTACCAGCTTTCCTACTCAGATAAAGAGCTGCAAGAATGTGTCAGCTTTAATAAATAGAAACAAGTAATATAAATAGTATGAAACAACTCGTTCTTTCATTGGTGGGCCTTGCTGCTTTTGTAAGCTCCGTTAATGCACAACAAAAGCCAAAACCTGAAGACACCGAGGTATGGAAGCCTGTGCCCGCAGTGGTAACTCCGGGCAAAGCCAATACTGATGCCCCTTCCGATGCTGTCATCCTTTTCAATGGAAAAGATCTGTCTCAATGGGTCTCTACTTCCGATTCAACAAAACCCGCCGGGTGGCTGGTGCAAAAAGGTGTGATCACCGTTAACAAGAAAGCGGGAGATATACAGACGAAGGCCTCATTTACCGATTACCAGTTGCACCTGGAATGGAAGGTGCCTAAAAACATCACCGGTAAAGGACAGGCCCGTGGCAATAGCGGTGTATTCCTGGCTGCCCTGCCGGAGGGTGGATATGAGTTGCAGATCATGGATTCCTACCATAATGAAACCTATGTAAATGGACAGGCTGGAAGCCTGTACAAACAGCATCCACCCCTTGTTAATCCTATACGTCCCCCGGGTGAATGGCAGTTCTATGATGTCATCTGGACCGCTCCTACATTCAATGACGATGGTTCTATAAAAACGCCGGGTCGTGTGACGGCTTTATTTAATGGTGTACTGGTACAGAACAATGCTGAATTATGGGGAACTACTGAATATATTGGTAAGCCTACATATAAAGCACATGGCCCTTTGCCTATTCGCCTGCAAGCACATGGCGATCCCAGTGAACCTATCAGTTTCAGAAATATCTGGCTTCGTAAATTATAACATTAAAACCTGTCTAACGGTAAAGCAAAAGCGATCTGTATGGATTGCTTTTTGCTTTTGATCCCCTGGTAAGTCATAATGCATTCACCTTTATCTTTTCTATTTATATTAGAACCATAATTCCAACGCTATGTTCAAAAAGCTGATTTTATTTGGTTTGATCCATACCATTCTGTTACTGCATATTAATGCCCAACAGCCAGGGCCATTTTTCACTGATATGAAATACCGGATGATAGGGCCCCACCGGGGTGGAAGAACAGTGGGAGCAGTGGGCATACCTTCCCAGCCTAACGTATTTTATATAGGTGTTAATAATGGTGGTGTATGGAAGACAACTGATTATGGCCGGACATGGATACCAATTTTTGATGATCAGCCTACCGGTTCTATTGGTGATATTGCGATTTCACCTTCCAATCCGGATGTAATATATGTGGGTTCAGGTGAAGGATTGCAACGACCTGATCTTTCTGTTGGCAATGGAATCTATAAATCAACCGATGGAGGCCATAGTTGGATCAATACAGGGCTTAAAGAAGGACAACAGGTAGGTGGACTGGCCATTGACCCAACAAATGAAAATCGTGTATTTGCCGCGGTTCTGGGGCATCCATATGGCTCCAATAAAGAACGGGGTGTTTATAGAACCACTAATGGTGGCAAAACCTGGGAGCAGGTGCTGTATAAAGACGAGAATACGGGCGCCATACAAGTTACTATTGACCCGGTAAATCCAAATATCGTGTATGCTGATCTTTGGGCCGGCAGGCAGGGACCCTGGGAGAATGGCGCATGGGATGGACCTGAAAGCGGTTTGTTCAAATCTACTGATGGCGGAACCACATGGAAAAAATTAACTAAGGGATTGCCTGCTACCTCTGTTGGATTGGGCCGTATTGGGTTTACCATTGCGCCAAGTGATCCCAATCGTTTATACGCCACCGTTGATGCGGCGCAGGCCAGCGGCATTTACAGGAGTAATGATGCAGGAGAAAGCTGGGAAAAGATACAACTTGACCCGAGGCTTTGGGGAAGAGGTAGTGATTTTGCTGAGATCAAAGTGGATCCCAAAAATAAAGACATTGTTTACTGCGCTAATGTAATGACATGGAAGTCGGTGGATGCCGGTGCACACTGGTCAGCCTACAGGGGGGCACCCGGAGGCGATGATTACCACCGCATCTGGATCAATCCTAATAATACGGACATACTGCTTATTGCCAGCGACCAGGGCGCCATCATTACTGTCAACGGAGGACAAACTTTTTCATCCTGGTACAACCAGCCAACAGCCCAGTTCTACCATGTTAGCACTGATAATGATTTCCCTTATAATGTGTATGGCGCGCAGCAGGAAAGTGGTTCTGTGGGCATAGCTTCGCGTGGCAATGATGGCCAGATCACATTCAGGGAATGGCACCCGGTAGGTGTAGAAGAATATGGTTATGTAGCACCCGACCCACTTAATTCAAATATTATCTATGGAGGAAAGATCAGCCGCTATGATAAAAAGACAGGCCAGGTGCAAAACATTGCACCCGAAGCCTTACGTTCCGGTAAATACCGTTTCCTGAGAACTGCCCCTGTTGTATTTTCACCTGTAGATAACAAGACCCTGTTCTTTGCAGGTAATGTATTATTTAAAACCAGGGATGGTGGACATTCCTGGAAGGAGATCAGCCCTGATCTGACCCGGGAAAGTTGGGAGATACCGGCAAGCGTAGGTATTTACGCTACTGAATCTTTACAAAAAATGCCACGCCGTGGCGTGATCTATACTGTTGCTCCTTCATCAAAGGATAGTAATACTATCTGGTGCGGTACAGATGACGGTTTAATACAGGTAACCAGGAACGGTGGTAAGACATGGAAAAATGTTACGCCGCCTGCCATTACATCCTGGAGCAAGGTATCGCTGGTGGAAGCCAGTCATTTTGATGTGAATACGGCTTATGCTGCTGTCAACAGGATACGCCTCGATGATTTGCACCCCCATATCTATAAAACCACTGATGGCGGTTCCAGTTGGACTGAAATAATAAATGGCCTTCCTGCCGACCCAATCAATGCGGTCAGGGAAGATCCAAATACAAAAGGTTTATTGTTTGCCGGCTCTGAGACTGCTGTTCATGTTTCTTTTGATGATGGTACCCATTGGCAATCTTTACGATTGAACATGCCTGCCACTTCTATCAGGGACCTTGTTATCAAGGACAATGATCTCGTCATTGGCACTCATGGCAGAAGTTTCTGGATACTTGATGATATTGAGCCCTTGCGCCAGCAGTCAATTAAAAGAACAGCAGGAACATTTTTATACAGGCCGGCACCGGCATACAGGGTACGCTGGAATATGAATACCGATACACCGTTACCACAGGAGGAACCAGCTGGTCAAAATCCTCCTGATGGCGCAATTATAGATTATTTACTTGACCAGGATGCAAAAGGCGAAGTAGTGCTACAGGTGCTGGATAAAAACAATAATCCAGTGCGTACGTACAGCAGCAGGGATACTATGTACAGTATACCTCCCAATAATGTTCCGCCTTACTGGATCAGGCCACAGGAAATCCTTTCAGGCAAAGCAGGGTATCACAGGTTTGTCTGGGATCTGCATTACCAGCCCTTGCCGCAGGCACCATCATTCCCTATAGCAGCCATTTATCAAAATACAGCGCCAGAACCCAATGCTCCATTTGTTATGCCGGGAACCTATATTATTAAGTTTGTAACAGCTGGTAAAACATACACACAGCCTCTTGTGATCAAAATGGATCCAAGGGTCAAGATAACTGCACGTGACCTGGAGTTGCAGTATAAGCTTTCATTGCAGTTGTACCAGTTAAGAAAACAGGTGTTACAGGCAATGACAGATAAAAATGAACTGGAAAACAATTTGAAGGCAGGGACAGCTAATGCAGGTCAAATGCCGGCCTTACTGGAAAAGCTGGTACAGTTTGACAAGCCAGCCAATGGAAGAGAAAAAAACCTCTCACAGTTGGACAATGCACTGGGCAGTCTTGTCAACCTGTTGCAGGATGCTGATAGCGCGCCGACCTTACAGGCTATCACTGCCAGTGATGCGTTGCAAGCGGAAACGAAAAAGAAGTTAGCAGAATGGAATAAATTAAGATCAGCGATTCAGCAGGTACAGAAATGATCCTGCTGCCTGCTGAACCTTCCCGATGATTTTTTTAATAGATACTCTTCAATTTTTTAAACTCTAAAGATTGTAGTCTCAAATTACCTGGTGATTGTAGCCTTATCCTTGAGTAGATATTACCCGGAAAATAAATGGCAGTCATTACGCTGGTGCCACCGTCCGCAAACATTTCTATGGAAGCGTTGTCAATGACCAGTGTCATATCCATGTCTTTCTTGCCGGAAAGCCTGGGAGCTGTATGCCTGGCTGCAAATCCTTTTTCAAATTCTACCTTGCCTGAGGCAGTGCGGTCAATGAAATAGGTATTTGATTGCTGGTCAAAACCAACGATTACCTTTTGACCTATCTCGTTGGATAATTCAATAGAGAGATCTCCTATTTGAGCTGCTTTCAATTGTATTATGGATGGTCCATTGACCAGGCCTGTTTTCCCTGTCAGGTCAAAATTCCCGGCTTCAATATTATTCAACACAACAGGTTTTTCAGCCAATACATTCAATTCTGGAACAGGGTTGGAGGTAATGTAATAGCTTTCACCGATCTTTTGAATGCCCAGGTCGCGGGGCACGGTCATGGCGCTGCGCCATCTTAGGGTAGGCACCACCGTTGCATACTGCCAGTTACTCATCCAGCCCAGGAATATTTTCCGCTTGCCGGTATTTGACCAGGTTACACCTGCATATTCATCAGGTCCATAATCCAGCCATTTGGTTTCAGTGGAAAATGGTTTGAATGCTTTTCCATCAAAATCACCAAGGAAATATTGCGTGGCCGATCCACCGTTAGGCCCACCGGGATTCAGGTTTACGATGAGGGCCCAAATGTTCTGGCCATTATAATTGAGTTGAAAAAGATCAGGGCATTCCCATACGCCGCCATGTGCACCTACTTCTTTTCCGAATTCACTTTCCTTTTTCCATTGCTTCAGATCGGGCGAAGAATAAAATGTGATCCTGTCCAGTGTAGCCAGGGTCATGATCCATTCATTGCCTGGTTCATACCACATGACCTTTGGATCACGAAAATCCTTAATGCCCGGGTTTTTCAAAACAGGGTTGCCGGCATACTTTATCCATGTTTTGCCTTCATCAACGCTATAGGCAAGGCTTTGATTTTGATAATCATTCCTGCCGGAACTTTCTCCTTTAGGGTCGTGGTGGGTAAATATGGCAACCATGGCTGTTTTGCCATGCTTACCTAATCCTGAAGTATTTTTCTCATCTATTACAGCACTTCCTGAAAATATATATCCCAGGCTATCAGGATACAGCGCAATAGGCTGGTGCTCCCAATGCACAAGGTCCCTGCTGGTGGCATGTCCCCAATGCATAGGTCCCCATACTGTGCTATCGGGATAGTACTGGTAAAAAAGATGGTAGGTGCCATTATGATAAACCATGCCATTGGGGTCATTCATCCATTTTTCTTTGGGCGTAAAATGAACCAGGGGCCTGTGCAGATCATCGGCAGGAGCAAATTGGGATAATGAATTGCGGACCGTGGTACAGGAAATGATCAGCGTTAAAAATATAAGGTATTTACATTGGTTCATATAGCCATTGGTCATTTGATTAAAGTAATAATTACACCATTCAATAAATGATACAAAGCTTACGCTTTTACCAGTTTCTTTTCCAGGTCCTCCAGTGATACCCCCTTGGTTTCCGGGACCTTGGTAAATACCCATACCAGTTGCAATAACATCATAAAAGCAAAGAAGGCAAAAATGGGCCAGGGATTATCCTTGAAAATGCCATTGTCCTTATCCAGGAATACAGGCGTGATCAATGTGATCAATGCTGCAAATACCCAGTGAATACTGGCGCCAAAAGATTGACCAACCGCACGGACCTTATTGGGAAATATCTCGGAGATAAATACCCAGATCACAGCTCCCTGCCCGATGGCATGCGCTGCAATGAAAAGAAGCAGGAAAGCCATTAATACCGGTGCACTTGCGTGCGAATAAAAACACCACGCTACCATGCCCAGGCTAAGGATATAGCCAAAGGAGCCTATGGCCAATAATGTTTTTCTTCCCAGCCTGTCTATCAGGTATAAACCTACGAAAGTGAAAATAAGATTGGTGCCACCAATAGCTATGGAATTAAAAAGGGATTCCTTAGCGGCCAGGCCAGCTCTTTCCAGTATCTCCGGCGCATAGTACAGAATAAAATTGATACCGGAAACCTGGTTGAAAAAAGCCACCATAAATGCCAGCCAAAGAATGCTTTTGTATTTGGAGCTGAACAGCTTGGAGCTATGTCCTGCAGACGTTTCATGTTGATAGCTTTTTACAATAGATGCCGTTTCAGCATCAGGATCGGCGATCCCTAAATTGGATAGGATCTTCTTTGCCTTGCCTGTATCGTTTTTATTGGTGATCAGCCACCTGGGGCTTTCAGGTACACCTATCACTAAAGAAGAATAGATTAAAGAAGGTACTGCCAATGCACCCAGCATATACCTCCAGTCATTGGCGCCGCCAACGCCCTGTAAAAAATAATTGGACAGGAAGGCTACCAGGATACCAAACACAATGTTGAATTGATACAGCGCTACCAGCTTGCCCCTGTTTGCCGGTGTAGAGATCTCGGAGATATAGGTTGGGGCAGCCACAGAGGATACGCCAATACCAAGGCCACCAATAAAACGAAAGAAAGAAAATAGATAGGGATCTGGAGCCAGGGCTGTACCCAACGCAGAGGCACTAAAAAGAATACCTATCCAGACCAGCACTTTTTTCCGCCCCCATTTTTGTGTAGGTATGCCTCCGAAGATGGCTCCAACCACGGTGCCCCATAGTGCCATGGACATAATGAAGAATCCATGGAAAAGGGGCGAAGTGTGCCACAACTGTTTTATGGGCAGGTTGGCTCCCGAAATAACCACAGTATCAAAACCAAATATAAAACCCGCCAGGGCAGCTGTGAGCGATATGCGCAGCACATAGGCTGAGGTGTTCATTGGCTTTTGTCCACGTATAGCTGTTTCTACGGTTTTATTTGCTTCTATATACATACAGGTAATATTAAAAGGCGATGAATGGTAGAAGGTTTGTTTTTGGTTTTGGTCATTGTAGACAAGAATCGTAAAAGAAGGTCCGTTGAAATCGCATAGCTAGCTATTCAGTCCTTAAGTTATTAAAATCATCCCAATCTATCGTAAAAAAGAAACTAAGGGTTTGAATTATAATTTCTTAGCTCTTTGTTGTGTAAAAAGATAAACGATGATATGTGAAATTGTTCAACGAAATCCCGGTAAGTTGAAATAGTTGGTTGCTTGCAAATATCAAAAATCCTTTTTATGTTAGCAGCGGCTTATTGCTTAAGCCAGCCGACCGTATCCATTTCCTATAGCTTGATTGATCCATAATTTTTAAGGCCGGTAACCTTATATTCTCCCTGCCAGGGATGATCCAATCCATTTTCCTGTAACTACCAATCAACCGATCCATTTTCTTCTGGAAACCCTGATCAATGTATCCTTTGCAAGGCCGGTAACCCTATTTTCTAAATTAAACCGTCACCGGAATGAAAACTTTTCTACTCAAGCCACTATGCGTGGTTGCCTCACTGCTATTTGCTTCCTTCACTTATTCGCAAACCATTACTGTCAGCAAGTGTAATATGAATGGCTGGCATGCGTTGAAAAACAATGGTACCAATGATGCCTTCCTTGACCTGGATCCTAATTCGGCACCAGGTGCTCCCGGAAGCGGTCGATTGAAAGTTGGCAAAAATGGCGATACCTATGCCAGCTTTACCACTGGTAACAATTACAAACAAACACTTTTAAGTTCCATTACTGAATTGAAGTATTCCACGTTTGTGCAGCATAATGGTGGAAAGAACCTGGCACCATTTATCAGCATTGACGTTGATACTGATGGAGATGCTGCAGCAGAAGACACATGGATATTTGAACCTGCATCACAATCCACACCAGTAGTACTAAATACCTGGCAAACCTGGAATGCACTGTCAGGTAAATGGTATTCTGCCAAAGGATTATTAAGATCAGGTCCGGGTGCTAAAACCACTACTTTAGCAGCGCTGATCCAGGCAAAGCCTTCTGCACGTATGCTGAATGCGCACACCCTTAAATTCATGGCAGGTACTAAAAAGAATACCTGGGAAGACTTTGATGGTAACATTGACAATGTCATAATCGGTGTCAGTAACCAGAGCACTACCTTCGACCTGGTTTGCAACAACAGTGGTGTTCCTTCAATTGTTTGTCCTGCTGCTATAACAGCAAATACCCAGGGCTTTTGCGGGGCTAATTTAACTGTAACAGCGCCAACAGCTTCAGATGCTTGCGGTAATCCTATTACGGCTATTACAAGCCTACGCAGCGATGGGGCTCCGTTAACTGCTTCTTATACTAAAGGTGAAACCACTGTTACCTGGACAGCTACAGATGGTTCTGGTGCCACTATTAGCTGTACCCAAACCATAACCGTGGTAGATAATGAAGTTCCGGTTATAACCTGCCCGGCATTAGTTACTAACGAAAGAAATACAGACCCTGGCGTTTGTTCTTATACCATCGCAGGTACAGAAATGGACGCGCAGGCATCAGATAATTGCGGTGCTACGCTCACGTATGAATTGACAGGTGCCACAACAGGCAGCGGAGGCTCCACGCTTGCAGGTGTAGTGCTGAATAAAGGAACCACTACGATCACCTGGACGGCAACGGACGGTACAAATGCGCCAGTCACCTGTCATTTTGATATAACGGTTATAGACAACCAGCCTCCTTTATTTTCTGAAATATCCGCTACACCCAATATTTTATGGTCTCCCAACCACAAGATGGTGGATGTGTACCTGGATTATACGGTTACAGATAATTGCGGGGGTTTAATTGTCCCTGAGATATTTATGATCAGCAGTGATGAAGATGAAAATGGATTAGGCGATGGCAACACAGAGGCTGACTGGGAAGTGGTAGATGCCTATCATGTGCGTTTGCGTGCGGAACGTTCAGGCCTGGGCGATGGTAGGGTTTATACCATTAAGATCAGGGCACAGGATGATGGTGGCCTGGCAGCTTATGGTACAGTAACCGTATCAGTGCCGCATGACCATTCTTCGCCTGCACAGGAAACAAATCTGGAGGTGGTATATGCACCCAATCCTAGCAGCAATTCCTTTATCCTTAGTGTAAACAGTACCAATACTACCGACAAAGTTTCGATCACTGTTTCCAATTCAGCAGGCAATGTTGTGTACAGGAACACCAATTTTGCTGCCGGAGAAACGATCAATTTTGGATCATCCTTTCCCAAGGGCACTTATTATGGGGAAATAAAGCAGGCGGGAAAAACCAAACACGTGACCTTATTAAAACTTTGATTCGTTTAGGTTAACTATAGGTCTCCCTTAAAGATGGCAGCAATGCCATCTTTTTTTATTAGTGTTAGTATGGGCCTCTGGCTTACCATTAAAGTTGATCCACAGGCAGTCTTTAACCACTTCATCATTCGACATTTCTTTGTTCTCCTGTTCGATATTCCCTTCCTCCTCAATAATCCTCCTGATCTCATAAATCTTAGTTCTCTCTCTAACCCGTTGCTAACCAGTACTAAAACCCTTCATGACACATATATACCTAAGGTATAGCTACGCCCTACCAACCGCATAGTAAAAGTATGGATACTCCGTGCTTACACGGAGTATCCATACCGTTGGTAGGGAGTAAGTATGGCTTAGTTAGAGGTTAGCTATCAAGCTTTTATATAAGCCCATGGCTATTGTTAGGAGAAAACAGGCCTTAAACCCTTGGCTAAATGGAGAATATTTTTAATATTTATAGTTCAAACTGACCCTATGGCAAAGCAAACCAGTTCTATCATAGCAGTGGGAACTGTTGATAAACTGAACTTTTATAAAGAAAAAGGTGAATACCGTGCAAGAGCAAAAACAGGCGTGGATACTGAACGTTATCTCAACGATGCTGCCTTTGCCAATTCAAGGGCCAGTTCGGGGCGCTTTGGATGGAGCAGTATCTTAAATTCATTGGTATACCGTTATGTAATGCCTGGCTGCAAGAGTGGCACGCTCTCCAGTCTTTGCATGAAGAAAAGTTTTGCTCTTGTAAATGAAGGTATAGGTGATGAAGAGGTACTGCGCAGGCTTCATAGCTTTTTAGACTCGCTGCATTGCCTGGCGATCTGTGCGGAAGATTTTGAACAGTGCATACCCGCCTTGCTGAGGGAGGCTGAGGTCAGGGAACAAGACAAGCAGGCCAGGCGCAAAAAGAAGAAAAATGAAAAGATCACCTTCATCATCAGTGAGCCACCCACAGAGGAGGATAAGGAATTGTTTATGAATGATTCGGATGATTTTGACTGGCAGGTGGTGTTTGCAGGAGAGTTTCCGAAGGACTACGAGATACCCATGTGTTTTGCCGGACGTATAGTTGATGAATTCCGGGGACTTAGAACAGTGTTGCGACCCAGGGAGAAGATAAAGGAAGAATGGGTGCCGATTTAATAGTCAAATTAGTAAAGTTACCTTGGTATGCAACTATCAGCCCGCGGAATTGCATGAAATCCGAATATCGTATTTAACTAAGCTGCAACTAATATTACATCTGACATTTATGATTCCACATTATATGCAATGCTGCAGACGATGATCATTTAAAATTCTATTAAACAGTATAACTTTAGCCAGGCTGATAGTTCTAAACTACCACAAAACCGTAAAGCCTTTCGTGTATACTCAATCTATGAGGAAGTTGCTTTCAATAATTAGTTTGATAATATTGTTCGGTTTTGGTTCATACAGTTATGAGTGTTACTTAACAGGACACTAGTCAAACCAGCCAATTCAATTTATTTAAGTGTTAAAAAGATTGATGTATTTGTGACAGGTGATGACAAGCTACTTGGAAGGACAAAGACAGACAAGGAGGGCAACTTTAAGTTGTTCTTCCTGGTTGATAGAGAAAATGAGTTCAGATTTTATGCGGTACCTGTAAAAGGTGATACTGTCTTTTTGAAGTCTGTGACAAGGTTTGAAAATCAAGAACCAAGGATGGTTTTTTATCTGCCATCTAAAAAGTAATAGTAATAAAAGCGTATTACACTTGTTTGGTAAAATGACAGAAGTACTATATGACCCATTATCAAAGCGAAATAGTCAGGATTAGGAATATTTGTTATTCCAACAAAGCACAGATTGAAACTGTTATTGGAACAAGACATTATATCAATAATAATTTTGACAGGGAATTGAACTTAAACCTGCTTTCCCGTACCCGCTTTACATCTAAATTTCATTTGCTGCGGCTATTCAAAAAATATTATGGACAGACTCCCAAACAATACCTGACTGATAAACGAATTGAAAAGTCTAAAGATCTACTGAAGAATGGGAGATCTGTTTCCGAAACCTGTTTTGCTGTAGGATTTGAAAGCCAGAGTTCATTCTGCACCTTATTTAAAAAAAGGGTAGGACTTACACCTACTGAGATTCAAAAAAGAGCAACTTTCACAAAGTCCGAATCATTTCTTTTTTGATACTTGCAGCCTAAATCAAACATTAAAAAATGAAAGTAAAAGTTATAAGCGTTCCTGTGCTGGACCAGGAAAAAGCATTAAAGTTCTACACCGACAAGCTGGGCTTTATGAAAAAAGTTGACATTCCATTAAGTGAGGATAGCAGGTGGTTAACTGTTGTTAGTAGGGAAGATCAGGATGGTCCGGAAGTATTGCTGGAACCATCACCAAAACATTTTGAACCTGCTAAAACATATCAGCAAGCCCTGTATGAAGCAGGCATCCCCTACACGCAATTTAATATTGACAATGTCCAGCAGGAATACGAGCGACTGGTTAGTCTCGAAGTTGTTTTCAGCGTAAAACCAACAGAAATAGGGACAGTGAGAATTGCTGTTTTCGACGACACTTGCGGAAATAATATACAGATTGTAGAAATGTTATAGCAGAAAACAGATCCCGGCCTTTTGGGTTTCAGGTTTAATAAAAAGAAAACTTTCCTTATGTTGTCACCAGGGGCAGATTATTTTGTTCTAAAGTAAAATGAGGATGCATTTATTGACTACTCAGCAAGTAGGATGATATTTAGGAGAATAGGCATAGGAAACGAATCCAGTGAAAAGTATTGGCTCATAAAATATTTATGCTTTGCAGTAGGAGTTCTGAAAACTCTTGATCTATTATATGATTAGCCCCAATTTAAATATTAAACGTAAGCTTTTGATCTCCCTTTATTTATATCCACTTCTAATAAGAGTTTTGGTATTAATTGCAAAGTTTTCCTTTTGGCCTTCTGTGAATTGGTTTATTGTTCCGGCTATCCTGGGCAGCATTTTGATTGTTTCACTTATTGTTCAAAGACGCTATATCGTAGACTTGCAGGTAAATGCTGAAAAGATACAAGTAACCTATTTTACTCCATTACTTGTCAAATCAATTTGGGATATAGATCTGCAACAAGTAACTGATATTAAAATCTACAAAACAGTTTTAGGAGAATATGGTGAATTGGATATTATTACAAATGGAAAATGGCACTCATTCGATATTTACAGCAATTCAATGGCTAAGGATATTCATAATAAAATTAATTGCGCTTATATCAACTTTACACATAAGTCAGTTAAATAGTGTGAAATTTTCTGAAGGGAAAGACCCGAAGAGAATAATGCATTAAATACAATATATATGCGAAAACTGATTGCTGAGCTTATAAAGAAATGAGTGGTAGTATAAAATTCGATCTTCGAAACCATTGTCGTACGAACACATAAGAAATGCATTACTTCCGGAGAGGCTAATATTGAAAATGAAGGTTCTCAGCTAAACGTTCCCCGCAAGCAATTTCTCCTTTCTGTATCACTCAAAAAGCGTATTGTTTCTGCATCCCGCCAGGTTGATATTTGATTTGTAAAATCTTTAGAAACAATTAAAATATTAATTATGAAACAAGGATCAACTGTTCAGATCTTTTTAGTTGCCGGCTCAGGTTTGTATTTATTTATTTCAAAGCTGTTTTCGATCACCCTTTTTATGTTTTTGCCGGCATTTTTTCTCCTGCTTATTACAGGTTGCCAAAAGAATGAACTGCAGGCAAGCATAAAAAGAACGCTATGGCCAGCAGCGCAACCAACCGGGAGGGCAAGACCAGGTGCGTTCCATTCAAAGCCAGTTTTGTCACTATGGACGAGATGACCCAGGCGGCTACAGATGACAATCCTATTCAGAAAGACCACTTAAATGGAACGGGTGAAGGAACCGGGATGGGAAGTGCTACCATCGAGGTATTTGTAGAAGGAGATGTTACCTTACCGTTTCCTGCACTGATAACTTCAAGGACAACATTCACTGCTGCCAATGGAGATAAAATATTTTAGTCAGGTGAAGGCTACCTGCAGGAACCTGCTCCTGATGCAGTTCTTATTCATTTAACGGGCAAAGGGACTATAACAGGGGGCACGGGCAGGTTTGCGGGTGCAACAGGCAATTTGACGGCTGATGTTACCCAAAATATGTTTGATCCAAAAGGGACAGTTAGCTTTACTGGGACCATTTGTTATTAGGATATGCGGGATTGCAATAAAGTAATGCCGGTTATTATTAAAAATGCCGGCATTTTTTATAATTCGTATAGTAAAGTAATATGTTTTAAGAGAATTGAATTGATCAAAGGTGGATGATATTTTGTGCAAAAAATTGTACCTTTCTATTGCCTTATTTATACCCCCTCGATAGACTTTTCTTCTTTGATCTCAATCCCTGAAATTCATTGTTCACTCAAAATTTCAGGTCATGAAAAAGTTTGTTCTATTCGCCAGCCTGCTTGTTCTTTCCTTATTTGTTCAGGGCCAGATACTCAAGAAAATTGGAGACAAGGTCAAACAAAAAACAGAGAATAAAGTTGATGAAAAAGTCAA
The DNA here is from genome assembly GCF_059568575.1 of Flavisolibacter ginsengiterrae DSM 18136. Taxonomy (NCBI): domain Bacteria; kingdom Pseudomonadati; phylum Bacteroidota; class Chitinophagia; order Chitinophagales; family Chitinophagaceae; genus Flavisolibacter; species Flavisolibacter ginsengiterrae. The sequence continues at coordinate 32,834 of NZ_JCANTR010000003.1, forward strand.
TAAAAAAGTAGATAAAACCATTGGTGAAGGAACGGGTGATAATACAAACAATGAACAGGCGGCCGGCGGTAAAGACGCTAACGCACCGGTTTTTGCAGCTACTATCAAAACGTATAGCAAATATGATTTTGTGCCGGGTGAAAAAATCATGGTGTTTGAAGACTTTATGCAGGATGCTGTTGGTGATTTTCCTGCCAAATGGAATACGAATGCTGCAGGTGAAATCATGACCATAGAGGGCAAGCCAGGTCATTGGTTTGCAATGGGTAAGGCCGGTTTTTATATGCCTGAATTTATTGAAAGCCTACCGGATGATTTCACTTTTGAATATGATATGCTGTTAGATCAAACTGCACATTCATGGGGCATATTTACCAGTTTTGCTGAATTACAAGACCGCGATCAACCTGAAAATTGGCAATCCGCTCCCAACCGTTTTTCCTTAAACATTCTGCCGGGGACTTCAGATGGCGGGTCTTCCAGTTATGATAGAAGGAAGAATGGGGTTGGTGAAGCAGCAACAACCACTAAGATCACCCAGTTTGAAAATGCAACCAGGCCTGTACATGTTGCATTCTGGCGACAAAAGGAAAGAATGCGTGTTTACTTAAATGAGGAAAAGGTTTGGGATGTTCCAAAAGCTGTTCAGACTGGGGCTAAACTCAACTCATTGATCTTTTGGATACAAAATATTGGTGACTGGCATTACCTGGTTACAAATCTGCGCCTGGCAGTAGGGGCAGCAGATACGCGAAAAAAAATACTGGAACAAAAAAAATGGGTTACCCACGGAATTCTATTTGATGTTAATAGCGCGACCATAAAACCAGAGTCATATGGCACCTTGAAAGAAATGGCAACTGTGCTAAAAGAAAATCCTGATCTGAAAATTAAAATAGTTGGCCATACTGATGCCGATGGTAATGACGCCAGCAATCTTGATCTGTCAAAACAAAGAGCCGCTTCTGTAAAAGCTGAACTGGCAAAGGAATTCGGAATCGATGAAAGCCGTATGGAAACGGATGGTAAAGGTGAAACCGAACCAATAGATAAAAATGATACCCCTGCAGGTAAAGCCAATAACAGGAGGGTAGAGTTTATAAAAGTTTAATCAAGGTTTGGAATTCTTTCATCTTTTCTGATCTGATCCTTGTTAACATGATATTCTTATTCTTTTTTTCTTCATCATTAAAACCAATATTATGTTTGTCATTGCACATCACTTTATCCAGGAGCCTGAAGAGTTTTGGTCTTTAGCTCAGCAAGTAAATTCTTCTATTCCCAGTTCCCTTAAACTTCATTCCGTTTTTCCATCACGGGATTTAAAAACCGGTACCTGTATTTGGGAGGCAGCTAATGTAGGGGAAGTACAGACCTTTCTTGATAAAATGACTGGTAAAACAGCCAAAAATGTTTGTTACGAAGTAAGAGAGGAAATGGCTATCAACCTTCCGCAAAAAACAATAAAGGAAGCTGTAGCATAGGAATTCGTATATTTTTAAGCTTTATAAAACCAGCTAAACAAATATGGCTGGTTTTCTTTTTTATAAATATGAATAAAGGATAAGTATCAACAGTTATGAAGCAGTTTCTTTGAAATTGTTGCTTTTACGTTGGGGTTCCTAAAGTAAGAGCTACTGTGCCGGGTCGTTGATTCCATTTACCAGTTACGTTCCATGTTGCAGAAACCAGGATTATGGCACTTTCAAATACACGTAAACTAATTGTAATTTTAATTGCACTAAGACAGCCATCTTTGAAAAAGCAATTTCTAAAACGAAAGTTCTTATATACCCCAGGGTTTTTAGTTCAATGGTTTATTCTTATATGCTTTTTTAGTATTAGTGCCTGTAACCTACATTCTTCTTCACACACTACAAATGATACGGCTGAGAGATTACCCGCGATCATTGCTTCCAGGCATGCATCATTAATGGCTCCGAAGATTACCTACATCACTGCACTCAACAAGCCTATGGTTTTAAAAGCTGGTAAACCTTTAATTATAATAGATCCATCAAAAGGTGGTGCACCATTTATCACCAACTACGATATTGAACAGGGATTGCCTGTAAATAATATCATATGCAGCGCAACTGACAAATATGGAAATCTCTGGTTTGGTACGGGAGGTGGAGGTGTAAGCAGGTTCGATGGGAAAAGTTTTACCAACTATAGCATGGCCCAGGGATTAGCTGGTAACAATGTGCTATGTATTATGGAGGATAAAGAAGGAAATATATGGATAGGCACTACATCTGGTTTAAGCAAATATGATGGAAACCAATTTATCAATTTCAGAATGCCAAATGGTTTGGGGGGCAATTTTATTACAGCCATACTCCAGGATAGTAAGGGAAATATTTGGTTAGGAACACACGATGGAGGGATAAGTGAGTTTGATGGGAAAAGTTTTACGAATTATAGTATTGAGCAAGGCCTGGCTGACAATTATGTACGGTGCTTGTTGCAGGATCGGGAAGGGAATATTTGGTTAGGTACCGAAGCGGGTGGTGTTAGCAAATATGATGGCCATAATTTCAAAAATATTACCCAGGTACAGGGATTGGCGGGCAATTCGGTGAATTGTATAATACAGGATAATGAAAACAACCTTTGGTTTGGCACCAATGCAGGTCTGAGTAAATATAATGGGACCATGTTTACCAATTATACAACGAAAAAGGGTTTGGCTGATAATAATGTTACCTGCATGATGCTGGATAAAAACGGCATTCTCTGGCTGGGCTTTCAATCAAAAAATATAAGCAGGTATGATGGTGCCAGATTTACCAATTATTCCAGCACAGAAAAGCTGGAAGATTATAAAGTAAGAAGTATACTCCAGGACCATAATGGTAACGTTTGGATCAGTTCTCAGGGAGGCGGGGTTAGTAAATACGAGGGCAATAGCTTCAGGAATTATACAATGGCAAAAGGACTGCCAGCCAATTTGGTATTCTGGATCATCCAGGATAAAACAGGTAACATATGGATAGGTACCTATGATGGAGGCGTAAGTAAATATGATGGAAGGAGTTTTACCAAATTCACAAAAGCTCAGGGCCTGGCCGATAATAAAATATGGAGCATGATGTTGGATAAGGCTGGAAATTTATGGTTTGGCACCGACAGGGGATTGAGTAAATTTAATGGTACCAGTTTTACTAATTATACTACAAAGCAAGGCCTGGCCAATGATGCTGTAATTAGTATGATGGAAGATAAATCAGGTAACCTCTGGTTTGGAACACGTGCAAATGGTGTAAGCAAATTTGACGGCTTCAGCTTTACAAATTATACTGCTACCCAGGGATTGGCAGGTAATAATATATGGAATATCATACAAGATAAAGCTGGTAATATCTGGTTTGCATCACACGATGGTGGGGTAAGCAAATACGATGGGAGAAATTTTAATAATTACACCACAGCCGAAGGACTAACAGGAAATGCTGTAACTGCCATTCTCCAGGATAAAAATGGTATACTTTGGTTTGGCACGGATGGGAATGGCATAAGTAAATTTGATGGCAAATTATTTACTAATTATACCACGCAACAGGGGTTGGCTGACAATGGAGTTTCAAATATCAGGGAGGATACTTCCAGGAATATAATATGGTTTGGTACCAACAAGGGTTTATCGGGACTTAATGAAAATAAGTTACACAACAGAAGTAAGCTGGAAAATCAATTTCAAAATTTTAATAAGAGTACCGGGTATCCTCTAAAAGATGTGAGTACGGGTGCTCTTCTTGTGGATGATAAAGGTTTGGTATGGATGGGAAGCGGAGATGGGAAGTTGATAAGTTTTGATTATTCAAAAGTTAATGATCTTAATCCTTCACCTCTGACTTTGCAGATACAAGCTGTCAGGATAAATAATGAAACTATCTGCTGGAATGATCTGCTACATTCCCCGGAAGGATCAGATTCTATAGATAGCCTTACCCTGTTGAACGAGATGGTCTCTTCTTTTGGCAAAGTGCTGTCCAAAGAGACCTTGTTAAACATGAGGAAAAAATACAGGCAAATTCAACTGGATGGTATCAAACCGTTTTACCCTGTTCCCGTCAACCTTGTATTGCCGTATGATGACAATTCGATAACTATTGAATTTGCCGCTATAGAACCAGCATTGCCTAAATTGATTAAATACCAATATAAACTGGAAGGATATAACAATGACTGGAGTTCGCCTGGCAATAATTCAACAGCCGTTTTTGGGAATTTGAAAGCAGGAAATTATATATTCAGGCTTAAAGCACTAAGCTCATCTGGTGTGTGGAGTGAAACCAAATATACTTTCCAGGTCCTGCCACCCTGGTGGGCTACCTGGTGGGCTTATGCCTTGTATATATTCCTGGTTGGAAGTATAGGCTATACCCTGTATCAGATGCATATAGAAAGCCTGAAACGAAAACAGGCTGAAAAGCTTAAGGTGATGATTGCTACGCAGGAAGAAGAACGTAAAAGGATTTCCCGAGATCTGCATGACGATATTGGAGCAAAACTTACCAACATCAATATGCTCTCGGCACTGGGACAGAAAAAAGTAAACGGCCCCCAGGAGATGGCAGAATATTTACAACGCATTTCGGGGGAAATTCAGACTTCTGCCGAATCCCTTGATGATATCGTATGGAATATAGAAAGTAAGAACGATGCTATTGAGGAAATAACCGCCAGAATGCGAAGGTATGCAGCGCATGCTTTTGAAGGAACATCTGTAGTGTATACCATAGAAACAAATGAACAATCATTACCCGCAAAGCTTTCTACTGGAATGCGAAGGGATTTGTTTTTTGTATTCAAAGAAGCCATCAATAATATTCAAAAACATGCTATGGCAACGGAAGTGAATATAAACATTGAAGGGAAGGGGAATGAACTCTTTATGCAAGTGTCCGATAATGGCATAGGGTTTCAAACAGGCGAACCAACCCACCGCAACGGGTTAAAGATCATCCGGGAGCGCATGCAAAAATGGGGAGGCGTATGTTTGTTTGATTCCTCTCCAGGTAAAGGTGCCCTGTTGAAAATTACATTACCTGTAGAGGGGCCATCACTCAAAAAGGGGATGTGGGACTGGTTGAAAAGGAGCTAATTTTAAACTCGCCAATTTGGTAGAGGCCTCACAGGTAAATAAAGTCCATGACAACGATCATTATATTTGAAGATGACGACCAGTTGAGAGATTCCCTGGTGGCACTGATTGGTAACAGTAACAGCAATGACTATTCTGTAATTGGAAATTATTCCAATGCCATGGATGCGGCTACCATTGCTCGCCGTTATAAACCTGATATTGTCATTATGGATATTAACATGCCTGGCAAAACAGGCATCGAGGGAGTTAGAGAAATTAAAGAAGCCCACCCTCAAACATTCATTATCATGTACACGATGTTTGAAAATGACGAAAGCTTATTCAGTAGTTTATGTGCCGGCGCCAATGGATACATTCTAAAAAAAACATCTCCTTTTAAATTATTTGAAGCCATCAACGAGGTTATGGAAGGAGGAGCGCCCATGTCTCCATCTATTGCTAAACGCGTGTTGCAAAGCTTTGAAGTAAAATCATCACGGCGTGAGTATAATATAACCCCAAGGGAAAAAGAAATATTGCAATTATTGATCAAGGGTTATAGTATAAAGGCAATTGCTTCGGAATTAAAAATATCGTTTGACACGGCACGTACGCATCTTAAAAATATTTATCCTAAACTTCATGTAAACTGTGGCAAAGAAGCTATTGCCAAAGTGCTACGCGAAAGAATTATCTGATTGACCTGTTAAGTCATTTTTTTCTCTTCTAATCACTCAAAAAGGGTATTGTATCTGCAAGTTGCCCGGTTGATATTTGTTTCGTAAACTATATGGTAACAATTAAAATAGTAATAATGAAACAGGGATCAAACGCTCAGAAAACATTAGCTCCGGGTTTCAATCATTATTCAATTCCTTCAAAGAGGTTATTATCTAAATATAATGTTGTTTTGCCCGTAATTATTCTCCTGTTAATAGCTGGCTATACAAAAAATGAATCGAAACATGGTTCTCCAAACAGCAAAACGGTCGGTAGTGCCGCCAGGCCAGGAGGTAATTTTAGTTGGTTTGGTTTCATAGACAGCTTTAAAGCAGTGGGCAAGTTGACACAGCCAGGAATAAATACTGATCCTATGCAAAAAGATGCTGTTATTCAAAGATCTTCGATGGAATTATATGCAGAAGGTAACATGGCGAAGCATATTGCTGGCAACCTAACAACATTCACTGCTTCCAATGGTGATAGAATAGTTGAGATTGCATATAGCTACATGCAGCATACAAAGAATTCCAGGGTTATCATTTATTTGTTATAATCATTCGCCTAATTATACCTTGAGTAAACCGGCAAAGGTGTTTTTTATGAGGCAAGGTTGATTTGACATCAAGTGATGTGTATTAAAGCATTTTTTATGAAGATGCATGGTAGCTTTCTTAGTGCTATTTTTTATTAACATAACAAGCTCGATAAAAGAGGATTAATATTTGTAATGAACCAGGGTTTTGATGTCTTGCTTATTGCTAGTAAATCCCTGCACATGGTCCATAATTTACTACATACCACGAGTAGTTAAAAGCCCCAGGCAATCAATCGATGCAGGTTTGGAGACGGATGATAAGAAATATGAAGCGCCTCAGCAGCAAGGGCATTACTTCATTTTTTATCTATTATGCAATGGGTCAATATCTTCAGTAATTTCACTTATGCGCCAACTTGCTGCAATAATGTTTTCCGACATGTTTGGATATACGGCTCTTATGCAGCAAAACGAGCAATTGGCCCTGGGCAAACGGCGAAGACTAAATGAAGTTCTGGAAAATTCTGTAGCCAGCCATCATGGTAAAATCCTTCAATATTATGGAGATGGAGCTTTAAGCATTTTTAACAGCGCCATTAATGGCGTTCATTGCGCTGTGGAAATTCAACAAATACTGCAACAGGAACCAAGGGTAGAGTTGAGGATCGGTATTCATACAGGTGATATTACAATAGATAATCAAAACATTTATGGAGATGGCGTTAATCTCGCGTCAAGGATCGAATCCCTGGCTGTTCCGGGTTCCATTTTTATTTCAGAAAAAGTATATGACGAAATAAAAAACCAACAAAATATCTCAGCCCGCGAAATGGGTTATTTTGAATTTAAAAACGTACTAACTCCCATGCGTGTTTTTGCAATAGATAATTATGGTCTTGTAGTTCCCACGCGTGAGGCTTTAAAAGGGAAAACCAAACAGCCTAAGAATCGGCTGGCAGTGTTGCCTTTTGTAAATATAAGTGCTGATGCAGACAATGAATACTTCAGTGATGGTATTACCGAGGAGTTGCTAAATGCCCTTACTAAAGTAGATGGCCTCCAGGTTATCTCAAGAACATCTGCCTTTGCTTTTAAAGGAAAAAATACGGATATACGTGACATTGGCATACAACTGAACGTAGACAGAGTATTGGAAGGAAGTGTGCGGAAGGCAGGAAGCATTGTGCGTATTACAGCGCAATTAATCAATGCGGCCGATGGATATCATATCTGGAGCGAAACCTACGATCGAAACCTTACTAATATATTTGAGGTGCAGGATGAGATTAGTGTTATTATCGCCAATAAATTACGCGAAAATTTAACTGATAATGAGCAGAGGCCGGCACTGGTAAAAGTGCCAACTCAAAATATCGAAGCTTATACGCTTTTTTTAAGAGGCCTGCATTTTCATAATAAGATAACACCCGTCGATGCTAAAAAAGCAATAGAGTGTTTTGAAAAGGCACTCTTATTGGAACCCAATTATGCTCACGCTTATGCTATGGCCGCAGTTGACTATACATTTCTTGGCGCCACAGGACAAATGCAACCTGGGGAAGCTTTTGAGATTGTTCATAGGTATAGTGATAAGGCATTGCAACTGGATGGTTCACTGGCGGAAGGATACGTGGCAAAGGGCTCGGCCTATTTATTTTATGACTGGAAATGGGACCAGGCTTACCAATCTTTAAAAAAAGCTATAGAATTAAATCCTGCTGCCACTGTAGCGCATCACTTGCTTTCGGTTTATTACATGATCACCGGGCGCAGGCAGGAAGCGGTTGATATTATGGAAAAAGCCTTAAAGGTCGATCCACTATCCCCGATTGTTATTCACTTCCTTGCGCAGGTTTACCAGAATGCGGGAAGGACAGATGATGCTTTACGCCAGGTGGAATCGTTATTAGACATGCATCCCCACATGCTTGTCGCAATGGAAATGAAGGGCTGGTGCATTGGTGTAAAGGGAGATTGGAAGAAGGCTTTGGAAATATTTAAAGAGTTTCATAGTTTAATGAACCATCCACTAAAAGGACTTGCCCCGTTAGGTTTTGCCTATGCGAGATTAGGGGCAACTGAAAAAGCATTGGAATGCATTCGTAAAATAGAACAATGGCAAAATGAAGAGCCGGGCAAAGTATTGGATGCTGATTTAGCGATGATATGGTGGTCTTTAGGAGATAAAGACAAATTTTTCTATCATTTATTTCAATGTGTTGAAAAAAGAATGGGACCCGTGGCTATTCTTATTGAACATCCAATGTTTAAAGGAGCATCTGATGACCCCAGGTTCCAATTATTAAAAAAGAAGTTGAACCTTTTTGAAAATAATTAGCTTATTTGCCATTGAAGGGATTTATTAGCAAAATAAGATGATACAAAAAATGAACAATCTATATAACCCATCTGATGTATCCGAAATTATAGTACGGATAGATAAACTAACTCCAAAATCCCAGGGGCAATGGGGAAAGATGAATGTGGCCCAAATGTTAGCTCATTGCAATGTCTCCATGGAAACTGCAATGGGGCAGAATAATATGCCAAGGGTCTTAATAGGAAGGATTTTAGCTCCTTTTCTTAGAAAACAAGTTTTGGGAGATAAGCCATTTAGTAAAAATTCTCCCACTGACAAAAGCTATATCTTTCCCGTTGATCTTGATTTTGATGAACAGAAAACAAAGGCAAAGGCATCAATTAAAAAGTTTGGCGAGGGAGGTACATCAAAATGCACTACTTACCCTCATCCCTTTTTTGGTAATTTTTCCCCTGAAGAATGGGCAAGATTCCAATGGAAACATATTGACCACCATTTAAGGCAGTTTGGCGTATAAGTAACTGCTAAATGGTATTTATATGAGGTGATAGTGTGTATTAATACAAAGGGTTAGTATGATAGTTCAGTTTCATTATTTATTGTATGAATTGTAAATGCATATTCATGAGGAAATATCGGTTGGCGGTTTTGAGTGGTTTATTGAGCTTTTTGTTTTCGAATGAAATACTTGCCCAGGCTAAACCAGATTTTTCAGTGATCGCTTATTATGCCGGTAAACGGCTGACAGAAATAGATAGTATCCCTGCAGAAAAATTAACCCATATCATATTCAGTTTTTGTCATTTAAGTGGTGCACAGCTTCATGTGTCTAATGCTGTAGATTCAGCCGTCATTCAAAAGCTTGTCGGTTTAAAACAGAGAAATCAACAAATAAAAGTGCTATTGTCATTGGGAGGCTGGGGTGGTTGTGCAACCTGTTCTGATATTTTCTCTACAAAACGCAATAGAAAACTATTTGCTGCATCCGTTAAAGAACTTACTGATTTTTTTCAAACAGATGGAATTGATCTGGATTGGGAATATCCAGCTATTACGGGGTTTCCTGGTCATAAGTATCAGTCTGCGGACAAACATAATTTTACCCAGCTTCTCAGGCAGCTACGGAAATCCCTGGGCAAAGATCATGTGATCAGTTTTGCAGCCGGAGGATTCAATCAATACATCAATGAAGCTGTGGAATGGAAAAAGGTCATGAAAAAAGTTGACATGGTCAACCTGATGACCTATGATTTGGTTGGCGGATATTCAGTGACTACCGGCCATCATACAGCTCTTTATTCATCGCCACAACAGCCGGAATCCATAGATAATGCTGTGCAAAAATTGCTTCAATTACAATTGCCCAGGCAGAAGCTTATCATAGGCGCTGCATTTTATGGAAGGGTATGGGAGGCGGTTCCCGATACTAATTCGGGATTATACCAGCCGGGCAGATTTAAAACTGGTGTAGATTTTAAAAACGTTGCTTCACAATATTCAGTTGACAGCGGCTTTACGTACCATTGGGATGAGACGGTAATGGCCCCCTATTTATATAATTCAGCACAATCCCTTTTTGTGACCTATGATGACAAACGTTCCATAGAATTGAAGCTAAAGTATGCTATGGGAAAAGGCCTGGGAGGAATCATGTTTTGGGAATTGTCTAATGATCAACATGAAGACGGCCTGCTGGATGTTATCAACAAGGTAAAAAGCAGCTATAGGAAGCAATAAATAATACGAGCAAAGGAACCATAAGTTTGCGGATGGCTTTCAAGGCCAGGCAAAGGAGGTTGCGCGTTGCCTGGTAATTCATCTGCATGATCTCACTTACTTCCTCATAGCTCAATCCTTTATAAATTTTCAGATAGATTATTTCCTTTTGCCGGGGGGACAACCCCTTTAAAGCATCCAGTATCCTATTTGATCGCTCGTGATGATCAAGGGAATTGATCATAAAAGTTTCATGACTTATTTCAAATGGTTCATTTTGTATTTGTTCTATTTCCAGGTCAGGCCTTCCGGCTCTATAATACTTATACAATTTGAATTTTAGTGCCTGTAATAAATAAGCTTTTACAGATCGGACAGCTATTTCTGGTCTTTTATTCCAAAGGTCAATAAATAGTTCCTGAATTGTGTCTTCAACGGTCACCGGATCGTTACAGATCTTACTCCCATATTGAAATAATAATTTATAGTGACGGTGAAAAAGTCCGCCAAATGCATGATGGTCACCTTTTATGGCAGCATCCCATAATTCAATATCAGTATCCGAAGAAAGCAAAAAAGCAGTGTTAGTAAGACAATACCAAGTTAGGGAATATTAAGACCTTCTTCTAATATAATATAGGAATCACACATATAATATAAGCAATATACAACGTCATAAAAATATTTGAAAATGATAGTTACAGAAAGGTAAATGACGGTACATATAATAAACAACACTGTTGACGAACCGAGAATTTAAAGCCATTGAAGAGGTTATAGCTGATGAGCTTTTCCAGGCCTGGTATTTTAAAACTGATGACTTGCGCGCGAGGCAATGGACTGAATGGTTGAAGGAAAATCCGCAATATGGCGACCTGGTTACTGAAAGTATTGCAATTATGGACGACCTGGTAATGCAAGAAAAGGAAATATCCAGTGAACAAACAGAAAAAGCATTCCTGAGATTACAAAAAAGTATAATTGGTAAGAGAAATGTTGGTTCATACTCCAAAATGAAAGGCTGGTGGCTACCTGCTGCCGCTGCTATTATATTGTTGCTGGTAGGATTAACATTCTGGAGTGCCACGAATAAAAAAAAGGCTTTGGAATCTGCCTATGGAAGGGTTATGAATTACAGCCTTCCTGATGGCTCAGAAGTTACACTGAATTCCAATAGTAAGGTCCTTATAAATAAAGAGTGGAAAAATACAGACAGGGAAATATGGTTGCAGGGCGAGGCTTTCTTTAAGGTTCAAAAATTGCCTTCCAAAAACAAATTTGTTGTCCATACCCAAAACATGGACATCATTGTTACAGGAACCCAATTCAATGTCATTAGCCGGGAAGAAGAGACAAGTATCTTGTTGACTGAAGGAAGTGTGACCATTCTAACAAAAGATGGCAAGAAGGTAAATATGAAGCCCGGGGAATTTGTAAAGATTGAAAATAACAAGCCTGCAAAGGAAACTATCGACCAGGAATCTGTACTCGCCTGGAAACAGCTTAAGATCAGTTTTGAAAATACCCCTATGAATCAGGTAGCAAAGATCATTTCAACACATTACGGAGTAAAAGTGCAATTATCTGATGAAGCGATTGGCCAGAAAAAGATATCTGGCATTATGCCTAACGACAACCTGGATATTCTTATCAATGCACTGGAAGCAACGGGTGAGTTCAAGATCAGCAAAACAACCAACGGGATATTGATTTCTGAACCATAATACATTCATATTAAAACTGCAGTATGAGAAATAGCTTACGCTTCGTCATGCTCATTATGTATTGCGCAATGTTGCAACTGTTTTGTACTCTTCAAGGAGAGGCTCAAACCGGTTATGCTTTTGCAAAACACAATGTGCACCTACCAAAACAGGCTTATACTAATAATGGGGCATATTCGCAGTCCCTTTATTCAGTATTAAAAGAACTCAATCAAAGCAAGGGCGTATATTTTCTCTTTTCTGATATGGGCCTGGGTGAAATAAAAGTGAACCCGGTGTGGGATAATATGGTTGGTATAGAAATGATACTGGACCAGGTACTCCAAAAAACCGGATTAAAATATAAAAAAGTTTCTTCCAATACATTTGTGATATTGTCTTTAAAGGAAAATGGAAAAGATAATAAGGGGTGGAGTTCGCAACCGGGTATTGGGTCAGAACAAAACCTCGTAAAAATTTCAGAAGGCGCATTTGATATTATAACTGGCAAAGTAACAGGATCTGATAATAAGCCACTGGCCGGAGTAAGTGTAACGGTAAAAGGAACCACCAAGGGAACATTAACGAATGCTGCAGGAGAATTTTCCATTGAGGCCAACAGGGGAGATGTACTCGTATTTTCATCAGTTGGGTTTGAGCCTTATGAAATCACTGTAACTGATACACATCTTCCTGTGACTTTGCGCGAGAGTCAAAGCCAGCTAAATGAAGTTGTTGTAACTGCGCTTGGCATTCAAAGAAAATCCAAAAGCCTTACCTATTCCACACAGCGTCTAAGCGGAGCAGAGGTCTCCACAGTAAAAGATGCAAATGTGATCAATGGACTGGCAGGTAAAGCAGCCGGCGTGCAGATTACCCGTAGTGCTTCGGGCATTGGGGGATCTGCAAGGGTAGTGGTGCGGGGAAACAAATCTACAAGGGAAAACCAACCTTTATATGTGATCGATGGTATTCCCATGCCGAACTTTTCACCAGAACAACCTACCGATGTCTGGGGACAGTCTTCGGGCTCGGGTTCCGGAGGCAGGGATGCAGGTGATGGCATTTCAAACCTGAATTCAGAAGATATAGAAAGTGTGACAATATTGAAAGGTGCATCTGCTGCAGCCTTGTATGGTAGCCAGGCAGCTAATGGAGCTATACTCATTACAACAAAAAAGGGAAAGACGGGTCAAACGCGTGTAGATTTCTCCAGCAACTTTACCATGGATAAGGTTTTTGTAAAGCCTGAATTGCAATACAGGTATGGACAAACAACTGCACCTACTTCCACTACTACCGGAACTGCGGAAAGCTGGGGTGCCAAAACAAATGTTCCTGATCATGTGAGTGATTTTTTTCAGACGGGTAACACCTGGATCAATTCCATTTCATTAAGCGGAGGTAATCAACTGGCACAATCATATTTCTCCTATTCCAATACGTATAACAAGGGCATCATTCCAACAAGTACCTTTAAACGTAATACACTCAATTTTCGTGAAACGCTTAAATTGTTCAACGATAAACTGTCTTTAGACGGTAGCGTTACTGCTATAGCTCAGAATGCCCATAACCGTGCCGTTTCAGGCTTGTATAATAATCCACTTACCGGCTTATATCTTTTTCCCAGGGGCTTGAATTTTGCTGATTATAAGAACAATTTCGAATATTTATCTCCTTCAAGAAATACGTTACTACAAAACTGGTGGAATATTAATAATGACAAAGGCTGGGTTGGAGATGATAACCAGCAAAACCCTTACTGGGCTTTGTACAGGAATATCAGGGAAGATAGCCGTCAGCGTGGCCTTGCTTCCCTTTCAGCTAAATACCAGTTCCTGGACTGGTTTTCTGTCCAGGCAAGGGGGAGTTTTGATAAGTCCTATGATCAATATGAACTGATGTCCTATGCGGGGACCCAAAGTGTGCTGGCGGCAGCCAACGGCCGTTATACCCTGGAAAAAACTTTTAATACACAATTGTATGGCGACGTAATCGCTACCGCTTCGAGAAACCTTGGTACGGATATTTCCCTTACAGCCAACCTGGGAGCCAGTATACTGGACCTAAAGGGTAACGATAGGGTATTCTTTGATACAGATCCTAATGAAGGCCAGGGACTGGAATATGCCAATAAGTTTATTGTAACCAATATCCGGCCAACAGCATTGATTGCTAATGGAGGTATTGACCGCAAACAAACACAGTCTGCATTTGCCAGTGCACAATTGGGTTTAAAGGATTATTTATTCCTTGATCTTACCGGGCGTAATGATTGGTCCAGCACTTTTGCTTTTACTCCCACCAAGGGTAAGGGTTATTTTTATTATTCGGCAGGATTGACTGGTGTGATCAGTGAAATGGCCAGGATGCCAGAGGCAATTTCATTTGCAAAACTAAGAGTATCTTATGCCAGGGTGGGTAACGATATCCCATCTTACATATCCAACCCTGCACCTTACAGGTTAAGTACCACCAATGGAACGGTACAGTTAATTAAAAATACCAAGGTGCCTCTACCTGGTGTTTTTCTGAAGCCGGAGGATAACCGTTCTTTTGAAGCAGGTACTGAAATCCGCTTCCTGCAAAACAAGTTGGGAATAGATTTTACATGGTACCGAAATAATAATTATGATCAGTATATAGAGATACCAGCACCCTTAGGCAGCGGCTATTCCAGCTATTATCTTAACCTGGGTAATATTCAAAATACCGGCATTGAAGCTATGGTGACTATAGTGCCCTATACTTCAAAAAACCTGGAATGGACGAGTACTTTCAACGTGTCTTCCAATAAAAACAGGGTCATTCGTTTAAGCGATCCAAATGTGCCGGGAGCGGAAGCCGGTACCAGCTTTGTTTTAACAGGCTTTGGAGTGAACATGTTTGGATCCTACATCAAAGAAGGTGGATCATGGGGCGATATTTATGGCAATAAGATCTTTGTCAAAGACACCAAAGGATCAATCGTAGTGGATGCAGATGGAGTTCCTACCACTACTAATTCTGCCGGTGAGTTCCTTGGTAATCCTAATCCCAAATGGAATGTTGGCTGGAACAACAACTTTACTTTCAATAAGCTGAATCTAAGTTTTCTTGTCGATGGAAGATTTGGTGGGAAGGTAATGAGTGTGACCCAGGCGGTTTTGGATCGTGCCGGTGTAAGCGAGGCTTCGGCTGCAGCACGTGACAATGGGGGTGTGCAGGTAACAGGTGTGACAGCCAGTGGCCAGAACTTTTCAGGTATGGTGGATGCACAAAAATATTATAGCGCAATAGGCGGTCGTGCCGGACTGGGAGCAGCGTACATATATGATGCAACGAATATCCGCTTAAGGGAAGTAGCTCTTGGATATCGTCTTCCCTTCACAGGCAAATCTGTGAAGGAGGCAAGAATCAGCCTGATTGGACGCAATTTGTTCTTCTTTAAAAAGGAAGCGCCTTTCGATCCCGAATTAAGTATGAGTACCGGCAACGGATTACAAGGGGTTGATGTATTTGGCTTACCTGCAACAAGGAGCATGGGTGTTAACCTCAAATTTGTTTTTTAATTGAAACTCCAAAACCAACAAAAATGAGAACAAAATTGTATTCCATATACCAATTAATAGCACTAAGTTTTAGTGCTGTATTCTTCCTCAATAGCTGCACCAAGAAGTTTGATGAATTTAATACCAATCCCTATGGTGTAACAGAGAATGATCTTAAGGTAGATTTTCGCACCGTTGGGGATCCTTTTAAACAGGCGCAGCTTAATATCTATTCTTCACAGCCTGCCTGGCTGACCCAACTGCAACAAAACCTTATTGGAGATATATATTCCGGCTATATGATGACACCAACTCCCTTTATAGGTAACAGTAATAACACCACCTATGATCTTGTAGATGGATGGAATGGTACACCATGGAGCACAGCTTACGACCAGGTGATGGCTCCTATGGCAGATGTACAAAAAAAGGCAAAAACGGAGTTTACTGATTTTTATGCCTGGTCGCAAATTATAAAGGTGGAAGCGATGCATCGCATCAGTGATATTTACGGCCCAATAATTTATACAAAATACGGGCAGGTGAACAGCGATGGCAGCGTTGATTATGACTCGCAACAGGATGCCTACAGTGCATTTTTTAATGATCTCGACGCTGCGATTGATACCTTAACACGTTATGCCAATTCAGCCGGGCCAGCTCAATTTCAGCGATTCGACCTTGTATATAGCGGTGACTATAAAAAATGGGTAAAACTGGCCAATACATTGCGGTTGCGGCTGGCACTGCGAATTGTAAAAGCAGATCCGGCAAAAGCAAAAACCGAAGGTGAAAAATCCCTAACGCATCCTTTAGGTTTATTATCCGATCCTTCTGAAAACTTTAATGTTAGTATTGGCTCTACTACACATCCACTGAATGTAATGAATAACTCCTGGGGTGATATACGGATGGGGGCTCCCATGGAAACATTCCTTGTAGGCTATACAGACCCAAGGGCTGACAAATATTTTGTGAAGTCTGAAGAATTCCCCACCACATTTAAAGGGATAAGGGAAGGTATCGATATAACGGATAAAAGTCAGTATGTAAAATTCTCACTGCTGGCTACCTTACCTGGATATATTCAATTGATGACAGCTGCTGAAGCCTGGTTTTTAAAAGCCGAAGCCGCTATACGTGGATGGAACGGTTCGGGAAGTGTGCAGGAAGATTATGAGAATGGGGTCAAAGCATCATTTGCACAATATGGTTTTGATGCAGCTAGCTATTTATTAAATGGATCCAGCAAACCAGCTCCCTATGTTGATCCAAAAAATGCTGCTAATAATGTTCCCGCAGGTGATCCGAATTTAAGTACCATCACTATTAAATGGGATAATGCAGGAAGCTTTGATCAAAAGCTGGAACGGATTATCACACAGAAATGGCTGGCCATGTATCCTGATGGACAAGAGGCATGGAGTGAATTCAGGAGAACAGGTTATCCTAAGTTATTTCCTGTGATTTTAAATAAAAGCCAGGGAAAAATTCCAGCAGGCCAGTTTATTAAACGAATCAATTTCCCGGCCAGTGAATATTCTACCAATTCAAAAGGAGTGCAGGCAGCTATTACAAAATTAGGCGGTCCTGATAATGGAGGCACACGTTTGTGGTGGGATAAACCTTAAAGTTATGTCTCTCACAATAGTCCAAATCAAGGCTGTTCAAAGGAACAGCCTCTCTTTTTTTGTAAATTGTACTGCCCATGAAGAATTGCCTGCTAATATGTTGCATCCTCCTTCTTCAGTCCTGTAGGAATAAGTTGCCAGCAAAGCTTTTTACTGAATTATCTGAAAAAGAAACAGGTATCAATTTTCGCAACCTGATCAAAGAAGACAATCCTGATTTCAATATTGCACTGTATCCTTACTTCTACAATGGAAGCGGTGTGGCTATTGGAGATATCAATAATGATGGTCTGCCGGATATTTGTTTCACAGGAAATATGGTAAAGAACCGCCTGTATATAAACAAGGGAAATATGCATTTTGAAGATATTACGGAGCGGTCAGGTATTGCCACTAAAGAAGGATGGTGCACCGGGGTTACCATGGTGGATATTAATGAGGACGGGAATCTGGATATTTATATATGCCGTTCAGGGTTAAAGAATGAATCTTACAGGAAGAACCTGTTATTTATTAATAATGGTGATCTCAGCTTTAGCGAACAGGCTGCTGCTTATGGTATTGATGATCCGGGTTATTCTACACAGGCTTCTTTTTTCGATTATGATAAGGATGGTGATTTGGATATGTTCCTTATCAACCAGTCTGATCCCAAATATTCCATGGGTAAAATTGAATTCGTACAGCTGCGCGGGCAAAAGGGAGATCCCTCCAGGGGTAATAAACTTTTCAGGAATGACCAGGGGCATTTTACAAATGTTACAAAAGAGGCCGGCATAAGTTCCAATGTTCTTTCTTTCAGCCTTGGACTGAGTACAGCTGATATTAATAACGACGGATGGCCGGACATATATGTGGGTAATGATTTTAAAGAACCTGATTATCTATACATTAATAATCATAACGGCACATTTATAGATAGCCTGGGCTCTATGATGGACCACACTTCGCTATATTCTATGGGCATTGACGTGAATGACTTTAATAACGACCTGCTGCCGGACCTTGTAGTGTTGGATATGCTGCCTGAAGGAAACCATGCGCAAAAAATGCATATGGGTGCCGATAATTTTGATCAATACAATCTTCTGTTCCGTAATGGCATGTTTTACCAATACATGAAAAACTCCCTTCAAATAAATAATGGAGATGGTACTTTTAGTGAGATCGGCCAACAGGCGGGGGTATCCAATACAGACTGGAGCTGGTCGCCGTTGTTTGCTGATCTTGATAATGATGGCTTGAAAGACCTGTTTGTGACAAATGGTTATAAAAGAGATAACACGGACATACAGTTTATAAAGTATTCCTATGATCAATCCCGGCGAATGCAGAATGGTGAACCTGCGGTAAGTGTAGAAGAATATATTTCGCATATGCCCGGTATTAATGTGTCAAACTATGCTTATCAAAATCAAGGTAATTCCTTTGTCAATAAAGCAGGAGAATGGGGGTTGGCTAAAAACTCATTTTCAGGTGGTGCCGCCTATGCCGACCTTGATAATGATGGAGACCTTGACCTTGTGATCAGTAACATCGACGATTATGCGGGGATATATAAAAATAACAGCGAAACAATATCAAAAAATCATTACCTGGAGGTGAAACTGGAAGGAAGTGTTAAGAATCCTGCTGGCATAGGTTCCAGGGTTTATGTTTATTCCGGTAATGATAAGTGGATGCAGGAACAATTGCCGGTGCGGGGTTTTCAATCTTCCGTTGATGAAGTGCTGCATTTTGGACTTGGCAAACATACGCAACTGGATTCTGTAGTTATCAATTGGCCAGAGGGGAAAAAACAATTATTCACAAAGGTTGGCGTGAACCAGGTATTGAAAGCAGATATTCAACATGCAAGCGAATTTCATCCTTTACCTGCTTTACACAACCAGTATTTTGATTCGGTTGTCAACCTCGTTGATTATAAACATATCGAAAACGAATTCAATGACTTTACAGTTCAGTCATTGTTGCCACATTATTATTCCCGTTCAGGGCCTTGTATGGCAAAAGCTGATGTTAATGGTGATGGTAAGGAAGACCTTTTCATTGGAGGAGCTAAAGGGCAGGCATCTGCTTTGTTCATCAATAACGGGGAAGGCTTTAGCCGCAAAACGGTTCCTGCTTTTGTGAAAGATGCAGGCAGTGAAGATGTGGCCGCTCTGTTTTTTGATGCGGATGGAGATGGTGATAATGACTTGTATGTGGGTTCGGGAGGTTATGAGTTTAATGCAAATGA
Source organism: Flavisolibacter ginsengiterrae DSM 18136 (assembly GCF_059568575.1). Taxonomy (NCBI): domain Bacteria; kingdom Pseudomonadati; phylum Bacteroidota; class Chitinophagia; order Chitinophagales; family Chitinophagaceae; genus Flavisolibacter; species Flavisolibacter ginsengiterrae. The sequence goes on from NZ_JCANTR010000003.1 coordinate 52,326, forward strand.
TAGTTTGCTGATCGATCGTATCTATATAAATGATGGAAAGGGTGGGTTTACCCAAAACAAATCAGCCTTGCCTTTACCGGCGTTCAGCACTTCCTGTGTAAAGTCTGCCGATATTGATGGTGATGGTGACATGGATCTGTTTGTAGGCGGACGTGTGGTACCCGGTAGATTTCCATATTCTCCTGGAAGTAAAATCTTAAGAAACGATGGCAAAGGCAATTTTACTGATGTGACAGAGTTTATTTGTGCTCCGCTTCAAAATAGTGGTATGGTTACGGATGCTGTATGGACAGATGTTAATGGTGATAGAATTCCGGATCTTATCACAGTAGGCGAATGGGCTCCCGTGAAGGTTTATCTCAATATAAAAGGTAAACTCCAGGATGCATCAAGCCAGTATATAAAATTTGCATCTGGTGGATGGTGGAATTCTATTCTTGCTGAGGATTTTGATGGTGACGGGGATAAAGACCTTGTTCTTGGTAACCAGGGCTTGAATAACCAATTTAAGGTTTCTGAAAGAGAACCTATTGAATTGTACTATAAAGACTTTGACCAAAATGGCTCCATTGACCCTATACTTTGTTATTATATCCAGGGCAAGTCCTATCCGGCGTATTCAAGGGATGATATCACAGACCAACTTCCCTACCTTAAAAAGAAATATCTCTATTACACAAACTATGCAGATGAAACACTGAACGATATATTTTCACCCAAGGAACGAAATGGGATGCAATATTTAAGTGCACACATTATGGCTTCCGTCTACCTGCAAAACAATGGTGCCGCCGGATTTACCATGAAAACACTTCCTGTGGAAGCTCAATATGCTCCTGTATATGCAATGGTGGCGGGAGATTTTAATCATGATGGATATAAGGACCTGGTCATTGGCGGTAATAATACATTTACACGCATCAAGTTTAGCCGCTATGATGCCAGTCATGGCATGTTGTTTTCTGGCGATGGAAAAGGGAATTTTAACTATGTACCTGCCTATCAATCAGGTTTATGCATACATGGTGATGTGAGATCCTCAGTTGTAATTGGTGATTTCCTGATTTGGGGTGTAAACAATAAACATGTTGTAAGTTATCGAAGAAAGTGAAAGTAAATGTGCTTGTCAAAATTCATATAATAAGATATGATAAGATATTAAAATAATAGTATTTTGTCAGCCAATCCAGAATATGAAACATTCCTTACTGCTGCTGTTGGTAACTTTGTCAATAATCACTTCCCGGGCACAAAAATCAGAGGCATTTTTTGATTTTTCATTCAGACCTTCAGAATATGCACGGTATTATTATGTGGTAACAGAGAAAAAGGATTCTTTATGGCATCGGGAAGCCTATTATGTTTCCCAAAGATCATTAGCCATGGAAGGTTGGTTTAAAGATGATAGTTGCCAGGTACCCCATGGAAAGGTCAACTGGTATCATACAACAAAATTTCCCAAATCAACAGGAACTTACAACAATGGGAAAAAAACCGGTACATGGCTTGAGTATGATGAACAAGGTCACATGACCGATTCTTCGCAATATGTAAATGGACGATTAAAGGGTGATGCATACAAATGGTACCCTGACGGAATGCTTTCTGATTCATTGCAATTTGATGGTGAAGGAAATGGTGTTCAATTAAGCTGGTACAATTCAGGCAAACTGAGTTCGGCTGGTTTTTGGACCCAGGATACCGTTAAAAAAGGGCGTTGGAAATATTTTGACGAGGAAGGTGCTGTTTGGGCTACAGAAGATTATGTGGATGGAAAAATGATGGGCTGCTCTTGTTTTGATGAAACAGGGAAGAAACTGGATTCTGCAGATTGTATCGAGAAAGAAGCATCTCCAGCCGGAGGCATAAATGGATGGCGACGTTTTATGGAAAAAAACCTGATGCCTATTGTAGAATCAAAGGCAAGGGCAGGCGTGAAGTCTGGACAGTATAATGTAGTTATACGGTTTGTAGTGGATAAGGATGGTAATTTGGGAGATTTTAAAGCGATGACTAAATATGGACAGGGAATGGAAGAAGATGTGATCAACATGTTGAAGAAGGCTCCAAAATGGGTGCCTGGAAAACTTCATGGGCGCCCGGTAAAATCCTATCATACACAACCCATTTCGTTTATTATCAGCAGTTAGTGGGCTTCATTACTGGTGTTGCCTCACCAATAATGATTATTTTGAGAAAAAAAGGCTTGAAAAAATTACCTGTAATACTTTTATTATTCTATGGAAATTGGTTGTTTGCTCAAACTTCGGTATCCCGGCTTTTATGCGAGCATTTATCAGCCCCAATTGGTATAGATGTACCGTCACCCAGACTTTCGTGGCAACTTAATTCATTTACCCGGGGAGTCAGTCAACGGTCTTACCAGCTAAATATTGGCACAGATTCTTTAGGTGTTGTTCATATGAAGGGAAATTGCTGGTCAATAAAGAAAATCTCTGATGAGCAATTGATCAGTTACAAAGGCAAAGACCTTCAACCCTTTACAAAATACTTCTGGTCTATTACCATACTTGATAATAAGGGCAGCAAAGCATCTGCCACAAGTAGTTTTGAAACAGGTATGATGAACCAGCTAAATTGGGAGGGTTCATGGATCAGTGATACAAGAGATAGTAAGTTGAAACCGGCAGGACTTTTCAGGAAATCTTTTGTAATTAGTAAGAAGATCGCTTCTGCCAGGGCTTATATTACCGTTGCCGGGCTTTATGAACTTTATGTAAATGGTCAGCATATCGGAAACCACAGGCTGGACCCTATATACACTCGTTTTGATCGCCGTAATTTATATGTTACCTATGATGTGACTACCAGCTTACGGGTAGGTAATAATGTTGTTGGGGTGATGTTGGGAAATGGATGGTACAATCACCAGTCCACTGCAGTCTGGGATTTTGATAAAGCTCCCTGGCGCAACAGACCTTCGTTCTGTATGGACCTGCGCATTACCTTCACCGATAAAACACAGCAAACTGTAAGCACTGACAGGGGCTGGAAAACTACCCTGGGCCCCCTGCTTTTTAACAGCATTTATACGGGGGAACATTATGATGCTAACAGGGAGCTCGCTGATTGGAATAATGCAAAGGGAATGGATACTGGCTGGAAACAGGTTATTTACGTTGCAGCCCCTTCTGCACAAATAGTAGCGCAAAGCCTGGTACCTATAGTTGATGCAGAATTGATACCAGCAAAACAAATGAAAAGATTCTCTGACTCTTCCTATGTATTTGACCTGGGTAGAAATATTGCAGGTATTAGCGAAATTACATTAACAGGTGAAAGAGGAACTATTATTCGTTTGAAACATGGAGAACGTTTATACGCGAATGGACATGTAGATCAATCCAATATAGATGTGCATTACCGCCCTATAGATGATAGTGATCCGTTTGCAACAGACATTTATACACTTAAAGGAGAAGGGGAAGAAACTTTTCGCCCCCGTTTTAACTATAAAGGATTTCAATATGTAGAAATAACCTCCAGCAAACCTGTGATATTGACCAGGGAAAGTTTACAGGGTTATTTTATGCATTCAGATGTAAATCCGGTAGGGAGTATCCAAACTTCCGATTCTATTATCAATAAAATCTGGTCAGCTACTAATAATTCGTATCTATCCAATTTATTCGGATACCCCACAGATTGTCCTCAACGGGAAAAAAATGGGTGGACAGGTGATGCTGCGATTGCAGTAGAAACAGGACTCTACAATTTTGATGGTATTACGGTATATGAAAAATGGATGACAGACCACAGGGACGAACAACAACCCAATGGAGTGCTGCCTTCTATTATTCCTACAGGTGGATGGGGATATGAATGGGGTAATGGACCCGACTGGACAAGCACTATCGCCATCATTCCATGGAATCTATACCTGTTTTATGGGGACAATAAGGCGTTGGCAGATAATTACGATCATGTAAAAAGATACGTGGATCATATCAATGAACTTTATCCATCCGGACTGGTAAGTTGGGGGCTTGGAGATTGGGTACCCGTAAAATCTGTATCGCCGGTGGAACTTACATCAACCTGTTATTATTATGCGGATGTGATGATACTGGCCAGGGCTGCCCGGATGTTTGGCAAAGGAAAGGACCTGGCTTTCTATTCTGCACTTGCTTTAAGAATTAAAAATGCGTTTACCAATAAATACCTGGATACAACTAGCAAAGTGTATGGAAGGGGCACGCAAACTGAAATGGCAGTGCCTTTATATTGGGGCATCGTGCCCGAGCGATGGAAAGCTGTAATTGCGGCTAACCTTGTTAAAAGGGTGGAAAAAGACAGTTTGCGACTGGATGTCGGGCTGTTGGGAACAAAAGCCCTTCTTAATGCACTCAGTGAAAATGGGTATGCAGATATAGCATTCAGGCTGGCTTCCAGCAGAGCTTATCCCTCATGGGGGTGGTGGATGGTAAATGGTGCCAGTACGCTTTATGAGAACTGGAAGATCAATGCTTCCAATGACATTTCCTTAAATCATATCATGTTTGGGGAGATAGGTGCCTGGTTCTATAAAGCATTGGGAGGCATCAGGCCAGATCCTGCACAACCCGGGTTTAAAAACATTTTATTGGAACCGTATTTTGTTAAAGGTCTGGACAGCATTTCCTGTTATCATGATGGTCCCTTTGGCCGAATCGTTTCATCATGGAAGCGTATCAATAATACAATTAAGTACCAAATAATAATTCCAGCCAATTCAACAGCTACCCTGGTAGTACATGACAAAAAACAAAACCTGTCTTCCGGGCCTATCATTTTTCACTTAGTGATAAATATGAAATAATTCCCTGATAAAATTTGGAAATAACAAAAGACGTAAATTAATAATATGCGGGAACGGGAATTAGTATCCAGTTAAGGCAAGCAGGCTTAAGCTATTTCCTAATAGCAATTTTGCTTATTTTTTAGAATTGATTTTAGGCGGTTTGGACTGTAATGTTAATTTTGCCTCGTATATGAGACCAGGTGCTATAATATTTTTCCTGTTTATATGCTTCCAGGCGGTAAGCGGAAAAAGTTATGTTCCTCTAAGCGTCAAGGATCGCTTGTTGTATTCAGAAGGCATAAAATTATCGCAACAACTTAAAAATATTCAGACAACAAATGAGAACCCCATATGCAAAAATGACGACTTACCAGACGAAACACACCTGATAGGCGTTGAAGACGATGACGAAGATTTCATCAACAGGAAGCATTTACTGTTTTCCAGGTATGTAGTAGCTTTCTCAGACGTATTCATTTTACTGCACCATGATCATGTTTTACCAGGGCGTCCTGAATTCTTCCATCCCTGCGTTTTCTATGGTTCTCCAAGGTATATAGTACATAGGGTCATAATAATTTAAATCAGCCGGCAATCAAAGCGGCAGGTATGTTATACCATACCTGGCTATGTGTTTTACACTTCCTCGTAGTACCAGGTATGCTGCCGGAGAATGATTGCACTTCTTATCACAGGAATTGCTGGTTTCTACTAATTCCATCTTTTAATTATCACTTAATACCATGAAAAGAATTGTAAGCTTTATGAGTTTGTGTGCCTTATTATGCCACACAAGCTGTACATCTGAAAAGAAAGTAAAGGAGGAAACAAGTAAGTACAAGGTTACTTCTCCTTTAAGAGTAGATACCTCATTTGTCAAAGAATATGTTTCGCAGATAAAATCGGTCAGGAATATTGAGATCAGGGCCCAGGAAAAGGGATACCTGCAAAAAATTTATGTTGATGAAGGACAATTTGTGAAAGCCGGCCAGGTATTGTTTCGCATCATGCCAACAATATATGAAGCTGAATTGCTGAAGGCACAAGCCGAAGCCAGGGCATCGGAGATAGAACTGAATAATACAAAAGTACTGTCGGATAAAAATGTGATCTCAAAAAATGAGTTTGCAATTGCTAAGGCAAAATTGGACCAGGCTAAGGCAGAAGTAGCGTTAGCAAAGATCCATCTTTCCTTTACGGAGATAAAAGCTCCATTTTCCGGAACAATAGATCGTATCCCGTTAAAACTGGGAAGCCTTGTGGATGAAGGCCAACTTTTGACCAGCCTTTCTGACAATAGCCAGGTATTTGCCTATTTCAATGTTTCGGAACCTGAATACCTGGATTATAAAACAAACACTCAAAACAGGGGAAGCAACAAAGTGAGCCTGTTGTTGGCCAATAACCAGCCTTTAAAATACCAGGGTGAAGTAGAAACCGTAGAAAGTGAGTTTGACCATGAAACGGGAAATATTGCTTTCAGGGCAAAATTCCCCAACCCGGACAATCTTTTAAAAAACGGTGAAACTGGGAAAGTTGAAATGACAGTTCCTGTTAGAAACGCCCTGGTTATTCCTCAAAAATCCACCTATGAGATCCAGGAAAAGACCTACGTTTTTGTTGTTGATAAAAATGGCGTGGTCAGATCAAGAAATATTACCATAACCAATCAAATGCCCGACCTGTTTGTGGTAGGAAGTGGTCTTGAAGAAACTGATAAGGTATTGCTGGAAGGGGTGCAAAAAGTAAAGGATGACGATAAGATCGATACTGAATTTGTGGCACCCAGGGAGGTGATCACACACCTGAAATTATATGCAGAATAGTGGTTCACCTACTAAAAGAATTTATCAATGTTTAATAAGTTTATACACAGGCCAGTCCTGTCCATAGTGATATCGCTCATTATTGTTTTTTTGGGTGTGCTGGCCATTACCAATCTGCCTGTCACGCAATTTCCTTCCATCTCACCCCCTAAGGTAACTGTAACAGCAGAATACCCTGGTGCCAATGGTGAACTGATGACGAAGGCTGTACTTATTCCCCTGGAAAGAGCCATCAATGGAATTCCCGGAATGAAATACATGGCTTCTGATGCTGGTAATGATGGTGAGGCTACCATACAAATTGTATTTAATCTGGGCACTGATCCAAACCTTGCATCTGTAAATGTGCAGAACCGTGTAGCTTCTGTGGTGAATAAGTTACCACCACTGGTAGTTCGGGAAGGAGTGAAGATCACCCGGGAAGAATCAAATATGTTGATGTACATCAACCTGTACAGCAAGGATACCAGCATGGATCAGAAGTTCCTTTTCAATTTTGCTGATATCAACATCTTATCGGAACTAAAAAGAGTTAATGGAGTAGGGTTTGCCGACATCCTGGGTAACCGGGAATATGCCATGCGCATCTGGCTAAAGCCTGATAGGATGCTGGCTTATAAAATTTCAGCAGATGAAGTGTTAAAAGCCCTGGATGAACAAAGCCTGGAAGCTTCTCCGGGAAAAACAGGAGAAAGTTCCGGTAAGCGATCGCAGACCTTTGAATATGTATTGAAATACCCAGGAAGATTCAGTACAAAAGAAGAATATGAAAATATCGTTTTAAAGTCCAGCCAGGCGGGCGAACTATTACGTTTAAAAGATGTAGCTGATGTGGAGTTTGGAAGCTCCATGTACGATATTTATTCTACCCTGAACGGCCGTTCATCGGCTGCCATTGTCTTGAAACAATCTTATGGTAGTAATGCCAGCCAGGTGATAGCAGATGTAAAGGCTAAGCTTAAAGAAATCAAAGAAAGCTCTTTTCCAAAGGGAGTGGATTATGAGATCAGTTATGATGTTTCCAAATTCCTTGATGCCTCTATTGAGAAAGTTATTCACACACTTGTAGAAGCTTTCATCCTGGTTGGTCTTGTAGTGTTTCTTTTCCTTGGCGACTGGCGCTCAACACTCATCCCGGCCATTGCAGTTCCTGTGTCGCTTGTTGGAACATTTTTGTTCATGCAATTTTTTGGGATCACACTGAATCTTATAACGCTGTTTGCTCTTGTTCTTGCTATTGGTATTGTAGTGGATAATGCCATTGTAGTTATTGAAGCGGTGCATTCCAAAATGGAAACCAGGCACCTTTCACCTTTAAAGGCAACAGAAGAGGCGATGCATGAGATCAGTGGGGCAATTATCGCCATTACATTGGTAATGGCAGCTGTATTTATCCCCGTTGCTTTTATGTCAGGACCTGTCGGAATATTCTACCGGCAATTTTCCATAACCATGGCTACAGCCATTATTCTTTCAGGTCTTGTTGCATTAACGCTTACGCCTGCACTTTGCGCGATGATGTTAAAAAATACTCATGGAAAGGCAAGGAAAAAAACGTTGTTGCAAAAAATGCTGGATGGTTTTAATAACCGTTTCAATCGTTTGAGTGGCAGGTACCAAAGGCTGCTGGGAAGGATAGTGAACAGGAGGGCTATCACATTTGGAATGCTGATAGCTTTTTGTGCAGCCACATGGTTTTTGAACAATAGACTCCCTTCAGGATTTATTCCAAACGAAGACCAGGGAATGTTCTATGCGGTCATTCAAACTCCTCCCGGCTCATCGCTGGAAAGGACCAACCAGGTTGCAGAAAAGCTGCAAAAAATTGCACAGGGACTGGAAGATGTGCAATCTGTTTCTTCTCTTGCCGGCTATGAGATTCTTACCGAAGGTACCGGCTCCAACTCCGGCACCTGCCTGATCAACCTGAAAAGCTGGGAAGACAGAAAACATTCTGTTCAGCAAGTGATAGATGAACTGGAAGAAAAATCGAAAAATATATCCGGAGCAACTATTGAATTCTTTCAGCCACCTGCAGTTCCTGGCTATGGAGCAGCAGGCGGTTTTGAATTGCGCTTATTAGATAAGTCGGGAACCGGGGACTATAAAAAGATGGAAACAGTGAGCAACGATTTTGTAAGACAACTAAGCAAACGACCTGAATTGGCATCTGTTTTTACTTTTTATAGTGCCAGCTTTCCCCAATACATGTTGAAGATCGATAATGATATTGCCCAGCAAAAAGGTGTCACTATCGATAACGCTATGAATACACTTTCCACGCTGATAGGAAGTAATTATGAGACCAGTTTTATCAAATATGGCAGGCAGTACAAGGTAATGGTGCAGGCGTTGCCCCAATACAGGGCCTTGCCTGAAGATATCCTGAAATTGTATGTAAAAAACGACCACGACGAAATGGTTCCGTTTTCTGCATTTATGAAGATGGAAAAAGTATATGGACTGTCTGAGATCACGAGACATAATATGTACAATTCTTCAGAGATCAGTGGAGCTTCTGCACCAGGATACAGCAGTGGATCTGCCATCGAAGCGATTACAGATGTTGCTAAAAAAACCCTACCCAGGGGCTTTGGAATTGATTGGGCTGGTATATCAGCAGACGAGGTGGCAAGAGGTAATGAAGCCATTTACATATTCCTGATTTGCCTTGTCTTTGTGTACCTGTTACTGGCAGCCCAATATGAAAGTTTCATTCTTCCATTAGCGGTTATTCTTTCCCTTCCTGCAGGTGTTTTTGGTTCATTTCTATTATTGAAGATAATGGGATTGGAAAATAACATCTATGCACAGGTTGCATTAGTAATGCTGGTAGGACTGTTGGGAAAAAATGCTGTATTGATCGTGGAGTTTGCAGTGCAAAGACACCGTTCAGGAGAAACAGTTTTAAAAGCGGCTATGCAAGGTGCGGCATTACGATTTCGTCCCATCCTTATGACCTCCCTGGCCTTTATTGCAGGATTGGTACCACTTGTGTTTGCCTCAGGTCCAGGAGCTATAGGCAACCGTACCATAGGTGCTGCATCTGCAGGCGGAATGATACTCGGAACTATTTTCGGCGTTTTGCTTATACCGGGTTTGTATTATGTATTCGGTAAAATATCGGAAAGACGTTTATTGGTAAAAGATGAAAATGAAAATCCTTTAACAGAAGAAATCGATCACCATACAGAGAGAGAAAAAATAGAGCACTATGTTTAACCACAAACGATACGTATATTTTATAATAGGGGCCATGATGGCCATGGCAAGCTGTAAGGTTCCATCGGTAGTTCAGAGAAATGAAAATACGATGGTTCCTGAAGCGTTTACTGATAGCAGGGATTCTACAAATATGGCTGGCACAGCATGGCGAAAAATCTTTGCAGATCAGAACCTGGTTAACCTGATAGATACAGCACTTCTACGAAACCAGGAATTAAACATCACATTGCAGGAAATAGAAATTGCAAAAAATGATATACTCTCCCGTCAGGGTGCTTTGCGTCCAATGGTAAGTGCAAAACTTGGTATTGGGGTTGAAAAGGTGGGCAGGTATACCAGCCAGGGAGCTGGAGATGCTTCTACCGAAATTGCGCCGGGAAAAGAAGTGCCTGACCCGTTGACCGACATTGCAGGTGCAGTGTATGCCAACTGGGAAGTGGATATCTGGAAAAAACTTCGCAATGCAAAGAAGGCTGCTATTTCGCGTTACCTGTCAACCATTGAGGGTAAAAATTTCGTTGTTACCAACCTGGTTGCTGAGATAGCAAATTCCTATTTTGAATTGCTGGCGCTGGATAATCAATTGGAGATCGTTCAGCAAACTATCGGGTTGCAAAAAAATGCCCTGGATATTGTAAAGATCCAGAAAGAGGCTGCACGTACAACGGAATTGGCTGTTCAAAAGTTTGAGGCCGAAGTGATGAAATCACAAAGCATGGAGTTTGACATTCGCCAGCAGATCAAAGAGACCGAAAACCGTATCAACTTTTTGTTGGCGCGTTATCCACAAGAAATACCAAGAAATAAGGGTAATTTTTTAAACCTGGTTCCTTCTGTTATTAACTCTGGTATTCCTTCACAATTGCTGGCAAATCGTCCGGATATAAGACAAGCAGAATTGAATCTTACTGCAGCAAAACTGGATGTGAAAGTTGCGAGGGCAGAATTTTACCCTTCACTTGATATATCTGCTGCATTAGGTTTGCAGGCATTTAAGCCTTCTTACCTGGTGAAATTTCCTGAGTCGATGCTTTACTCGCTGGCAGGAGACCTGGCTGGACCGCTGCTCAACAAAAATGCTATCAAAGCGGAATTTTATAACGCCAATGCCCGCCAATTACAGGCCATGTACAATTATGAGCGTAGCATATTGAATGCCTACCTGGAAGTGTCTACACAGCTTTCTAAGATCGATAACCTTAAAAAGAGTTATGATTTGAAGTCAAAGCAGGTAGATGCCTTGACCAAATCGATAGATCTTTCGAATGACCTCTTCAAATCAGCAAGGGCAGATTATTTTGAAGTTTTAATGACCCAGAGAGATGCTTTAGAGTCGAAGCTGGAATTGATAGAAACTAAAAAAGAACAGTTGAATGCAGTAGTAAATATCTATCATGAGCTGGGAGGTGGCTGGCGATAAAAACGATGGAAATAAAAAAGAGCTGGTAGAAATACCGGCTCTTTTTATTTTTCGTGCCCGGGACTGGAATCGAACCAGCACATTCTTGCGAACGGCAGATTTTGAGTCTGCTGCGTCTACCAATTCCGCCACCCGGGCTTTCTTTACCCTTTTTGAAGGGGTATTAAAGGGGTGCAATGTTACAACTTTCTAGTCAATTGCAGGAAAACTTGCAGGTTTTTTTGATGAATTATTTGCAACAGCTTTTTCTAGGAATAAATATTTTCCCCAGAAAAGAGAGTATTTTTTTTAAATAATACATATGGCCTTATTCTGAATAATGTATAATAATCTAATGTTCCTTTGTAAAGCTCTGATATAAATCAGGATAGAAAAAGTCAAAGTAACGTTATTAACATTCCTGTATCACATTATTGGTTTCCCCCTGTGATTTGATGATGAATAGCTCATTTATTTATAGAGTTTGATTAATTTTCTTCATTCTATCTCAAACCTGGTGATCCTGATAAAAGGTGAAAAGGCGCGTATTTGTATCAATAGAATGTTTGTATATGATCAAAATAGGATTATTAAAAGAAGGTAAAGTGCCTCCGGATAACCGGGTAGCATTGACCCCAGCTCAATGCAAATGGCTGGTGAAGCATTATCCTGACCTCCAGGTAAAAGTTCAAAATTCAGGCAACAGGTGCTTTAGTGATGAGGAATATAAGCGGGCAGGTATTGAAATAGCTGTTGAACTCTCAGATTTTGATATTCTTCTTGGAATCAAAGAAGTGCCCGTAAACCAATTGCTTGAGAATAAAACCTATTTATTTTTTTCTCATACACGAAAGAAACAGGCATATAATCAGCGTCTTTTACAAACAATCATAGAGAAGAAATGCACCCTGATTGATTATGAATGCATGGAACATGAAGATGGCCAGCGAATAATCGGATTTGGATTTTTTGCAGGCATAGTAGGTGCTCATAATGGAATGATGACATATGGTCAGCGATCGGGAAGTTTTAAGCTGGAGCGGGTATACAAGCAAAAAGATTTTAAAGAGTTGATTCATTGTTATTTTGGATTGAAAGTGCCCAATATCAAAATAGCTGTTACCGGATCGGGTAGGGTGGCTCATGGTATATTGGAAGTGATGAACCTGATGGGTATAATAGAAGTTGAAAAAGAGGAATACCTGTCAAGAGATTTTTCCTATCCGGTATATGTCCAGTTAAAGGGCTCGGACCTGTATGCGCATAAAATAACCGGATTGTATAACAGAGAAGATTTTCATGAAAATCCGGATAATTATCGATGTCTGTTTGAACATTATCTATCTCAAACAGACATCCTGATGAACGGTGTGTACTGGGATGTGAAGGTGCCGCGTTTGTTTGATTTGAATGCTATAGCTGAACCGAACTTCAGGATACAGGTAATTGCTGATATTACTGATGACAGTAATGGGTCTGTACCAATAAACCTGGGCGACCAAACCATTGAAGATCCTGTTTATGGAGTGGACAAAATAAAGCTTTGCAAAACCGCACCCTATTTACCTGGTTCAATAGATGTCATGGCGGTTGGAAATCTGCCCAATGAATTGCCAAGGGATGCATCAAAATATTTCGGGGAACAGTTGATCAAATATATTTTAGATGACCTTTTTAAAGGGGCATCTTCTATTTTGGAAAGAGCCACTATTGTTCATAAGGGCGAACTGACTCCCAGGTTTGAATATCTCCGGGATTATGCGGAGGGTAAACCTGTTGTTACAGGTATAAATAATAATCTTTAAGAAGATTCTTAAATCTCGCTGAATAATCCTGTCCTTCTTTAATAGAAAATAATTCATTATCAGTCAACTCAACCCTGTATTTGCTGCCCATGATCATTACACGGAAAGGGGAATGCTGAGTGGTTTGTTTTACGACGAGTTTTTTATGAATATAAATGTTTTGCGCGTCCAGCATTTTTTCAATTTCTGCAATCCTTTTATAGGGTAATAGCAAAAATATATATCCCTTGTCTGTAAGACTTTTTCCAGCATATTCGAGCAGGTCCAATAGGTTTAAACTTGAACTATGGTGTGCGAGATTATTCCTGGAATCGGGTGAGGGTAATTCGTTTTCATAGAAAGGAGGGTTACTGATAATGCAATCATATTTTCCCCTATGCTCCATTATATCGGAATGATAAACGGATATTCTGTCTTTCCAGGGTGAGGATGATATGTTTTCTACTGCCTGGCTGGCAGCATTTTCATCCAATTCTACAGCATTAATTTGAACGGCATTTTTTTGAGCGATCATCAGGGCCAAAAGACCCGTACCTGTTCCAATATCAAGGATATTTATGCAATGCAGTTTTTGAATTTCATCAGCGCACCAGGCCCCAAAAAGACAGGAGTCTGTTGTCACTTTCATGGCACTGCGATCCTGGGAAACTGTAAATTCTTTGAATTGGAAATAAGTGTTAGCCACAAAAAATGTTTTATGACCATGATGCCCTGGCGCTGGCACTTACAGACAAATCAGAAAATTCATTATTCAAATACTTGTAATAGCCTGTAATAGCTATCATAGCGGCATTATCCGTACAATATTCGAATGGAGGAATGTAGGCGTTCCAGTGATTATTCCTGCAAAGTTCTTCAAAGTTTTTTCTTAGACCGCTGTTGGCAGAAACGCCACCTGCCAGGCAAAGTTCTGTAATGCCGGTTTGTAATGCTGCTTTTTTTAGCTTCTTAAGCAGAATAGATATGATTTTTGACTGTATGGATGCACAAATGTCGGCCAGGTTATCTTTTATAAAATCCGGATCTTTCTTCGTTTCTTTTTGTAAGAAATAAAGAATAGAGGTCTTTATGCCACTGAAACTAAAATCCAGGGCTTCTATTTGGGGTTCAGCAAATTGGAACCGGGTAGGATCACCTTCACTGGCATATTTATCAATCAATGGTCCTCCAGGGTAAGGAAGTCCCAAGAGTTTGGCTGATTTATCAAAGGCTTCTCCTGCAGCATCATCCCTGGTTTCTCCAATCACCTGCATTTCGGAAGTACTGATAACTTTTACAATTTGTGTATGCCCGCCGCTAACAGTGAGGCAAAGAAATGGAAAAGAAGGTCTGTTCATTCCTATGAGGTTGGCCATTACATGTGCCTGCATATGATGAACGGAAATCAATGGTTTGTTTAATGACAGTGCCAATGATTTTGCAAATTGAGACCCCACAAGCAAAGAGCCTATTAGTCCCGGAGACTGAGTAAAGGCTATTGCATCAACTGAGTTCAAATCAACCTCTGCCTGTTGTAAAGCGATATTGATAACCGGAACAATATTTTGCATATGCGCCCTGCTTGCCAACTCGGGTACAACTCCTCCATATTGCTCATGGACTTTTTGATTGGCAATAAAATTGGAAAGGATTTCTCCATTCCTGCATATCGCTACAGATGTTTCATCGCAGGATGATTCTATACCCAGAATTGTGACCGTGGACTGATTAATTTCCATTGTTGTACAACGTGTAAATAATTAAAATGCTTTTGCAAAGAAATGAAAATACTTAGGGATGTAAACAAGTAAGAAACGACTATGGAAATTAGCTTCTTATGGCTACTACCGGATCCATCCTTGCGGCCTGCGAGGCTGGTATGATGCCTGCCAGAATACCCGCAACGATACAAATAATAATAGCGATCAAAATGATAAAAGGTGAAAGAAAGAAAGGAAAGTCAATAAGAGAACTAGCCACCTTGGTAAGAATAAAAACCAGGAGCAAACCCATGATTCCCCCGATTATACAAAGAAAGGCTGATTCTAATAAGAATTCCATCAAAATGACCCTGCTCTTGGCTCCAATTGCTTTTTTAAGCCCAATCTGAGAAGTTCTTTCCTTGACGGTAACGAACATGATATTGGCAACACCAAATATACCTACAATAAAAGCCAGTGCACCAATAGCCCATCCGCCAATATTGACACTAACGAAGGCTTTTTCCAGCGACTCGCTAAGGTCATTGATATCATTCAATGCAAAGTTGTCCTCCTGTGTAGGATTTAAGTGCCGGATAGATCTCATAGTTCCGGTCAGTTCATCTTTCAGGACTTTACTGCTAACTGCCGGTGCTCCTTTTACCATAATAATGGGATCTGACCGTCTTTCGTCAATGACTGACTGGGCAAATTGATAAGGTATGATCATACTTTTATCAAACTGCCAGCCACCAACTATCTGGCTACCCTGTTTTTTAATTACCCCTGCAACATTGACTTTTCTGCCCTTTATATCAATTACTTTTCCGGGAGCTCTCTCAGCCTCGCCAAATAACTGTTCTGCGATCTCATTACCGATGACCACCGTATTCGTGCCACGCTGGAATTCGCCTTCAGTTAAAAATCTTCCATATTGAATGTCCAGGGGCTGAATATTGGTATAGTCCTGGGAAACGCCGTATAGCCGGACATTACTAAGGGTGTTTCCATCAACTTCAGCACTGACACTTGAACTAATAAAAAAAGCGGCAAAATTGGCTGTTGCTGTACGTTTTTTGATCTCCGCCACTTCATCATACTGCGCTAAGGGTCGTTTGGAATATTTCCAAAAAGGGTAATCGGCACCGCCGCCCCATTCCCATTTGTCAATGTAAATTGTATTATTACCCAGTGATTTTAACTGGTTTTGAATATTTGTTTGAAGGCTATTAACTGTTGCCAGAACGCCAATGATGCAAAATATTCCGATTGTAACCCCAAATAAGGAAAGAAAGGTTCGGAGCTTATTCTTCCAAAGCTCCTGCAAAGCCATCTTAAAACTACTGCCTATAATTTCCAGTATGCGGCGCATAGTTCAAAAGTAAATCTTTGTTTTCTTTACCCATGTAGAATTTAGCACATTCTTTGATTACAATATCCTATTTTCCCTAATTTCGGATATTTCATTTTTTGCAGGGATTAAACCTTAACCAATTGAAAATTATCAATATTGTATAAGTGCTATGGCTAAGATTTTAGTAATTGATGATGATCCGGATATTAGGACGGTATTGAATATACTCTTGAAAAAACAAGGTCATGTGGTGGATACGGCATCCAGGGAAGAAGAGGTTTTTGATAAGATATCTCAATTTCAGCCATCTATTATCTTGTTGGATGTTTTACTTTCCGGTGCAGATGGCCGGACTATATGCCAGCAGGTAAAAGCCAATAAGGAAACAAGCCATATTCCAGTGATCATGTTTTCAGCTCATCCCGGGGCCGCAGGAAAAATTGACACTTACGGGGCTGATGATTTTATAAGTAAGCCTGTTAATACAGATACCTTAATATCCAAGATTCAAAACCAGTTAAAACTTTCAAATTAACCAAAGCATTTGAATTTCTGTCTATTCAAAATAAGATTAGATTGAATGAGGCTAATAATCAGATTAGCTGCTTAATTTTTGATTTCAAACTCACCTTCTTTTATTTCAAAGCTTTTAACGTATGATGCTGTACTTTTGCGCGTCCAAAAATCTCAATTTATTACCTTTTAAATACCGCTAAAATTGAGCATAGCGGTACCGGGGAGCAGAAAGATTATAATTGATTCATTGGATATTAACAACATGAAGTATCAGCAAGAAATAGAAAAGCGTCGCACTTTTGCTATCATATCGCACCCCGATGCGGGAAAAACCACGTTAACTGAGAAGTTTTTGTTATTCGGTGGTGCCATTCAAGTGGCAGGGGCTGTAAAGAGTAATAAGATCAAAAAGGCAGCTACTTCTGACTTTATGGAAATAGAACGCCAAAGAGGAATTTCAGTTGCTACATCGGTAATGAGCTTTGAATATGAAGGAACTCTGATCAATCTGCTTGATACACCGGGCCACAAAGATTTTGCGGAAGACACATTCAGAACCTTGACTGCTGTGGATAGTGTGATCCTTGTTGTAGATAGCGTGAATGGTGTGGAAGAACAAACAAGAAGATTGATGCAGGTATGCAGGATGCGTAAAACGCCTGTGATCGTTTTCATTAATAAACTGGATCGCGACGGTAAGAATCGCTTTGACCTTTTGGAAGAAATTGAAAAAGAACTGAGTATATCATTGCATCCTATGACCTGGCCTATTAACCAGGGAAAAGATTTCAAGGGTGTTTATGATCTGCACAATAAGAGCATCCGCCTATTTACTGCTAATACTAAGGCAACAGATGAGGATACTATATCCATATCAGATCTTTCCTCTACAGTCTTAAATGAAAAATTAGGAGAACGTGACGCTGCCACTTTAAGGGAGGATGTTGAATTAATTGACGGAGTGTATGGGGAACTGGATGTCAATGATTATTTAAGTGGGGACGTAGCACCCGTATTCTTCGGCAGCGCTATTAACAATTTTGGTGTGAAAGAAATGCTGGACACTTTTATCCGTATTTCTCCTAAACCCCGCGACAGGGAAACCAACAAGGGCACGGTAAAAGTGGATGCTGATAAGTTTAGTGGTTTCATTTTTAAGATACATGCTAATCTTGATCCTAAACATAGGGACAGGATTGCCTTTTTAAGAGTATGTTCTGGCAGGTTTGAGCGCAACAAATATTTTCATCATGTGCGCCTGGATAAGGATGTTCGCTTTAGTAATCCTTATTCATTTTTAGCCAGGGAGAAAAACGTTGTGGATGATGCCTACCCGGGTGATGTAGTTGGTTTATTTGATACTGGGAACTTTAAGATAGGAGATACACTTACTGAAGGGGAAGAATTCTTCTTTACCGGCATTCCTTCTTTTTCACCTGAGATATTTAAAGAGGTGGTGAATAAAGATCCTATGAAAACAAAACAACTGGAAAAGGGATTGATTCAACTGACAGATGAAGGCGTTGCCCAGTTGTTTACACAATTTGGAGGAAATAAGAAAATTATTGGTTGCGTTGGTGAACTACAATTTGAAGTGATCCAATACCGCCTGCTGCATGAATATGGCGCTTCTGTAATCTTCAACAGTGTACCCTTTTATAAGGCATGCTGGATCACCAGTGAAGATCCCAAAAAGCTGGAAGATTTCATTCGCTTTAAATCTGGAAATATTGCCATTGACAAGGACGGACATTTAGTGTACCTGGCCCAAAGCGAATGGTTTTTGAACACAGAAAGGACCAACAATCCTGATGTAGAATTTCACTTTACCAGCGAAATCCACAAATAATAAGATCACCGCATTAAAATTCAGGGTGCTGGCCGATATAATTTTGGGGAGTTATTGCCTTCAATTCCTTTTTTAGCGTCACTGGTACTTTGAGGCCTTCTATAAATTTATGCATTACTGCTTTGTCAATTTTTTTGTTTCCCCTGGTCAGTTCTTTTAATGCTTCATAAGGATTGGGGTATTGTTCCCGGCGCAGTACGGTTTGAATAGCTTCTGCAACTACTGCCCAATTATTTTCAAGATCTGAATTTATAGTATCTGCGTTCAATACCAGTTTATTGAGTCCTTTATCTATTGATTTGAAAGCAAGGATAGTATGTGCAAAAGGAACTCCTATATTTCTTAGAACTGTGGAGTCGGTGAGGTCTCTTTGTAATCTAGATACAGGCAACTTGGCGGAGAGATGTTCAAGAATAGCATTCGCAAGACCTAAATTGCCTTCTGCATTTTCAAAATCAATAGGGTTCACTTTATGTGGCATTGCTGATGATCCTACTTCCCCTTTTTTTACTTTCTGTTTGAAATAGTCCTGGGATATGTAGCTCCAGATGTCCCGGGAGAGATCAATAAGTATGGTGTTGATTCTTTTAACGCAATCAAAACTGGAAGCTAAATTATCATAATGTTCGATCTGCGTAGTATATTGAAGTCGTTGCAGCCCGAGCGTATCCTGTATAAATTCGTTTGCGAATCCAATCCAATCTTTTTTGGGGAAAGCCACATAATGAGCATTGAAATTTCCTGTAGCACCACCAAATTTGGCACTGATTGGAATATTGATCAACTGCTCAATTTGGTTTTCGATCCTTTCTATAAATACCATTAATTCTTTGCCAAGCAATGTAGGGCTGGCAGGTTGGCCATGTGTGCGGGCAAGCATCGGTATCTTTTTCCATTGCCTTGCCAACACCTTTAATTCAGCTACAAGGTTGAATACAGCAGGCAGATATTCGAATTCAAGTGCATGCTTCCAGGATAAAGGAATTGATGTATTATTTATATCCTGGGAGGTCAGTCCAAAATGGACCCATTCTTTGACCTTGGTCTCTCCAATTTTATCCAGTTGCTCCTTTATAAAGTATTCTACTGCCTTAACATCATGATTGGTGACCTTTTCAATTTCCTTGATCTGCTGTGCCTCTTCGATAGAAAAGTTATCCCGGACCTGGGCTAATTGTTCCGCTGCTTTGGCTGATAATTTAAATACTTTTTTATGTGAAAGAAACAGCAGGTACTCCACTTCCACTAAAACTCTGTACTTCATCAAAGCATATTCTGAAAAATAATCGTCCAGGTGTTGCACTTGATTCCTATACCTTCCATCAATTGCAGAAATAGCGGTCAGTGAAGAAAGTTCCATTTGTTATAAAGAATAAATTTTACTGTCAATAGATACAAAGAACGCATAATTAAGATTTCTAATAGCGATCAAACTATAAACAGCGTTTATATTTGCACGCAAAATTAAATGATTTGGGTAAGATAAGAGTTGCGGCAGTAAGTTATCTCAATACAAAGCCTTTGTTATATGGTATCATACATCACCCGGTAAGTGCTCAAATCGAATTGATTGAGGATTACCCGGCAAAGATTGCCCAAATGTTGATAGATGATGAAGTGGATCTTGGACTTATACCAGTTGCGGCTACATTAAAACTTAAGGAATGGCATACTGTTACAGATTTTTGTATTGGGGCTAATGGCCCGGTAGCATCTGTATGTATTTTCAGTGAAGTTCCAATTGATCAAATTGAGACCGTTTACCTGGATTATCAATCCCGCACTTCTGTAAACCTTGCTAAGGTTTTATTAAAGGAATATTGGAAGAAAGACGTCGTTTTTTTAGACGCAAAAGGAGAGGACTTTCGTCAAAAGATATGCGGGCAAGTTGCAGGTGTGGTAATAGGGGACAGGGCGCTTGAACAGAGGCAGTATTCTTCTTACATTTATGACCTTGCTGAAGCATGGAAATTACATACAGGACTTCCATTTGTTTTTGCTGCATGGATAGCCAATAAAAAGCTCCCGGCAGAATTTGAACAATTATTTAATGAAGCCAACAGTTTGGGTTTTGAGCATATTGATGAAATAGTGCTTCAAAATCCTTTTAATGCATTTGATCTAAAGAAATATTATACCCAGTGTATTGATTATAACCTGGATGAGGAAAAAAAGAAGGCGATGCGATTGTTTTTAGGAAAACTTTCAGTGAAATTGTAAAAAATCTCATTGATCTAAATCGTAGTCCAGGTTTTGGGGATCAGATCCTGGAGATCCCGGGGGCCATTTTTAAACCAGTTTGCCGGGGTTATTACTACTTTATTTTCATTTTTATTCAGCCAGGCGCCCCACCAGCTAAAGCTACTATTGGCAATGATATTATGAGAACAATGCGACATCAGAAACAAATCCTCAAAATGGTTTGTTGAAATGTTTCCGGATACAATAGTAGAATTTGGCAACTGAAGGTTTTGTTCTGCCCATGTTTTGTCATCTGTAAAAATATAAAACCAGGGATCTTGCACTAATGCAGTTATTTTGTTTATGGCTGCCTGGTAATATTCTATTGGTAACACACCATGAACTTTTTGCGTTTCTACGTTTTTATAATCGCCTTTCCTGATATGAATGGCAACAGAATTTATTGATTTCAATTGTGTACTGAATTCCAGAACATTGCCTATTACTTCATGATTTATCGCAAAGTCTTTTTTTATTATTTCTTTGATCTTCTGGAAGTACTTTTCACTTTGAAAATAACCCTGTATATAAACATTTGATCCAAGATTAAAGAAATTAGTGTCAAAATGAAAGAAAGGTTGTTTGTAAAATTTTTTTTTCTTATTTGAGGTAAGTTTTGCCCGAACTCGGTCAAAAGAATTAAAAGCTTTTAATTGATCAATTTCATTTTTTGATGCTATTGAGACATCTGCATTCAAATTAATAAGGTCAAAGTTTCGGAGTTGATCCCTGGAAAATCCAGATATATCCAGCTTAACTTCGGTGTTATTTTTAATGCTTAGTGCTTTTGCTGCGGCATATTGAAACATCTGGTTTCCAAGTCCCCCATTAATTCTTGCAATAATCATTGTTTGAGAATCTAATAGTAATTATGATTTAATCTCTTTTTTCCAAAAAAGTCCATACAAATGGATAATCATAAACTTGTTGATGTGTGGCGGATAATCGTTCAAGAATTTCTTTCATTCTTTTTTCTGCATCATTGGAAAAATTATGAAACTGTATTAATAAACTTCCAATTTTGTTTATTAAATTTTTACCAATCAAATATTCTAAAAGGTCATACTCAGCGCCTTCAATATTTATTTTTATCAAATCAATGGAATTAATATTTTCTTGTATGATAAACTGGTGGAAATCCATCAGTTTAATAATTTCCGTTTGCTTTGATTCTACTTTATTATTTAGGATAGTTGATGCAAATTCATCAATTGTTATAGGTACTTCCTGGTTAGAACCAGCTAATCCATATTGAAAAACCTGGATTTTGGAGTTTTGCTTAAATCGATCCTTTATGATATCAGCATAGGCTTTTACAGGTTCGAAAATATATACATTGCAATTATACCTTGCATATACATCACTTGACCATTGGCCTTCATATCCACCTAAGTCAAAAACAGTGCTTTCTTCTGTTAATTTTGTAAAGGTACTTTTCTTCAAATTGTGGAGATCATCTTCATACCATTTTGACAATGTTTGATATTGTTTGTTTGTTTTTAATTGTAGATTCTTTTTGACTCTTCTAGTTAATCCCTCTGCTTTTTCTAATAGCGATATAATTGTTGTAATCATTTTATTATCTAAGATTTTACTATTGCATAAATGTCTCCAAAATCACTATTTTGAAAATTTGCTGAATGAACAATTGAAGTGAATTTTTCAAAAGGCAGCCATTGGGACAATTTTAAGGACATCGATTCTCCAATGGAATAGTTGAATAAATAGTCTGTAGAAATGTCATTTAATAATTGCAGACAAAGTGATACATTACCTGACATTTCAGGCACATTGTATTCAAAAGATACAAGTGGAATTTTTGCAGATAAACCTTTTAAAACCTCCGATTCAAAACCTTCAACATCTATTTTGCAAAAGTCAGGCATTCCATATTTATTTATCAAATGATTTAGTGTGGTAATCCTGATTTTTTCTCTTTTGTTCCAGTTATTTCTTTTGAATTTATTATTTTTTGTTTTTTCAACAAACTCACTGGAAAATGTAGAAATGGTAGATTCATCTGCAATTAACATTTCCAATTCACCCTCTTCTTTGCCTAGACCTTTTTGTTCTATTACTATTGAGTCGCCAAATTTTTTACGCAAAACCATTACGCAAGCCTCCTGGGGTTCTACAGCAATAACACTACAACCTAGTTCTTTAAATACCTGAACTCTATTTCCAATATTAGCTCCAACATCAAATACGAGTTGACCTGGGTGCAAGAAACGCTTATAAAACGAGATCCTTTTTTTATGATAAGATCTTTCAATTTTTTGAGCTTTTATAAGGTCAAACTTTCTTTTAATATTTACTATAGGCTTGTATAGCCCTATAGTTTTTAATATTTTATTAAGTGACTGGTTCATTTATTGATTAGTAATTATAAACTTGCAACTTAAATTAAAATGGATTTAAAAATATTTTTTTGTGTACTTACATGGTAAAAACTTTTAAAATTATTATAATAACTACCTGATAGTAACAATATTTTTTATATTTTGTCGATCCGGGTTAATCCTGGATGTTTATGAGAAAAATTATCTGTACCGTTATTTATGTTTTTGTGTCATTAATAGTTTTCTCACAGGTTAACTTAACTAATGGCCTGGTAGCATATTATCCCTTTTCTGGAAATTCAAATGATTTATCAGGGAATGGTCATCATGCTATGAATATGGGAAATATATCATTAACTACGGACCGTTTCGGAAATGCCAATAGTGCCTATTATTTTGACGGAATTGACGACTACCTGAAAATAAGTGATGATAACAGTGCATTCTCTACACCCCAGTTTAGCCTGGTGTTGTGGTTTCAAACAGAAACAGATGCACTTCAAAACCTGGTAGGGAAAAGAAGTTTTACAAATGCAAGTGGATCTGGAGGATCTCAATATCAGTTTTTTATAAATTACCCACCTTTTCCAGGAATAGGATCAAATATTGTAGGCAATAATTCAACCTGCTTCAATACCAATTCTTCAAGTTATTTAAATACAAACAATTGGATTTGTAGAGATAAATGGTATTGTGCTGTCATTGTTTTTGATGGATTTAGTCATTCCATTTATATTGATGGAAAACTTAAAACCAAGAGTGTTACCTCATTTAGTAGTTTTTTATCTTGTAATTCAGAATTGCGTTTTGGAAATTGGTGGCAACAAGATCTACTTTCATTTAAAGGTAAGATGGATGATATTCGATGGTATAACAGGGCTTTGAATAAGGATGAAATAGAAGCCCTGTATGGAAATTTTGAAGCTTCAACGCGATCAATAGATTTTTCATTTGATCAATCAACATGTAACAATAAGGAAGTTAAATTAATTGCAAATAATGCCAACCTAGCTTCATCAAACTGGAGTTTTGGAGATGGGACATTTGGTGCTGGTTCAACTGTAGCTCATACCTATTTTGATTATGGTGATTACTTCATAAAATTTAAATCTGAAAATGCTTTAGGTTGTTTTGACAGCATTGAAAAAAAACTTTCAATTGTCAAACCTGTAAAAAGTATTTTATTAAATTTAAAAGATACAACTATTTGTAAGGGCCAATCTGTTTTAATGACCTCAAATATTTCAAGTTTGGATAATTGCTGGAAATCAACAAACGGAGTTTCTTTTCCAAATAGTACTATGCAACTAGTAACTCCATCAAATTCAGAAACTTATTTTTTAACAGCACAAATAACGGGCACTAACCTGATCCCAAATGGCAACTTTAGTCTGGGCAAATCAGATTTTACATCTGATTATGCATTCGCAAGTTTGAATTCAAATGAAGGTCAATATTGGGTAGGTAATGATGTTCCCAAATGGAATATTTCTTATGGAAATTGTAAAGACCATACAAGTGGCTCGGGAAATATGTTAATGGTTAATGGCTCTTCCTTATTAAAAGCTAAAGTTTGGAGCACCACTATTAATGTTCTACCTAATACAAGCTACAATTTTTCATTTTGGTTGCAATCATTACGTTCTGTCAACCCTGCCAAACTGAGGTTTTCGATCAATAATGTTTTAATGGAGAAAAATGTCAATGGGGAAAATACTTCTTGTAATTGGAGTTTTTGGCAAACATCATGGAATTCGGGTAACCTATCAAAGGCCGAACTAAGCATAATTAATGACAATTCTTTAAATGATGGCAACGATTTTGCCATTGATGATATTTCATTTTCCAAAATTGATTTTCAATATGATTCTGTTCACGTAAATGTAGTAGAACCGCCAAATCTTTCTGCAAGGACTGATACATCTATATGTGCCAATTCTACCATTATGCTTCCTGCTAATGGGGCGCAACATTATTCATGGACTCCGGCATTGGAGGTTTCAGATCCCAAAGGTCAAAGCCCTGTGGTTAGTCCTAACAAATCTTCTCAATATATTGTGACCGGGTGGGATATGCCTGGCTGTTATAAAAAGGATACCGTTAATGTTGACGTTTTTCCAAAAGCTGTTTTTTCAATTACACCAGATAGATTTGATGTTTGTGACGGAGATCAGGTAACTATGACCGCTTCCGGAGCAGATCAATATTCATGGTTCACTGATGAAGAAAACAACATCTCTTCTTCCACATCTTTAACCCTAACTGCCAGAATTACTGATACAATATTCGTCAGGTTGGATTCACGTTGTTCAACGGATACTTTAAGAAGTATTGTTAAGGTGAATCCAAAGCCAATTATTGCTATTAAAAAATCGAATGATATCGATTGTGTGTCTTTAGAAGCTCAATTAACAGCATCAGGTGGCACTTTGTTTAATTGGAGTCCTAATGTTAATATTGATAATCCAAATATACCAAACCCAATTGTCCATCCTGAGAGCGATACATGGTATAAGGTTTTTGTAGCTAATGGTGGTTGTACTGTTTCAGATTCCATTCAGGTACATGCTAACCTATTATATGGCACAAATGGATTCCACATTCCCAACGCGTTCACACCAAATAATGATGGTAAAAACGATTGTTTTAATTTACGGCATTGGGGAGAAACAACCTATTTCGAGCTTTGGATTTATAACCGTTGGGGCGAGCTTGTTTTTCACAGCACCGAAAAAAATTCATGCTGGGATGGTACCTACAAGAATGTAAAACAGCCTTCAGGAGTTTATATATACCAGGTAAAGGCAGAAAGTCCTTGTAGTTATGAGCCTATTTATAAAAAAGGGGTAATAACCCTTATAAGATAAAAATATTATTAATAGTAGCACTTAATACCAGAGTCTTGCATTAAGTGATTTCAAATAGTCTAAAGTCTCCTTATTAATTGTTGTTCTAGGACTTTTAGTTATACTTATAGTCTCTTTCCATGCTTTTATCCAACCATTAAGATGGTATCCTGTATTTTTTAAATAAAATAAGGACCATAGGAATGTTGTACTTATGAAATATTTTAGAGGAAGATAGCGCCAGCAAACCTTACTCTTATTGACCCACATCATCCGCAATTTTTCTTCTTTAGGCTTTCTTCCTAAAGGAGATTCTTTATGCAGCATTATTATTTTATTACTGTAAACGATGGAATAGCCTGCATTTAAAATACGGTAACTAAGATCGTACTCTTCCATACCATAAAAGAAATCTTCAGGATATGTCCCCACTTCACCTAATACTGATCTCTTAATAGCATGCGCACCTCCGGCATAAAAGTAAGTTTCAAAAAAATCCTTGTCCTTATATGTATTGAATTGTTTATGAGGTAAAGCATTAACCTGCATTTCCCTGGTGTCGAAGTATAAAACTTTAAACGAAATAATAGCTTTGGGACGTTTTGTATTTTTATTTTCAAACTCTTCCAACAAGCGTATAAGGCAATCTTTGTTTTGTAGTTCAGCATCATCATCCAGCATAATAAGAATCGGGCTCGTGCTTTTTTGCAAGGCAAAGTTTCTGCCTTTGGCTACTCCCAGGTTCTCTTTTGAATAAAAATAATGATAAGGTAATTCGGGGTGCAAAGCAATAAAATTTTCTACTTCACCATAATCTGAAGTAGAAGCATTGTTTACTATTATTATTTCTTCTAATAGTTCTTTTGCATTATCCAGCTGATAGATATTTTCTAATAGTAATAAGGCATCTGCTGGCCTGTTGTATGTAATGATAATAAAACTTAGAGGTTTCAAATTAGTTGCATTTTATCGTAACAGCTTTTGATAAGATATGGCAAAATCTTTTATATCAAAATGTTGACTGGCATATAAGACATTATAGTTACTTATTTCTGAAAATAATTTTTCATTAATAGCTAATTCCTTAATGTAGGATACTGCTTCATCAATTATTTTTGGCTCATCTTCTATAGAGTTAAATAAAAATCCATTAATGCCATTCTTTAAATGATAAGGAATGTCACCAACAGGTGTTGCCACAATTGCAAGACCATTTGCCATTGCTTCAATCATTACCATTGGAAATCCTTCAGTTTCAGAAGGAATGATTAAAACATGCGTATTTTGATATATTGAGTCAATTGCTGCTGTGTCTGTTACATTGCCCCAGAATTTTATAAATGGATAATCTGATATACTTATTGCTTCGGTTACGTCTCCCAGCATTTGAAAACTAATATCCTGATCAAAATGAAGTTTTTCGGCAACCTTAGTAAAAATATGCGGTCGTTTTTCAGATGTTCCCCTTCCTACATATAAAATGGTAAATGGCTTTAAAGGTTTTGATACAATACTTTTAGGCAATTCTATAGCATTTGAAATAAACTGAATTTTGCTATCATATTCTTTTGGAACCTTTATTTTTTTGTAGAGATACAGGTGGTCATTGATCCTTTTTTTGCTGATCATGACTGTTCTATTTATGAAAGGCAAAAATGGAATACGGATGTAAGAAAAGGTATTAAAGGAATGTATTAATTCAATTTGCTTGCTTTTTTTTGTTATCCATGGACTGATCTTATAGCCAAAATTGCATTGCCCATTAAATATGGTGCTTGAAGTTTTTTGATTATTTACATATCCACTTATGATCCCCCTGTAAATCAGGTTAAGGAAGTATAGCCATTTATTATCCGTATAAAAAGATATATCCTTGATTGTACATCCTGTGGTTTTAAATTCATGTATATAGCCCTCGTTATGTGAGCGACGCGTAAAAAATATTATAGTATCCGACCCTCCCGTATATTCTGCTATTTGCAAATGAACTTTTTCTGCTCCTCCTATATGGTAGAAAGGGAAAAAATAGTAGATCTTATATTGTTTTTCCAGGGGCTTTAACAGACTGATAAACCTGCCCATTAGAATGAATGGGAAAATAAAAACGTCCTCAATTCTTCTTTTTAATATATAAAGACTGTACATGTTAATTCAATATAGCTTTTAAAGCTTTTGCGCAGCCCTTTATAATATCTAATACTATGGCTAAGAGGATACGTAGTTGGTATGCAGAAAATTTCTTGCCTTTGATGGCAGCCCATATGATATCTTTTTTCATACGGGCATGCCTGAAAAAGAAATTATCTTTTCTTAAAGTTTGATTGGTAATTGATCCAGGATTGTCACGGTAGAGCAAAATGGAATGTGAAACTTTTTCTATGATGATGCCATTTGATAACATTCTTAACCAAAGGTGATAATCCTCCAGGTGATTCTGTTGGGGGTCATACATAAAGGCTTTAAAAACAATTGTTCTTCCCATAATGGAAGGGTGTGCCAGGCAATTTTCAAAGGGCATCGTTTTACAAATGGACTGAAAGGTAATAGTATTTCTATCCAAAGGCCAATGACCTATATTTCTATTATTATGATCAATAAGGGTTATACACCCGGCAACGACATCACAACCTGGGTGTGTATCAAGAAAATTATTCTGTTCCAATAACCTTTCAGGTAAGGCAATATCATCTGCATCCATTCGGGCGAGATAAACTCCTTTGGCCATATTGATTCCCAGGTTCAAACTGTATATTAGCCCTGAATTTTTTTCATTTTTAATATACCGAATGCGTGGATCAGTATAACTGCTTATTATCTTTTCGGTGTCATCAGTTGATCCATCATTAATGATCAATAATTCAAAATCTATAAAGGTCTGTGATAACAGGCTATTAATACACTCTTTTAAAAAAAAGGCACCATTAAATACTGGCAATATGATGCTTATTTTAGGTAAGTTCATGCCAGCAATTTTATTTTTTCTGCCACATTTTTTGTTATTCTTTCCCAGCTTTGACCGCTTAACAGATCAACGCAAAAGGATTCACAATGGGACTTTTTAACCCTAAGCATTTCGCAGCTGAATTTTTTCCAGTCACCATTGTTCGCCGGGTGAATCAAAGTTCCAATAAATTGAGATGGTATTCCGGAAAGCATAACATCGAAACAAATGACGGGTAATTGGTAGGAGAGAGCGTCCAGAATTTTTGTTTGAATACCACCACCAATTGTCACAGGGTTAATAAACACATCGGCAGCAAAAAAATATTCATCAATATTATCTACTTCACCTGCATTGATAATATGTTTGGCTGTTAATTTCTGTAGATAATCGAAGCCTTTGATCTTATTTCTTCCACAAATAATAATTGAATAATCAATACCTGAATTATCCAAATATGGAAACAGTTTTTTGTAAATATTCTCTATAGCTTCCGCATTTGGCTTATAGTCTAATGTTCCTGCAAATAGAAAGATCTTGCAATTATCTGATAGATTGTATTTAGTTGAAATCTTTGACCTGGCCTCCTTATTAAATGTTCTTTTTTCAATTCCATAGGGAACAATAAATGTTTTTCCAGGGTTTAAATGAAATAACTCTATTGCCTTTAATTGGTCTTGAAAAGTTTTAAAAAGAACCAGGTCCGCATGTCGACTTAGCTGGGATTCTAAAAATTTTAATATGGGCCACCAACTATAACCCATTTCCCTAAACCTTACATGTTCCAGGTTATGTTGGTGTAGTACTAGCCTGACTTTTAATAACTTTTTAGCCAATATGCCAGTAATGGCGTGATATGGGTGCTCAATAATGAGAACCTCAGCATTTTCTTTTTTGATTCTAAGTAAAATACTTACCCAAATTATGGGATTAATAAATTGCCATTTTCTTACTGGAAGTTTGGGAACTACTTTTAAAGAGTTTCCTAAATAATTGTTATCCCTGGAACATAAACAGGTTATGTCAAAATATGCGGTCAAATATTCAAGGAAAATTGCAATGCCTTTCTGCCCACCGAATTTTGCAGGGAAAATTTTAAACCAAACAAGACTTACAATTTTCATTTTATTTCAAGCTGCCTGCTTCTTTTCCATTGTAATACTAAACCTGCAACTAATAGCAAGACCATAATAATGGAAAAGATTGTGGTAATCTTCCT
The DNA here is from genome assembly GCF_059568575.1 of Flavisolibacter ginsengiterrae DSM 18136. Taxonomy (NCBI): domain Bacteria; kingdom Pseudomonadati; phylum Bacteroidota; class Chitinophagia; order Chitinophagales; family Chitinophagaceae; genus Flavisolibacter; species Flavisolibacter ginsengiterrae. The sequence continues at coordinate 82,366 of NZ_JCANTR010000003.1, forward strand.
GCCTAACAGAAAACCAGGTGGTTCAAATCTAAATACTATTTCATGATTACCTGCAGCTACCGGTATACCGCGTAAAACATAATTAACTTTTACAATGGGTACTTCTTTATTGTCAACCAACGCTTTCCAGCCTGGTTCATAAAAAATCTCACTGAACACAGCAAACTCGTTTGCTGGATTCGAGGATCGATAGGTAACTACTTCGTTATCATTTTTAATTAACTGTATAGTTCCGGTTGCAGGATATGAAACAGGTATTGACCCAAGTTTGCTTTTATATGATTGTTGAATTACTGCGGTATCCCTGGGATTTAAATTATCAAGTGCCCTCATTTCGGCATGTGCGTCCGGAACAAAATGTAAATATTTTACAAACCAAGCATTACCGAGTGCATTAGGATTTACCCTTGCTGATTGTGTAGCGCCATTTTGATCCTTTTGAATAATATACTTGGTATTAAGCATATTATAGACCATAGGATTGCCCTTCCTGAGTTGGCTGTCAATAAGATCATTATAAATAGCCAGCCGCGCTGTTTGATATCCTCCGACTGAATTATATTGATAGGATACATAATTATTACCACTAAAAGGATCACCTGCTTCATTTAGTACTCTATAAAAACTGGTGTCTTTTTTTAGTATTTGATCGGCCTGCGTTTCTGGTATCATTACCGATCCTTCATAGGGTGCATCTACATAATTTTCTTCATTGAGATATTTTGAATCTATTGCTATCAAATCAACCAGGCTTAATAATGCAATAGCAGCAAAGCCAATGGTTTTGTTTATTTTTTTCTTATATAACAGGTATACAAATAAAAATCCAGCTGCCATAAAGCCGAGGGAACGAAACAGGCTTCCCAGCATCAAAGATTTGCGATCTTCTTTTAAGCCGTTGAAGAAAGTATGCAATGCATCGGATAATTGGGGTTGACCAGAACTATTAACCTGTTTTAATATGTCTTTGTCTCTCTCACTTAAAAAATCAAATGACATATAAAGAAGCAACAAAATAGCTATAATTATACCTGTAGCGATCAGTCCTTTTTTTATTGATGGCCATAACGATTCTTTATTTTCGTAAAAGGCAATTTTATGTAAACCCATCACAGCTAATGCTGGGAGCAATAACTGTGGAACAACTAGGATCATGGATGGGGCTCTGAATTTATTGTATAGTGGCAGGTATTTATAAAATAAAGTATTTACCTGTTCCAGGTTTGATCCCCATGACATAATGATTGTTAGTACGATAGCAGAAAACATCCACCATTTATGTTTGTTGTCAAGTACAAACATGGCTAATATGGCAAGAAGACAGATAATGGCGCCAACATAAGGAGGGCCACTTGTAACTCCAATACCTCCCCAATAATAAGTTAATGGCAATTGTTGTTGTATTTCCCGTGGCAGGCTACTTGCTGCTTCAATAGCCTTCGAACTTTCCTGGTCCACCTCAGCTTTATCACTGCTACCTCCGAACATTTTTGGCACCATCATTACAAATGGTTCCGAGTTTTCCATGCTGTATGCAAAAGCATAGTCTTTACCTAACCCGTTTTTAGCATCATCCTTCTTGTGCTCAGCTAAAGCAGAGCCGCCTCTAATCGTTGACTTTTGATATTCATAAGTAGATAAAAGAGAAACCGCATTTGTAAGTAATCCTACCAATGCAGCTAATAACGTCAATGACAATGCTTTAATCAAATGGGAGTAATCTTTCTGCCTGATCCACCTTACGATAAAAAATATGCTCATTATTACAAGAGCAATAAATAAATAATAGGCAATCTGGGGGTGATTCATTGAAATCATTATGGATGTAAATAAACCAGTCAAACCAGTCCCTAACCAATATTTTTTATCGTAAATTAATAGTATGCTTGCTAAAAGAGCTGGCATATATGCTATGGACCACATTTTGGTATCATGTCCTACACTTATTATCACAGGATTATAGGTTGCATAAGCAAATGAAAGCGCCCCAAATATTCCTATGTATGGATTTATTCTTAATACTATACATAAAAAATAAAAGCAAATACAGGCAAGGAAGAAAAATTGTATGGGTTTGGGTAAATGGAGCGTTAAAACTTCATGTGCATACCAGGGGATATAGTTGTTAGTAGGATAAGCAATGGCAAAAGTTGGCATTCCACTAAATAAGGCATTTGTCCAAAGGGGAACTTGTCCATGAGAAGCCTTGTAATCTTCTGATTGCTTCATCGATGCCTTCCATTGTGTAATATCTTCCTGGTTTAAGACTTTACCTTCAATGGCAGGCCTGCAATAAATTAAAGCCACAACCAAAAAAACAACTACAGCTATTAAATGGGGAAGGATTCGTTGAAAGAGCCCTTTGTTCATATTCCGTTTTTTAGATGGCGACAAAATAATGTTATTTTGAATGAATAATACCGGGTTATATGGAAAAATCTGGTAAAGTTTAATTACCTATTTTTAAAATCAGACTAGCTACAATATTTTGTTTGATAATTCAGTTTCGATGCGTTGGCTTTTATTTCTATCCAGACTGGCTTTTATATGTAATATTTTCTTTGTTTTGGCCATTTTGATTCAAATGACCAATTGGCTATCCCATGAGACACTAATTGGCACTATTGCAATCATGGGATATCTAATGGTGGCCCTTCTTAATCCAGTAGTAAACATCTCTTACTTAGTACTTTTTGTGCTGGGCAAAAAAATTCGGGCTGTCATTCCGTTGTGGCTGATCTATGCAAATACTGGATTCTTAATTATGCAATTTTTTTACATCTTATACTTAAATGATACACTACATACTTAAAGACAAACCAGCCAAGCTTTTTCTAGGAATTACCGCTTTTTTTTGCTGTAATGCCCTTATCGCAGAATCAATAGGAACCAAGATCTTTTCCCTTGAGAAACTCTTCGGGTTTCACCCTGTGAATTTTAGCTTGTTTGGACAAAGCGGGCTATCTTTTAATTTAACCTGTGGCGTGTTATTATGGCCCCTCGAATTTGTTATCACAGATATTGTGAACGAGTATTATGGGCCTAAAGCAGTAAGGCGTATTTCCTTTACTGCGATTATTCTGATTTCCTATGCTTTCCTGATGTATTTTATCGCTATAGGTGTTCCTCCTGCAGATTTTTGGATCGGCTCAGGTGTTGCTAATGGTATCAGTAACATGCAAACTTCCTTTAATGCCATTTTTGGGCAGGGCATGCGGATCATCATTGGCAGCCTGGTAGCTTTTTTAGTGAGCCAACTGGTTGATGTATATATTTTTCACAGGATCAAAAAAATAACAGGAGACAAAAAGATCTGGCTTCGTGCTACAGGGTCCACCCTGGTATCCCAACTCATAGATAGTTATATCGTGTTGTTCATTGCATTCAGCGGTGTATTCTCCTGGCAAATGATCCTGGCTATCGGTATAATGAACTATATATATAAGGCTCTTATGGCATTAATATTAACGCCCGTAATTGTATTTGCAGAAAAGAAAATAGAAGTTTATGTGGGTCATGAAATGGCACATAAAATGAAAAAGGCAGCGATGGGGCAGGAAGATGATGGATTTTTAAATATTCCTGCTGCAGGTTAATATAGTGATGAAACCGGATTTACTGCCTGTTCTTAAGCATTCCAGCTACGATCTTATCAATAGGAAGTGTAACTGTTTCTTCGGAGAAAGCATCCCATTCTATGAAACGAAAACTTTCTGTCTCCTGTTGCCGGGCGTAAATATTCATTTGGGTTTCATCAAAATCAAATGGGCTGGTACTGATACGGGTTGTAATGGTTTCCAGTGCCATTACCCTGTAATAGATCGAAATGATCTGGTGTTCCGGATGAAAAGCAGAAAGTTGAAAATAATCCGTTGTATAAATATGTTCACCAACATCCACTTTCAGATTCATCTCTTCTAAAAATTCCCGTCGAAGGCAATCCCTGGTTCCTTCACCAAATTCCAGGCCTCCGCCAGGGAACTTTGTGTAATAGTTGCCACGGATATATTCATCACTTACCAAAACCTGGTGCTTTTCATTAATCAGCACTCCATAAACCCGAATATTGAACCGGAACATTACTGGAAGAGTTTTTTTCTAAGAAAGAACCAACCTACAAGCATGGATATCGTTAGGGATAATACAGCTACTATATAAAAGGCATAAGGTGAATGTTCGAAGCCACTTGGAACATTCATGCCGAATAAACTCGATATCAGTACGGGAAATGTAAGGACAATAGTAATAACAGCCAGACGTTTCAAAACAAGGTTTTGATTGTTGGCAATAATGCTTGCATAGGCATCAAGGGTACTGCTTAGGATATTGGTGTAAATATTTGCCATTTCCAGGGCTTGCGAAGTATCAATGATAAGATCTTCAAGTATTTCTTTCTCTTCTTCGCTAAGTTTCAGGAAATTAGTGCGTTCCAGTTTGATGAACAATAATTCATTGGATCTCAGGGCAGTAACGAAGTATACAAGGCTTTTTTGAATACGCAGAAGTTGCAACAGTTGCTCATTCCGGTTGGCATCGTACAGTTGCTGTTCCAGGAGATTTCTTTTTTGGTTAATCTCTTTTAAATGATCCATGAAATCCTGGACTATTTTTTCAAAGATCTTCAGCGCCATCATATTCTTTTTATCAGGGTGCCGATTTTGAAGCGTATTGAGAAATCTTTTGATGGCCGGGTTTTCAAAAGAGTTGACAGTTACTATCTGGTTGTGTGTAAGAATAATACAAATAGGAATAGTGATATAATAGGCATCACTTTCGCTAAATGAATTGTTCTGAGTTGGAGTTTTTAAAACTATCAACCGAACATTGTCTTCTTCTTCAAACCTACTCCTTTCATCTATATCAAGGGAATCTGTCAAAAAATCCAATGGTATATCCAGCTTGTCAGCAAGCTCGGTAAATTCTTCTTGCCTCAATGGGGGAGATATATTGATCCAGGAACCTTTTTCAGGTTTGTCTATCTCAATGGTTTTTTGATTGGTATTGACAAAATATTTGATCACAGTACTTCTTTATAATTTTAAGGTATTTATTTCTGTTAAAAAGTCCTGGATTGTCATTTACCCATACTATAAAAACAGCTAAAATTTAATTGATGTCAATATTTCCTTTAAAAACTCTTACAGCAGGCCCATTAAGCCAGATGTTTTTAAAAGTATCACCTTTTTTTTCGTATTCCACACTTAATAATCCGCCTTTTGTTTTCACTTCCACACGATTAAAACCACTGTCATTGTGTGCACTGACCAGGGCGGCAGCTGTAACGCCAGTGCCGCAGGAAAGGGTTTCATCTTCAACACCTCTTTCGTAAGTACGAACAATAATGCGATCTGTTAATTCTGTTTGTTCAACAAAGTTGACATTAATGCCTTCTTTCTCAAACTCTTTATTGTATCGTATCTCTTTACCTTTTTTATAAACATCAAGGTGCATTACATCATTCGTGAATTGTACAAAATGGGGTGAACCTGTATTTATAACATAATCTCCATGTTCATGTTTTACCTCGTTTACATCCTTCATCTTAAGTGCAACAACACCATTTTCATTGATATTGGCTTCATGTGGTCCATCAATTGCAAGGAAAGTGAATGAAGTTTTCTCAATTCCTATATCATATGCAAATTGCGTCAGGCAACGGCCTCCATTACCGCACATAGTACTTTCCCGTCCATCTGAATTATAATATTTCATTTCAAAATCATAATCTGCATGTCCATTTAAAAGCATTAAACCATCTCCACCTATTCCAAAACGCCTGTCGCATAAAAACGATACCTGTTCTCTTGTCAAATGGTCATAGCTCTTATCACGGTTGTCCATTATTATGAAATCATTTCCTGTACCCTGGTATTTATAAAACTCAATATGCATAGATCATCTTTTTATTTCAGCAAAGTCTTTTACCAGACTTTTTTGCCGAGAACACAAATTTAGATAAATAGGCTCTGGCCAAAGCTCTTTGTTACATATGGATTTACAAAGAGGTTGAAATGGTCTCTAATGCCTGGCGAATTAATTTATGTATAAGCTTATCACCATCTTTTGTAAATTCTTTCTGGATCCGGTTAGCAACAATTGCATTTAAAGAAAGGCAGTGATGCCCTAATAATTTGCCCAGACCATAGATCGCTGAAGTTTCCATTTCAAAATTGGTGATCCTGTGCTGACCAAATGTAAATTCTGTTAACCTGTCAATGAGTTGTGGATTCTGAATGCCAAGACGAAGAACCCGTCCCTGTGGTCCATAAAACCCCGGGCAGGTTACAGTAATTCCCTGGTGATAGCCCTCTACAAAATGCTTTAATACAGAACCGCTTGCAGAAGCAATATAAGGATTGCAGACATTTGAATTTAATTGGGTATGGGTTACAAAAGATTGTAACAACTGATTTTCCTGTTCATTTTGATCAAGCCTGTAATAGTTCAGTAAATTATCCAATCCCAATCCATGTGTTGATGCTACAAATGTATCCACCGGCACATCTGCTTGCAGTGATCCGGAAGTACCAATACGAATAATATTCAGAGAAGTCAGTTCCTGCTTGATCTGCCTTGTTTCAAAATCGATATTGACAAGGGCATCCAATTCGTTCATTACTATATCTATGTTGTCCGGGCCAATGCCGGAGGAAATTACAGTAACTTTTTTCTTGCCCACAAAGCCTGTGTGCGAAATAAATTCCCTGTGTTGAAACTTGCTTTCAATAGAATCAAAATATTGGCTAACAAGGTTGACCCTGTCAGGGTCTCCAACCGTTATAATATTATGAGCCAGTTCTTCAGGTTTGAGATTTAAATGGTATACGGCGCCTCTGGAATTGATGATCAATTCGGATTCTGCAATTCTTTGCATGGTGGATTATTTCAGAATTGTTAAGCTACAAATGTACTTGGATTACTTAGTAAAAAAACCCTATTTTCGCAGCGCTTTAGAACCAGGATTTGACTGTTTGTAATTTACTATTATCTTCATCCCTGGAACTAATGGTACCTTGGCCGAGTGGCTAGGCTGAGCTCTGCAAAAGCTCCTACAGCAGTTCGAATCTGCTAGGTACCTCTTTTCCCGTTTCAGCTAAACCTGGACGGGATTTTTTTTAACATGCTGACACCAGAAGAAGAAAAGTTTTTTTTGTATTGGAAGGATCAGAGAAAAAGGAAAAAGCAGTTTCTGAGAAAGCTTTCTATTGGCATGCCTTTAGGCGTTTTGATTGCAGGAGCCTTGCTTTTAAACTTGTTTTCCGGATGGTATAAAAAAGCAACTATGGTTTTAAACAGTGATCCTTCACTGATCATTGTTATTTTAATTGCCCTTATTGGAATAGTCGTCTTTATAACGATCTTTTCTGCCTACCACCGTTGGGACAGAAATGAAACGCTGTACCAGGAACTTGTTAAAAAAAATAGGAAAGAAAATAATAATAATATTCGTCAGCCTTCAGAAGATTAAATTGAAACTTAAAATATACCTATGTTGAAGAAGATAGTATTGGGCTTTTTTATTTTGGCCACTTATAGCAGTTGTTTGAAAGGAAACACCAATTATGAGTGCAATTATGATCCCTGTTCCATTAAAGCACCGGCTTCTGAAATACAGGCAGTCAAGGATTACCTGGACCAACATAATATTACAGCCATCCAACATTGCAGTGGGCTATTCTATACTATTGATAATCCCGGAACCGGTGCTTCGCCCTTAGCATGTGGGGGCGTTAGAGCAACTTATGTTGGGAAACTAACAGATGGAACACAGTTTGACGCTAATACAGCTGATTTTATGTTGAATGGGGTCATTACGGGTTGGACAGATGGCATACCCCTGATCAAGCAGGGTGGCAGCATTCATTTATATATTCCGCCTTCTTTGGGTTATGGGAACAGGGCTGTAGGTTCCATTCCAGCTAATTCTATTTTGGTATTCGATGTTACGCTTAATACTGTGTATTAAAAATATATACAGAGAGTAAAAATTACCTTTGTTCAAACTGTTCCTGTGGTACACGAATCTATTTCCGTATTCGACATATTCAAAATCGGTGTGGGACCCTCAAGCTCTCATACCTTAGGTCCATGGAGGGCAGCCCAACGATTTGTCGAAAACCTGGAAAGTAAGGGGCAGTTAGACCAGGTTACTACTCTGACTATTTTATTGTATGGCTCCCTGGCCAAAACAGGTAAGGGCCATGGAACCGATGTTGCAGTTCAATTGGGGCTAGCTGGTGATGATCCGGTTACATTTGATGTAGACCAGATAACACCAAAAATGCAGGGAATTGCTTCAGCCAAAAAAATAAGACTGAAAAATCACCATGAGATAAATTTTGATCCTTTAGCTGATATTCATTTCCTTTTTTCTGAAACACTTCCTTTCCATCCAAATGCATTGAGCTTCCTGGCTACATTCCATGACGGAAATTCTATTTCAGAAACCTATTATTCAATAGGAGGCGGCTTTGTGATTAAGGAAGGTGAAGAAATTTCCAATGAACAGGCTCAATTGCCATTTCCTATCAATACTTCGGAGGAGTTACTGCATTGGTGTATGAAAACTGGCATGGCCATTCATGAAGTAGTTATGGAGAATGAATTATCCTGGCGAACAGAAGCGGCAACCAAAACAGGGATATTAAAGATCTGGGAGACTATGCGTGATTGCACCTTTCGGGGTTGTCACACTCCTGGTACGCTACCTGGCGGGCTAAATGTCAGGCGAAGAGCGGCTGAACTTAGTAAAAAGTTATTAAAGGGTAAATCCTATCATAATCATGAAGATTGGTTCACAGCTATTCGCCAGGGTGGGAATTCTTTTCAATACATTCTTGATTGGGTAAGTTGTTTTGCACTGGCAGTGAATGAAGAAAACGCCTCTTTTGGAAGAGTAGTGACTGCGCCAACCAATGGTGCTGCTGGAGTCATACCTGCAGTGCTTCAGTATTACATCGTTTTCCATGAAAATGTCACCGATGAGAAAATTGTCCAATTCATACTAACTGCATCCGAAATTGGCTGTATTTTTAAAAAAGGTGCAACCATTTCAGCTGCTATGGGTGGTTGCCAGGCTGAAATAGGAGTTTCATCCAGTATGGCAGCGGCTGCACTTACCGAAGTTTTAGGGGGAACTCAAAGACAAGCATTAATGGCTGCTGAAATTGCTATGGAACACCACCTGGGCATGACTTGCGACCCAATTGCCGGCCTGGTACAGGTGCCTTGTATAGAACGTAATACTATGGGGGCCATTAAAGCTATTACAGCATCCCAACTGGCCCTTCAAAGTTCTCCTGATTTTGCGAAAGTTTCATTGGATGCAGTTGTTGAAACCATGTGGGCAACTGCACTTGACATGAACAGTAAGTACAAGGAAACTGCCGAAGGTGGCCTGGCTGTCAATATTCCCTTAAGTCTTAGTGAATGTTAAGATATTCCCGGATCATCTCAACTTCACCTTGAATCTTCCTTCACTTACAGTTGCAATATTGCCATTAGCCATAAATGCATAACCTGAAAACTTACCTACAGTTATACCTGTCTGGTTATTATAGTTTTCTATGGTTAAAGTAAACGCGGTATTGGGTTGGCTCATGAGGATATAATTACTTCCCACATGGTCATAATAATAAAAAGCTACCATGCCTGCATTTATATTTGATCTGTCTCCGTCCAATACCCATGGATTTAAGTAAACAGTAATCACCAAACCCGAATCAATAGAACATGATGAAGGTCCAAAAAATGTAAACGAACTTCGTTCTATATTGATAATAGCTGTATCAGCATGTCCACATAATATGGCATTATTAAGTTTGAATTTCCATGACCATACTGCCAGTGTATCATTATTTATGCAACTTGTGCAGGAAGGAAAATCGGTTGCTGTGGTTACTGGTAAAGTGTCTTGAACCGGGACCGGGCTACCTTCAAAACTGTATTCCTTTTGGCAGCCGGTCATGTATATTATGACAACAAAGGACAGGGAATAAAAGATCCATTTGTTTATCCACCAGGGCTTGTTCATACAAAACAGCTTCTTACTTAAATATACGAAGGATACACTTGGCTTAAACAGCCCTTTTATTGTGAAAATGGAAATAAAAAACCGCTGACATTGCAGCGGTTTGAGAAGTTTAAATTAGTTAATATTCCCGGATGGTATTATAGAGCGTATCCCTTTCTACAGGTATTCGGTTTACCTGTTTAATCAAGGTTACTATCTCTTCTGTACTCATTGCTGGAGTTTGTTCTTCTGCCCCTGCCATAGAGTAGATCTTAGTTGTATCATCAATAGTACCATCTATGTCATCCACCCCAAACGCAAGTGCTAATTGGGCATTTTTACGACCCAGCATCGGCCAGTACGCTTTTATGTGTGGGAAGTTGTCCATATACAACCTGGCAATAGCATATAACTTTAAATCTTCCACCAGGCTTACTTCAGGAACATGGCTCATGTCATTATCACCATTTCTAAATTTAAGGGGAATGAACGTATTAAATCCTCCCGTTTTATCCTGCAACTGCCGTAATCGCTCCATATGATCTATCCGATGGTCGTAATTCTCTATATGTCCATAAAGCATGGTCGCATTACTATGCATACCTGCATTGTGAATAGTCTCATGTATTTCAAGCCAGCCTTCTGCGTTGACTTTGTCTGCACATATTTTTTGCCTTATCTCTTCATCGAAGATCTCGGCTCCACCACCAGGGATGGAATTTAAACCAGCTTCTTTAAGAATGTTTACGCCCTCTTCAATACTAACTTTAGCTTTTCTGAACATATAATCCAGTTCCACTGCTGTAAATGCTTTTATATGGAGGTCTGGCCGATGTGAACGAATGGCTTTAAGCAGATCTGCAAAGAAGTAAAGATTCATCTTGGGATGTACTCCACCAACAATATGAACTTCCGTTTCAGGCTTGTTGTCATATTTTTTCACAATATTCAACATATCCTCCATGCTTAATTCCCAGCCTTCATCTCTATGTGCATACAGCTTAGAATATGCACAAAAATTGCAGGAAAATACACAAACATTGGTAGGCTCAATATGAAAGTTGCGGTTGAAAAAGGTCTTGTCTCCATGCAACTTTTCCCTTACATGATTCGCCAATGAACCTACAAAGGGTAGGGAAGCTTTATTGAAAAGTAAAAGCCCTTCTGAAGGATTAATTCTTTGGCCATCATATATCTTTTGGGCAATTGCCTGTAATTGTGGATTTGTATCTCTAAAGGGTACTTTATCTATTATAGCTTCGATCATATTAAAGATTTGCGCAGCAAAGTTAAGATGTACGATCAATTGCTACATGATCCAGGTCAATTTGAGATATCTTTAACCTGTGATTTTGCTAAGGTTTCTGAAAGACTTGATGATCAATATTTGACTATTTGCTGGGTAAAATTCTTTGTTCCATCCAGGTATTCAAGTCGCACAAAATAGATCCCTGCAGGTTTACCTAACAGATCCACTGTGATATAAGTATCAGCATTGCCTTTATACTCCTGTGACCACATTACCTGGCCCAATGAATTGTAAACGCTTATAAATCGCAGATCTGAGGGCTGATGGTAATGCCAGACCACAAAATTTTGCCTGAAAGGGTTTGGCAATACCAGGTAGCCTTGTGATTTCAACAAAGCAGGTACAGCACTCGTGATTACATTGACATTATCAATAAAAATATTGTTCTCAAAATTATTGGTAAGCCTGAAGAATAGTTGGATAGGGCTTTGTCCTGAAAAAGCTGAAAGATCAACGTTTTCTTTTCTCCACTGTTCTGGTGCAGGAATAAATTCTACTGTTTGAGGTGTATCCACAGTCCGAAGGTCCTTACCCCATTTTTTATATACACTGGTAAAACTGTTGCCGCAATCCTTACTTACCAGTATTTGCAGGGTATCCATGGTTATTGATGGATCTGAGGGGTCACTATATGTGGCAGCGGCCAGGTCAAAAGATAATTTGATAGAATCAATACCTACCTGGTTAAAGCTTAACCTGGGGGAAACAAGATCGTCAACCTCATTGTTCTTGTCATAGTTAAAAGTGTTTACGTAGGCTGAACCAGGATTATTTTTTCCTGCCTCGTGCCTTTGCCATGTGATTCCTCCATCAGGATTGATTACAGACCAGCTGGGAGGTGGGAAAGTGGCACTTAAAAAACTTTCATTAAAAGGAACCGTAGAAGTCCCATTTACTGTGAAACTGGCAGTTATGCTATCATTTGATGGTACCTGGTCTGAACTTCCATTTGGATTAGAAGTGAAATACCTGATGTCATGGTTACCTGCACCAATAGAAATAGGATCAAATGATACTACTGTGGATGAACCTAATGCCAGGTTAACTGTAAATACTTTAGTAACTGCCGTGCCGTTGTCTAATTGATAACCAACAGTAATGGTGGTTAATAGTGTGGAGGAATTATTAATAATGCGAACCTTGGGAACAAATATTCCGGAACAGAATACCACAGAAGTGTAGTTTTTTGAAATACAACCAACCAATTCTACACCACCAGGATTCACACTTTCCAATGGACTCGCATCCCTTGTAATGGTGCTGGAAGGTGGTTGACAACCTGTTGATGATTTTAAAGATGCCCTGCAATGATCCAAAACCCACTCCATGCGTTCTACCTGCTTTTTTGTGAACATTGTAAGGCAGGCATCTAAGGAATAATCCATAAAATTCTGATACATTTTCCCAGGTGAGGTAGTTGCGCAGGCATCCGTTATTTCACCAACAGAGCAATTGGTTGTTTCTCCACCCTGGTTAGGCGTGTCACCTATATCTTCAGAAGTATTTCCTTTTCCAATGGGGTTAAATAAACCCGCTGGAAGCGAACAGGTAGATTGCACTTCAGTAAGATTTCTGAAATCATCACCAGAACAACCATTGTCATCTCCCCAAATATGCATTAAACCAAAATAATGGCCTATTTCATGTGTAGCCGAACGTCCTTTATTATATTCAGGTAAGGTATAACAGGTGCTTGATCCCCAACTTCTATAATTAATAAATACGCCATCTTCTGCAACTGGCGTAGTTCCGGGAAAGTGGGCATACCCAAGAATTTCACCACTTCCATCATCATTACCAATCCATAAGTTTAAATAAGAATTGGGATCCCACTGATCCAAACCGCCCATTGATTGATATTTTATCGGGTCTTCCGTGTTAAGCGGACTTGAAGTTGTTGCACTTGACTTTCTTTCTATGCCTGAACTTAGTTGTCCTCCTGGAGTTCTTTTAGCCAAACAAAACTGGATCATGCTATGCCCCCGCAAAGCCAGGAAAGCTGCAGAAGCATTGGTGCTGTCGCCATTTATGCCAGCAAAATCAAGGTTCAACCTGTCTATTTGTGCCTGGACGTCAGCATCGGTAACAACATATGGGTTAGGTAAAACAATATGTACTACAACAGGAATAGTAACAGTGGCATTCAATCGATAGGTTGATAAAAAGGGGCCAGTACTTGTATTATTATTCCTTTGATTAATGGCAGCCCGCGAAAGCAAGTCATTGGAAAATAGTTTTTCCATTCTTTGCATGGTTGCGCACCTTGTAATTTGCTTTCCGCTTTCAGTTTTTTGGGCGAAAGAGTTAAAAGTCAATAAAGAACAAATAACTAAAAGGAAAACAAAATAAAAGACCTTTTTCAAGCAGGTATAAATTTATTTAATAGTAAGATGGGGACAAGGCACACTCTTACAACAATAATAATTCATTTCCTCAATATAATACGAAGAATATGGATGGTCGTCTAGGCCATTTTAAGCTTTTTTTGAGCCTGGAAACAATGTTTGAATAACAAGACTTCCTAATCAGCATTATTTTTTGCTTTTAGTAAAAAAGCTATCTTTCGTTTTTTAATCAAAACAGCAATTGCAGCATGAATATTAAGCTTCGTCTTACTGTAATGAATTTTTTACAGTTTTTCGTTTGGGGTTCCTGGTTGATCACGATCGGTGCTTTCTGGTTTCAGTATAAGAACTGGGCTCCCGACCAATTCGGTGCTATTTTTTCCACTATGGGCATTGCTTCCCTTTTCATGCCAACTATTGCCGGTTATCTTGCCGATAAGTATATCAATGCCGAAAAATTGTATGGTATTTTTCATATCTGCGGGGGTATAGTTTTGTTTTGCCTGCCAATGGTAACCACACCCACCTGGTTTTTCTGGGTTTTATTATTAAATATGTGTTTTTACATGCCTACCATTGCCTTATCTAATGCTGTTGCCTATGCAGCGCTCAAGAAAAGCGGCACCAATGTGGTAAAAGATTTTCCACCGATCCGCGTATGGGGCACCATTGGATTTATTGTTGCATTATGGGTAGTTAGTTTGCTGCATTTTGAAACATCGCCCAACCAGTTTTATGTAGCTTCGCTGGCTTCAATATTATTGGGATTTTATTCTTTTACATTACCACCATCCCCCCCACAGTTAAAAGCTGTAAAACTGGGTGAAGGAACACAAACGACACTGGGCTTAAGCACGTTTGCTTTGTTTAAGAATTATAAAATGGCCACTTTCTTTCTCTTTGCCATGTTATTGGGCGCGGCTTTGCAATTGACCAATGCTTACGGAGATACTTTTCTGCATGATTTTGCCAATAATCCGATTTACAAAGGTACTATGGCTGTCAGGTACCCGGCTATCATTATGTCCATTTCGCAGATATCCGAAACACTCTTTATCCTTGCCATACCATTTTTCCTGCGTCGCTTTGGTATTAAGCAGGTCATGCTGATAAGCATGGTGGCCTGGGTGCTGCGTTTTGGTTTATTTGCCTATGGCGATCCTGGTGAAGGATTGTGGATGATCATACTTTCCTGTATTGTATACGGAATGGCTTTCGACTTTTTTAATATTTCAGGTTCTTTATTTGTTGAGACAGAAACAAGTCCTTCCATACGTGCCAGTGCACAAGGTTTATTTATGATGATGACAAATGGGGTAGGCGCTGTTTTGGGAAGCCTGATCAGCGGGATGGTGATACAACATTATTTTACGAATACCGATAATAGCAAGAACTGGCATGGCATCTGGATCTCCTTTGCCTTATATGCGCTTGTGGTTGCAGTATTGTTCCTTTTCCTGTTTAAACATAAGCATGTAGCCAGCAAACGTGAAATTAGTGAAGCGGAAACACTTGAGATGACTCCACATTAAAGAGCTTTCATTACAAGAAAAACCCCGGAATTAGATCCGGGGTTTTTCTTGAATGTATTGTTGGATATTTAGCTAAGGTGAGCTTCAATCTTTTTAACAAAATTCCCTTTTGGTTGAGCACCTACCAATTTGTCTACAACCTGTCCGTTTTTAATGAAAAGAATAGCAGGGATTGAGGTAATGCCATAATTCATACTTACCTGTGGGTTTTCATCAACGTTGACCTTGCCAACGTTTACCTTTCCATCATATTCTTTTGATAATTCATCAATAACTGGTCCTATAGCACGACAAGGACCACACCATTCAGCCCAAAAGTCAACAACGGTTAATTTTTCAGAGCTAAGTACTTCATTTTGAAAATTAGAATCTGTGAATGCTTTTGCCATATTTCTTATTTTAAAATAGTCAAACGATTAATTGAATCTGCAAATTTAACTCCAACACCAGTTCAAAGGAACAGTTGTCAGTTAATGTTTCATTTTGGCAGCCTTATCAATAGAATTAAGATTGATTGGTACAAGTAATTTTGTTTTAATATAATAAGTTCCTGCTCTCTACACAGCTGTTACCTGTACATCTATTTCTGGTTTATTTTGAAGGAAATCAATCAAATCTGTGTTCATTTCCAGTCCACTATCCAGGGTTACCAGGTTTGCCTTCATAGCTGTTTTAGGTTCTGATACGATCAGCCTGAGAGATGATTTGCCCGGGTATTTCTTTATATTTTCTTCCAGGAAATCGATCATTTCCTTCTGAATGTTTCTGACATCAATTTCCAATTGCACCTGTTTTGTTAACTGCCGTTTAACATTTTCAGCAAGAGCGATACTGCTTACTTTGAACTCATACTCTGCCTTATTGAATCTCTGTTTAAATGACCCAACCAACATAACCGCATGGCCATTTTGCAGGTAAGCATTATATCGTACATAATCATCCCCAAATAATACGATCTCGGTTTTACCGGAATAGTCCTCCAGGACAAAAGATCCGAACTTATTGCCTTGCCTGGAAATCCTGTGATTGGCTGCGGATACGAGGCAAAGCAGCTTGTAAGTTTTTCCTGCGCTTGCCAGTAATTGCGAATCCTTGATCTCATTGAAATCTTCAACTGATGTAATGCCATAATGGTGGATCTCGAACTTGTAATGATCTAAGGGATGTCCGCTTAAATAAATGCCCGTTACTTCTTTCTCCTTATCTAATTGCTCAGTTAATGACCATTGGGGGCAATTAGGAATAGTGGGAGTTTTTATATCCAATACTGCTGGCAGATCACCAAATAGTGTATTGGAAGTATTTACAGACTGTGCCTGTACGATACTGCCAAATTTTGTAATCTTTTCAAGTCCTGTTTGTGATTCTCCTTCAGGTATACAGAAATATTGAGCCCTGTGTAACTGTGGGAAAGTGTCAAAAGCACCTGCATAGATCAGGCTTTCCAAAGTTCTTTTGTTAACTGCTCTCTGGTTAATTCTTTTGATGAAATCAAACGGGTCTTTAAACCTTCCGTCTTTTTTACGTTCCTGGATGATATTCTCAATGGCATTTTCACCCACACCTTTCAAACCTCCGAGTCCAAACCGGATCTCACCCGCATCATTTACGGCAAATCCTTTATGAGATTCGTTGATATCCGGGCCGAGCACCTTAATTCCCATGCGTTTACATTCTTCCATAAAAAATGTAAGCTTTTCAATTGCGTTGGCATGGTTCAATACTGCCGACATATACTCGGCAGGGTAGTGGGCCTTTAAATACGCTGTCTGGTAGGCTACAAAAGCATAGCAGGTTGAATGCGATTTATTAAAAGCATATTGTGCAAAAGCTTCCCAGTCGGTCCATATTTTTTCTAAGGCTTCTTTTTTATGTCCAAGTGTTGTTGCGCCTTCCACAAACTTGCTCTTCATCTTGTCCAGGGTCTTCCTGTCCTTTTTTCCCATGGCCTTTCGCAATACGTCTGCATCACCCTTAGAGAAATTGGCTAGTTTTTGAGCCAGCAACATCACCTGTTCCTGGTAAACTGTAATACCGTAAGTTTCCTTCAGGTATTCTTCCATTTCCTGCAGGTCATATTGCACTTCCTCCCTTCCATGTTTGCGGTCTACATACTGTGGTATGTATGCCATTGGTCCAGGGCGGTATAAGGCATTCATGGCAATCAGATCCGCAAATTGGTCAGGCTTTAACTCCTTCAGGTATTTCTGCATACCCGGGCTTTCAAACTGGAAGGTTGCTATAGTATCGCCGCGTTGATACAATTCATACGTTTCCTCGTCGTCTAATGGGATCTCATCTATGTTAATATCTACACCATGTTTTTCTTTTATCATGATCAGTGCGTCACGAATAATAGAAAGTGTCTTTAATCCCAGGAAGTCCATTTTGATCACCCCGGAATCCTCAATGATGCTTCCTTCAATCTGGGTTATATAAAGGTCAGTCTCCTTGGAGGTAAACACAGGAATCAAATCAGTCAGGTCTTTGGGAGCAATGATGATACCTGCGGCGTGGATACCAGTATTTCTTACCGATCCTTCCAATCGCTCTGCTTCATGAAGCACCTCGCTTTGAAGTGATTTGCTGTTATATATCTCTCTTAAACGTTTGGCATTTTCTATATCCTCACTGCTGTATTCATCGTCCAAAGGTTTTTCACCCTCTTTGGCAGTTAAGGGTGCATGCAAAACCCTGTATAATTTTGTACCCGGTTTATCTGGAACCAGCTTTGCCAGGCCATTTGATTCAGCAAGTGGCAGGTCCATTACCCGGGCAACATCTTTTATACTCGATTTGGCAGCCATCGTACCGTAGGTAACAATCTGGGCTACCTGGTTCTTGCCATATTTCTGAACTACATAGTCAATTACTTTCTGACGACCCTCATCATCAAAATCCGTATCAATATCGGGCATTGACTTTCTATCCGGATTCAGGAATCTTTCAAACAGCAAGTTATACTTAATAGGGTCAATATTGGTAATGCCTATACAATAGGCCACAGCACTTCCAGCAGCTGATCCACGGCCAGGTCCTACAAAAACGCCCAGATCGCGTCCAGCTTTGATAAAATCACTCACGATCAGGAAATAACCAGCAAATCCCATGGTGCGGATAGTGAATAATTCAAAATCAAGCCGCTCCCTGGTTTCTTCTGTGATTTCTGAGTAACGTTGCCTGGCACCTTCATAGGTAAGGTGCTTTAAAAATTCCCATTGGTTGAGATTGGAATCCTCATGAATCTGGAATTCTTTAGGTAAAGGAAAGGCTGGCAGCAGAATATCCCTTTTCAGGTTCAATAATTCTACCTTGTCCACTATCTCACCTGTATTATCAATTGCTTCCGGAAGATCCCGGAAGGTCTTGATCATTTCATCTGATTTCTTAAAATAGAACTGGTCATTGGGGAATGCAAACCTTCTTCCTTTAGCATTCACATCATCATCTGAAAAATCTCCCAATTTTTCAGTAGCCTGTTTTTCACCAGTGTTGATGCAAAGAAGGATGTCATGGGCATTATAATCCGATTGGTCAACATAATGAGAGTCATTGGAAGCAATGATCTTGACCCCATACTTACGGGCAAATTTTATCAGTACCTGGTTCACTTTGTCCTGTTCAGCCATCCCATGTCGCTGAAACTCCACATAATAATCCTCTCCGAAAAGGTCCAGCCACCATTTGAATTCTTTTTCCGCATCAGCCTCGGATCCTCTCATGATAGCCTGGGGCACCATGGCACCCAGACAGCAGGTTGTGGCGATCAGTCCTTCCTTATATTTTACAATCAGCTCTTTATCAATCCTTGGGTATTTGCTGTAAAGACCTTCCATAAAACCCAGTGAGGTTAGCTTTACAAGATTCTTATACCCCTTTTCATTTTTGGCAAGTAGTATCTGGTGAAAGCGCTGGTCTTTTTCCTCTTTGGTAAAGGTTTTCCTGTGACGGTCTATTGCCACATAAAACTCGCAACCTACAATGGGCTTTACCTTAGGTTTCCCGTTTTCATCCAAATTCTTATATGCCTGGGAAACAAATTCAAAAACCCCGAACATATTTCCATGATCTGATATGGCTAATGCAGGCATTCCATCATCAATTGCCTTTTTATACAGACCAGAAATTGAGGCGGCTCCATCGAGCAAGGAATATTGCGTATGTACGTGTAAATGTGAAAATTTCATAATCTGTAACCCTCTTGTTATGAATCAAAGTAAAGGATTCATGCACCATAATTCTACAAGTAACTACGAAGTTGGCAATAATTATCTATTAAAATCGTTGATAGTAATCCACAACCTGTGGGAAAAAATCTATATTTTCGTAAGTATCCACCATCCACCTAATTAAAAGCCAAATGATTAAACCCATCCTCTCCACAGTCACCATCCTCTTTTTCCTGGGGGCTTACCAACCCGTTATTGCACAAGCAAAACAAGTTAGTTTAAATAGTTCTAAAGGAGATGTAAAGTTTCTAGATGACATTACAGTTGAAGTAGCTCCGATCAATTCTTCCAACACAGAAGTTTCCACCTCTTATTCTTCCAAAAAGAGCGAAGCTGTTTTGAGTAATAAAAAGATTGTTGAATCATTTTCCAGGCCTGATATTGAAACTGCCCAGAAATTACAATTCAAATATGCTTTGATATTGGATACGGAAGTTGAAATGGTAAAAAATATAAACCTGGTCAGCCTTATAGATGAATGGATGGGAACCAGGTATCGTTTAGGTGGTACCTCAAAATCAGGTATTGATTGCTCTGCCTTTATGCAGGTATTATTTGCAGGTATCTATGGAATTGCACTGCCACGCACTGCCAGGGAGCAATACAATAACTCCCAAAGGATCTCGCGGACTGAACTAAAAGAAGGAGATCTGATCTTTTTCAATACTACTGGTGGCGTTTCTCACGTAGGCATGTATCTTCAAAACAACAAGTTTGTACATGCATCTTCTTCAGGGGTCACTATCAGTGACATTTTTGATGAATATTGGGTAAGACGTTTTGTTGGTGTAGGCAGGGTACAAGATACCCAGGAATCGCCTGTTTTAATCTCCAAACTTTAATCTCTTCTTTATTGTCTGCACTATAGGTGCCAGGTCCGGGGACAATTCAAGGTAAATAGCAGTTGTAGTAAACAGAACTACAAAAGCTATGCTCCTGATTATAATGCCTGACCAGCCTTCAAAATTCTTAAAGATGAAATAAATGACCAGGTAGCAAACAATACTATGCAGCAATACATATACTGTTTGCCTGGTAAATGGCTGAAGATTGAATTTTCTTTTCAGGAAAATGATTCTTATAGTATTGTAAATGATATAGGATCCCAGGTTGGACCATGCCGAACCGATTATTCCAAATTTTTTAACCAATATAATATTAAGTGGAACAGCCAGCACCAGTAATATAACTCCACTGAAAAAATCAAATCTCCAATAAGTTGAGGTGCCAATGATCTGGCCGTTCACCCCTGTTCCCATATCCACAATGTTTTTCAAGGCCAGGAAAAAGACCACCCATCTTCCTTGCTCATAGATGGGGTCCAAATGAAGAGAGGCTACCGCATACTCGTAGTTGAGCCAGATCAGGGCAAATAAAAAGGTTGATATCATTAAAAGATTCAAGCTGGATCGTTTATAAACCCTGTCAATAGTGGCAAAGTTTTTATCTTTCCAGGCCCGGGAAAGAACAGGAATAGAAATAGAAACCAGGCTTCGTTGTGGTACCTGGATGACATTGGCCAGGTAGGAACTAAAATCAAATACTGCTCCGAAATTCAATCCCCTGAAAGATGCAATGGCAAGAAAATCAACACTTTGAGCTGTAATATTGATGATGTTGGCGCTGTAGGTATAGGCCATCAAAACAAGGATCTTCTTTTTAAATTTCCGGGTTACCCTGCTTATTTCGAATATAAACCTGAATTCATGCAGCCTGATCAGATAAATTAGTAATACGAGGAAGCTTATAGCATAAAGGAGTGAAAAAAGCCTGATAAATAGGTCAAAATTCTTACCAGTTAAAATGAATACTATAATAAGGAAGGTGGTAAATACCCGGAACCCGGCTTCCCGCAAAAAGTTGGGAATTATCGTTTTACCTATAGTCCAGGCATAGGCTTCCAATACAGAGAAAAAAAGCAGGAAAAAAGTAAATGGAAAAACCCAGTAGTAATATTTGACTACCAGGGGTGATTTGGCAATAAATTTTTGAACCACAATAGATTGGAACATTACGCCACCCCCAATGGTCAGTAGAAAACCAAAGAATGCCACAATCAATGCCACACTCAGAAGGTCATTTTTTTCAGCAGGGAGGTTATCCTTATAATAAGGGTAGAATTTATAAATGACTGAGGCAAAACCAAATCCTGCAAATCCATAGAAGAACTGGCCAATAACAATGAAGGCCCTTGTCAATCCATATTGTTCAGGCGTGAAAATGCCCTGGCGGGTAAACAGGTACGTATTTAAGGCCCCAAAGGCAAAACCTACATAGATGAGTAAGGAAGAGATAATGGCCTGCCTTCTGATCACGCTCATGGGGTAAAAATAATTCAGAAGCTTGATTCCCTATGATTAATTAAATCTTCCCTGATCATCTTAATTTCTTCTTGCTTTGATTCACAAGACATTTAACTATACTATATATCATTATGTTTTAATGTGTATAGGTTCTCCCGACTTGCGCCTAATATGAGCCGCCTTTGAACCGCCTTTGAGCCGCCCCTTTAAAGAGGCGATACAAAGACCTTTCAAAGATGGGTAAAACAGGGATTAAAACCGCATGGTATTGGAATCAGGCCAACAACAGCCTCTATTTATAGTTACATACTGAAATCTGGAAGCCTAAAGTTTACCAGGCATTTTATTACTATATATACTTGAAATATTCTTTTTCAATGTAATGCCCCGCTTGATTTTTGAAAAATGTGATTAATCTAGTAAACATTGAAAATTTAGTTTTAGACAATGTCAATCCTTTTGAACCCGGATATAAAAATTGTTATCTGCTGTAATTGAGCTTAAATTTTTACCTGCAAGTTTAATTTTTTGCTCCAACATTGTTGGCCGTATCCACTGGCCATTCGTCAATTTAACCGGCATATTAAAACCCTTAATGCAATTTGTCCATTTGTATCTTAGATTAGCCCCATCAGTTTTTAATTGGAGAACTGGTATCATAATAGTGCGCAGGTATTGGTCAAATACCTTAGAAAGGTCCTTGCCGCTTTTTTGTGAGATATATTCTTCCACCTGTTTAGAAGTAACTGTCTGGTGGTAAAAATCTTTATTTAGGCCTCTAAGTATGGTCCTGAACAATGAATCATTATTAATGACCTGGCGAACAGTATGAAGAAGATTGGCACCTTTAGGATACATATCACCACTTCCTTCCTTATTTACCCCGTAAAATCCTATAATAGGTACATCATTATTAATGGTATTTCTTAATCCCTGTACATACTCGTCTGCTGCTTGCTTGCCATAATAATATTGAATAAACAACACCTCGGAATAATTGGTAAATCCTTCATGCACCCACATATCAGCAATATCTTTTGTGGTAATATTATTGGCAAACCATTCATGGCCACTTTCATGCACAATAATAAAGTCCCACTTCAGGCCCCAGCCCGTTCCTGACAGGTCTCTGCCCAGGTAACCGTTTTGGAATCCATTACCATAAGCTACTGCACTTTGGTGTTCCATTCCAAGGTGGGGTGCCTGCACCAGTTTATAACCATCTTCATAAAAAGGGTAGGGGCCAAACCAATATTCAAAAGCCCTGAGCATCAACTTCACTTGTTCAAATTGCTTTTTGGCTTTTTCCAGGTCTTCCTGTAACACCCAGTATCCAAGATCAAGAGTTCCTTTTTCTCCCTGTAGGGTGTCGGTCCAGTTTACGTATTTCCCGATATAGGGGATAATATTGTAATTATTAATGGGAGCAGTTACTTCCCAGGTATAGGAAGCTATTTTATCAGTAACTTTTTTATTTTTTAATCTTCCATTGCCAACAGCGATCAGTGAATCGGGAATATTAATGGTAAGCGTTGCCCCATTATCTGGTTCGTCGCCCTGGTAGTCTTTGCAGGGATACCAAACAGAAGCGCCTAGACCCTGGCAGGCAACGCTCATCCATGCATTACCAGCTTTATCTTTTTTCCAGATCCAGCCGCCATCCCATGGTGGTTTGATTGCTTCCCTGGGTTGTCCATGATAAGCTATGGTTAGGGATTGAACACTTCCTTTAGCTGCACGGGGCAATGGTATATGCCATACATTTCCCTCATTATAATAAGGCTTGGGAGGATAGTTGATATACAATTTATTGTTATAAAAAATAGTATCAATGACAAGGGGTCTTTGAAGATCTACCTGCAGGTAATCATTGTGTTTGTCTTCGGTTATTTTGTATTCAATGGTTGTTTTGCCTTTAATTGTTTTGGAATTATAATCTGGTGTAACCGTAATATCATAATGTAAAACATCCCACCATGATCTTTGGGGTCCAACAGTACCTCTCAATGTATCCTGGTGTGTAAATGTTTCTTTATGGTGCAATGGCTGGCTAAAAAGACTGGTTGTTAAGAATAGTAAACAAGCTAAAAGGGGCAGGAATTTTATTTTCATTTTAGAGGTTGTTATTTCAACAAATACTTGTCTAATTTAGAACCCTTTTGATTACTACATGTTCCGTTGGTGTAAATATTTACTAATCTTTTCTATTTTACCATTTGCCAGCTGTTATAACAGTGAGCAAAAAGACACAGGGATATTTCATTATAATGAAAGCACCGGTATTGCATCCCTGGATCCGGCATTTGCCAAGAATCAATCTATCATGTGGCCAGTACACCAGTTGTACAATACATTGATCGAGGTGGATAATAACCTGAATATCGTTCCTTCATTGGCAACAAGGTGGACTATTTCGGAAGATAAAACTGTTTATACCTTTTACCTGCGTAATGATGTTTATTTCCATGATGATCCATGTTTTGTAAATGGGAAAGGCAGAAAGCTTGTTGCAGCTGATATTGCATATAGTTTGCAAAGAATCAGGGATAAGAACCTGGCAAGTCCGGGATCATGGATATTTAATGATAAGGTAGATTCGGTAAATGGCTTTAAAGCATTGAATGATACTATTTTCCAGGTGAAGCTGGTTCGCCCATACAATCCTATTTTGGGCATTCTTTCCATGCAGTATTGTTCTATTGTGCCGAAAGAAGCTGTTAGCAAGTATGGTTCTGATTTCCGAAGACATGCTGTAGGCACCGGACCATTTCAATTTGTGGCCTGGGAAGAAGGCCAGGCCCTGATCTTACAAAAAAACCCACATTATTTTGAAGTAGATCCGGAAGGAAAAAGACTTCCTTATTTGAATGGAATAAAGGTTAGTTTTTTTGATTCAAGAGCCACTGAATTTTTATTATTCCGTCAAAAGAAATTGGATTTCATCAACGATATTGATGCATCATTTAAAGATGAAGTATTAACCAAAACAGGGGCTCTCAGAAAGGACTGGCAAGGTAAAATAACCCTGCAAACGAATCCTTATTTAAATATTGAGTATTTCGGAATCCTGGTAGATGACTCAAACCCATTATTAAAAGATTCGCCTTTGAAACTGAAAAAGGTAAGGCAAGCCATCAACTACAGCATTGACAGGGAAAAGATGGTACTATACTTAAGAAATTCCTTGGGTACTCCTGCCACTGCAGGTTTCGTTCCTGTGGGCTTGCCATCTTTTGATTCAGGTAAGGTAAAAGGGTATAGTTACAACCCCCTATTGGCAAGGAAACTTTTAGATGAAGCTGGAATAAAACGGGGGGAACAAACACCTATTAAATTACAGACTATTCCTATTTATGCTGATATTGGAAGCTATATAGCCAGGCAGATGGAAGAAATAGGGTTAAAGGTGCAGGTGGACGTGGTTCAAAAATCTTTGTTACTGGAGTTGACATCCAATTCAAGAGCATTATTCTTTCGGGGAAGTTGGATTGCAGATTATCCGGATGCGGAAAATTACCTGTCAGTATTTTATTCTAAAAACCCGGCACCACCCAATTATACCAGGTATTCCAGCAGGCAGTTTGATGCTTTATTTGAGAAAGCGATCAGGGAAACAAATGATTCTATCCGTTATCAACTATACCAACAGGCTGACCAGGTAATGATGGAAGATGCACCAGTGGTACCTTTATGGTATGATAAAGTTGTACACCTGGTGCAACCCAGTGTTTCCGGCTTTGAGCCAAATGCACTGAACCTGCTTGAATTGAGAAGTGTTCAAATAAAAAAGAGATCAGAATGATCTTTTTTCAGCACTTTTCAATGCTGGTGTTTTATAATGATCCAAAAGACTTTTTTCAGCAATCATTTTTTCAATGCCTTCAATAGAACGTGGCGCAAAAGATGATAATAATTCATATCCATTTTCAGTGATCAGGGCATCATCTTCAATGCGCACACTGATACCCCACCATTTTTTATCGCATGGACTATCTGAAGAAATATAAATTCCGGGTTCAATGGTAATAACCATTCCTTTTTTTAATGTTTGCGATATACCCTTATCATGCACATCCAGGCCTATATGGTGGGATAGTCCATGCGGATAATATTTAGACACCTCATCTTTATTTTTGATAATTCCCAATTTTACAAGGCCATTGGCAATAATATCTTTAGCTGCTACAGAAGCATCTGCCCATTTAGCTCCATCTTTTAATAATTTGAATGCTGCTTCCTGTGCATCATAAACAAGCGAATAAATAGCTTTTTCTTCCGGTGAAAATTTTCCATCCACAGGAATTGTTCTTGTTACATCGGAAGAATAACCATGGTATTCAGCACCAACATCCATTAATAAAAGATCATTGCCTACCCGGGTTTTAGTGTTTTCCATATAATGCAAAATGCATCCATTTTCACCAGCTCCAATGATGGAGCCATATCCCACTCCTTCAGCTCCATATCTTTTATGGATGTATTCATGAAGTCCCTGGATTTCTAATTCTGACATATCCGGGCGCACGGTCTTCATTACTTCATTTTGCCCAAGGCAGGAAATTTCAACAGCTTTCCTGATCAGGGACAATTCTTCTGGAGTTTTGATCTCTCTTAAAGTGCCGGTGATCTGGTCAAATAAAAAAGTATTGATCCTTGCATCAGCAATTTGTTGTTTAACCTGTTCCAGGTCTTTTTCATTTTTAATGCTGACAATTGCATTTACCAGGGCATTGTCCCTGTAAACTGTGGTAGATGCCATTTTGGTCTTAAAAGCATTGATGGTGCGGTCAATATTAGGCATGGATGCTCTTCCATAAAAAATGCCCAGGTCTTTATAAAGTGTATTGGAGTAATTATCCGGTAACTGAATTTTTTGCCTGAATTGAGCCACCAGGTCATATAAATCTGCTTTGTCATTTGTTTCATCAGTCATGCCCTCAGGTAAGCTGCCAAAAATAACTGTCTTAAACTTTGAAAGGTCCAGTGGAAATTCCCTGAATTCATCATTATTGAATACATGAGTAATGCCTAGTTTCTCTTTAACACCATCAACTCCAAGTCTACGACCTGTCCACTGTTCAGCTAAAGCATTTCTTTTTTGTACAAAAAACAGTTCATTAAATCGATCTCCATCCGGTGCAGACTGATCTTCCTTAAATATCAATAAAACTGAATTGGGTTCTTTATACCCGGTAAAATAAAAAAGGTCTGGATTTGGATGATAGAAGTAGTTGATATCATTGGAGAAGGTTCGGGTGGGTGCAGCAAATACAACCATGACCGAATTGTCGGGCATTAGTTTGCGCGCAGCATCTCTCCTGGATCTATGGAATTCTTTCGATAAATAATCCTGGGGCAAATCTTTTTGTGCCCTTGTAGAAATGCCAGTCGCCAGGATTAGGGCCATAATAATCAGGCACCTGGTTGTTTTGGTATGCATACGAATGGTTTGGGCTTTAAGTTAAACCATTCACATCAAATAGAATCCGCCAATATTTATATGTTCATTATAAGAGGACGATTTATTTAATCGTCATCCTCTTCATAATAAGATTCTTCATTATTATTATAATGCTTTTCCCATGCTTCGACCATGGCATCGTTCAGGCATTCCAGTATATCAAAAAGTTTATCGTTCTTTTTTTTCCATTCTGTTTTTAGTTCATCCCTGTATTTAAATATATACATACAGTGATCACTCTCCATGGTCACTTTGATCAACTCAATAGGTGAATCCACTTGTTCCTGTACAAGATAATAACATCCGGGTTCCAGCAATCCATACGAATACATATTCAATCCTCCGTTTTTGGGTGGTTTATTAACTCTTACTATGGGTTAGTAAGCTAATAAAATTGTAAGTAGAATTAATGGGTAGTGAGGCAGTCCTGGTATCAAAGGCAATTAAACATGCCTTGTATAGAGTCAAAATTAGGGGTTTTCAAATCATAATTCCCAGAAAGTCTGCAAAAAATACTTAAGTTTTTAAGTCATTGGTTATCAATATTATATAGAACAAAAATTCCGATAAAAATAATTTTAAAAAACTAAACATTTTAGTAAATTAAGCATTTTTTTTCATTATATTTGCCCGCTGCTGAGCTGATAGATTAATAGATATTTAAATATTATCCTGGCTCAAAAGCAATGCCCCAGACCAAGGTGCTGCTCATGAGGTTCTAAAACCCTGTTGGAATAATGGACTATCCGGTAGCTAATTAACTGTGGTAAGCTCAATCAAATTATTTTTACTCAAATTACTCTTGAAATAATCCTATGGCAGAAACTAAAAAAAATCTCTTTGAGTATACAGAGGATAGTATCAAAAGCCTTGACTGGAAAGAGCATATTCGCCTGAGGCCAGGTATGTACATTGGAAAATTGGGAGATGGCTCCAGTCCTGATGACGGGATCTATGTTTTGGTGAAAGAGGTTATTGATAATTGTATTGATGAATATACTATGGGGTATGGTAAGACCATCGAGGTTTCTATTAAAGACCATTCAGTAACCATCCGTGATTATGGCCGTGGCATTCCTTTGGGTAAGGTGGTTGATGTCGTAAGCAAGATCAATACCGGGGCCAAATATGACAGTAAGGTATTCCAGAAAAGTGTTGGCTTAAATGGGGTAGGTACCAAGGCTGTAAATGCCTTGAGTAGTTCTTTTAAGGTGGCCTCATTCAGAGATGGTAAAGTAAAAGAAGCTGAGTTTGAAAGGGGTGTATTGATAAAAGATAACAAAGAAACCAAAACAGATGGTGAAAATGGAACCCTGGTAACCTTTATCCCGGATGAGACCATATTCAAGAATTTTCATTTCATTTCAGAATACCTGGAAAAGCAAATCTGGAATTATTGCTTTTTGAATGCAGGTATGCGCATTGTTTTTAATGGTAAATCCTATATCAGTAAAAATGGATTGCTGGACCTGCTGGAACGTAATACCAATGCAGATGAACTGCGTTATCCTATTATTCATTTAAAAGGAGAAGATATTGAAGTTGCCCTAACCCACAATAATGATTATGGAGAGGACTACTATAGTTTTGTTAACGGTCAGCATACCACGCAGGGTGGAACGCACCAGCAGGCATTCAGGGAAGCGTATATAAAAGTGATCCGCGATTTTTTCAAGAAAGATTATGATGCATCGGATATACGCCAAAGTATCGTAGCTGCCATTTCCGTGAGGGTAGTTGAGCCGGTATTCGAATCACAAACCAAAACCAAGTTAGGCTCACTGAACGTAGATGAAGGTGGTCCAAGCATGCGACAGTTCATTCTTGATTTTTTATCTAAACAGCTTGATAATTTTCTACATAAAAACCCTACTATAGCTGATGCGTTAAAAAAACGCATTGAGCAAAGTGAAAGGGAACGGAAAGACCTGGCAGGTATAAAAAAACTTGCCAACGAAAGAGCGAAAAAAGCCAACCTGCATAATAAGAAACTGCGGGATTGTCGCGTTCACATGAATGACGAGCCACCTGCCAAAAGCAAACAAGAGTTTTTTGCCACTCAAAAAGAGACGACCATTTTTATCACTGAAGGTGATTCTGCCAGTGGATCAATTACAAAAGCAAGGAAAGTTGAAACACAAGCTGTTTTCAGCTTGCGTGGAAAGCCTTTGAACTGTTTTGGCATGAGCAAGAAAGTGGTTTATGAAAATGAAGAACTTAATCTTTTGCAACATGCACTTAATATTGAAGAAGGGTTGGAAGGATTGCGATTCAACAGGATCGTAATAGCTACCGATGCTGATGTTGACGGAATGCATATCCGCTTATTGATCATGACCTTCTTCCTGCAGTTTTTCCCCGACCTGGTTAAAAATAACCATGTGTACATACTTGAAACTCCTCTTTTCCGTGTAAGAAATAAACAGGAAACGATCTATTGTTATTCCGAACAGGAAAAGCAGGCCGCTGTTAGAAAACTTGGTTCCAAACCAGAGATCACCCGTTTTAAAGGTTTGGGAGAAATCTCGCCGGATGAATTCGGGCGATTCATTGGAGAAGAAATGCGTTTACAACCGGTCATTTTAGAACACGGCGACCATATTCAACAATTGCTGGAATATTACATGGGTAAAAATACCCAGGAAAGGCAGGAGTTTATAATCAATAACCTAAAAGTAGAGTTAGATACAGTAGAAGAAGCAGTGGCATAGTCATAACTATTTGGCTGCTGTCTAATAAAATAAGAAAGCGAATGATACATATAGTTTTTCAGGAAGCAGATATCGAGGTATTAAAAAAAGCAATTGAACTGGATGAAAGTTTGATAGGAAAAGTGGAAATTATACGCGATGATTATGCCGTTGGCCCAATATCCAATATATATGAAGCCGAAGGTTACCAGCAACGAAGGGATTGGTGGAAAGAACTTCTGGAACTATCTCCCTATAATATGGAACAGGTAACAGATATGGTAGATGACCGCCTGACTGTACATAATCTTAAAAAGGAGTTAGAAGAAAATGCCAAAGAAGAAGTATGGATCTGGATGGGCCAAAATCAACATGATGTGTGTGGTTATTATTGGTTGATCACACAATTACAGGCCTTCCAGGGGCGGATAGTTGTGTTATACTTAAATAACCTTCCTTTCATCAATGAAAAAGGAAATATTTTTTACCCTATCTCATTACATGAAATACAACCTAAAGAATTTCTGAAAGCGAAGAAGCTAAACCGGAAAGTTACTCCCAGTGAATTTGAAGTAGATCCGGATGAATGGAAAAAATTATATACAGAAAATGACATGGTACGCATATTGGAAGGTGGTAAAAAGATAGCAGGCAAACCCGAAGATTTTTATGATGCTGATGTATTGAAGGGGCTTTCAAATGAATGGCAGAAAGGTAATAAGGCAATGAGTGGTATCCTGGGTAAAATGAAGATAAAGACCGGTGATGTTTTTCTTTTGTGGCGCATGAAAAAAATGGCAGAAGAAGGAAAAATAGAGCTTCATGGTGATACATCCAGGGGCTGGAAAGATTTTGAAGTGCGTTTGAAAAATACTGCAGTTGAAGAAGTAAACCTTGAACAACCAAACAACAGTTTATCCTGATTCCTTTGAATAAATACCATTGGGAAGAAAATAAAATGCAATGAGTACTACGAAAAACAAAAATTACGAACATGTACAAAATGACCATGGTATCAATGGTCAGTATAAGACCTGGTTCCTGGATTATGCATCCTATGTTATCCTGGAAAGAGCGGTACCGGCTGTGGAAGATGGACTAAAGCCTGTACAACGCCGGATCTTACATGCCATGAAAGAAATGGATGATGGAAGGTTTAATAAGGTAGCCAATGTTATTGGTCAAACCATGCAATACCATCCTCACGGAGACGCATCTATTGGCGATGCATTGGTTAATATGGGCCAAAAAGACCTGCTGATTGATACACAGGGAAACTGGGGAGATATCAGAACTGGTGACGATGCGGCAGCATCAAGGTATATCGAGGGGCGTTTGAGTAAGTTTGCCCTGGAAGTAGTCTTTAATCCAAAAACTACTAACTGGCAATTAAGTTATGATGGGCGTAAAAATGAACCCATCACATTGCCAGTAAAATTTCCACTACTACTTGCACACGGAGCAGAAGGAATTGCTGTTGGCTTAGCTACCAAAGTATTGCCACATAATTTCTGCGAAATCTGTGAGGCAGCTATTAAATATTTAAAGGGGCGAAAATTTGACCTGTATCCCGACTTCCTGACCGGGGCCATGGCAGATGTAAGTGATTACAACCAGGGTATGAGGGGAGGCCGGGTAAAAGTGAGGGCACATATTGAAGAACTTGATAAAAAAACCTTATTGATTAAAAGTGTGCCGTACGGTGTTACAACATCCAGCCTTATGGATAGCATTGTAAAGGCTAATGATAATGGTAAGATCAAGATTAAAAAGGTAACGGACAATACAGCAGCAGAAGTTGAAATACAGGTGGATCTTGCGCCAGGCATTTCTCCAGACATCACAATAGATGCATTATATAAATTCACTGATTGCGAGGTTTCCATATCGCCAAATACCTGTGTGATCATTGATCAGAAGCCACATTTTGTCACTGTCAATGAATTATTAAGGATCTCTGCAGAAAACACTAAAGAACTATTACAAAAAGAGCTTGAGATCCGGTTAGGAGAATTGCAGGATAAATGGCACTATACGTCATTGGAAAAAATATTCTTTGAGGAAAAGATCTATAAGGAACTGGAAAAAAAGCATGAGACATGGGAGAAAGTGATCCAGTCTATCGATAAGGCTTTTGTTCCTTTTACAAAACAATTAAGAAGGGCTGTTACCAGGGAAGATATTTTAAAACTTACGGAAAAACCTGTTCGCCGTATCTATAAACTGGATATTGACGAACTGAATGCCCAGATAAAAGATCTGGAAGCACAGATCAAACAGGTGAAGCATGATTTGGAATACCTGAATGATTATGCCATTTCTTATTTTGAAGGATTACTAAAGAAATATGGCAAAGGGAAGGAACGTAAAACTGAGATCAAGGTTTTTGAGGTAATTGAAGCTAAACATGTTGCTATTGCTAACACACGTCTTTATATAAATAGGGAAGAAGGATTTATTGGCACTTCTCTTAAAAAGGATGAATTCCTGGTAGAATGTTCTGACCTGGATGATATAATAGCCTTTACCAAAAGAGGAATAATGAAGGTGGTGAAGGTGCAGGATAAGGTCTTTATAGGAAAGGATATTTTATATGCTGCTGTTTTTCGCAAAGGAGATGAAAGGACCACTTATAATATGCTGTATACCGATGGTGGTTCAGGAATTACTTACGCCAAGAGGTTTAATGTTACAGGTATTACCAGGGACAAGGAATATGATCTCACCAAGGGACATGACAAAAGCAAGGTGCACTACCTGACTGTCAATCCCAATGGTGAAGCAGAAGTTGTCAGGGTAATACTCAGCCCTAACTGCACTGCAAGGAATAAAGAGTTTGAATTCTATTTTGAAGAACTTGAAATCAAGAGCCGCGGTAGTATGGGTAACCAGGTTACCAAATATCCTGTACGTGCAGTGAAATTCAAAGAAGCGGGAGTAGCGACACTTGGAAGTATCAAATTATGGTTTGATGACAAATTCGGAAGGCTTAATCATGAGGGTAAAGGAATTGAATTAGGAGATTTTGATGCAGAGGACAGGGTACTTGTCCTGTACAGTGATGGTACTTATGAAATTACTGACCAGGAATTAACACAGCGATTTAACCCGGAGGAAGTAATGCTGGTGGAAAAGTTTGATCCTGAAAGAATTATTACAGCTGTATACCTTGATAGCGATAAAGTTCAATATAATGTGAAGCGCTTCCGCATAGAGACAACTACCTTGAGAAGTAAGTTCCTGTTCATTAAGGAAGGAAAGGGCAATGTGCTGGAAGCTGTATCTACAGAAGAAGAGCCTATACTGATCGTTCAAACTGGTAAAGGTGCACAGGTGCGCAAGGCTAAGTTTAAAATTGCAAAAATGGTTGATGTAATGGGCTGGAAGGCTGTAGGAGCAAAATTGGTAGACTTTAACAAGAATATTATGATGGAATGGGAAAGTTCAAACCTGCCTGCTATTTTACCTGGTCAACCTCAAAAAACTACCTTGTTTTAAAAAGTAAGCTCCCCAATTTTTTCAATCCGGAGAGCCTAATTATTAAACACATTTTAAAAAAGGAAGAAGTTATGGCTTCTTCCTTTTTATTTTAACTGCGGCATTCTTTTCAAAATTACTTGAAAGTCGTACTTCGTATCTTTTTTTGCCATCATAGATCAGCATTAGAGCTGTATTAGGAGGAATTGAGCCAAGGTTATTGGCAAACATGGAAAGTGTATTGGCTTCCAGTAAAGGGTCCAAACCAATAGTCATGTGAACTGAACGGGTGCTTAATCTCAGGTTAGCTCCTAATAATTTGTCATTAAAGAATACAGATATGGAATCTCCATCCACCTCACCATTATCATAAAAATCTATTTGTAAAGAATCTGATTCCACCTCGATCTCTCTTTGAACATCAAGAGCTCTTTCCTTGTATTCCGTATTTACTACAATGTTTTGAATTGGTCTTTGCTGTACTGTAACAGCCACCAATGTATCGGTTGCTGATGGTGTCCATACCTGGTAAGTTTCTTTGAAATTTCTAAGAGCTGTTAATATAGAGTCCTGGTTTCCCGCGTCTTTATTTAATTGAAGATCAAAAATTATATTTTGACAGGTATAGCGGTAAGCATCCCGGGCATAGAACTTTCCATTCAGGTTTGACCCGGCCTTTGCTATCCTATGTGTGGCATGAAAATCCATAATACAATCAACAGCCATGTTGGAATTTGAACCAAAATAAGGTACCGGAACATTGAACAGGGACAATTCCCTGGTCTTTGCATTATAAGCACCATTTAATTTCAAACTCCTGAATGTGTTTCTGAAATAATAATTCATGATAGCCTGCACAGAGGTATTGTTCTGCTTCAGTATCAACTCAACCAGATAGTTATTACCTCCACCATTTTCAGCTGTTGCTGTTCCATACCAATATCCTACAACATTCTGGGCCTGGGAAGATATAGTGAGGCCCAATAAAAAACTAAGAAAGATTTTTTTCATGAAGTGGTGGCTTGTTATAGTTTATTTTATGTATCGCTTGATCTCTCTTTCAGTATCTCTTTGTTTAATGGTGTCTCTTTTGTCATGAAGCTTCTTCCCTTTACCAAGGCCGATATCAACTTTTGCCAGGTTTTTTTCATTAAAGAAAAGGCGAAGCGGTACAATTGTATAACCTTTATCCTTTAGTTTGGACTCCATTTTTTTTAACTCACGGCGGTTCAATAGCAATTTCCGTTCCCGAATTGGGTCATGGTTATTTACAGTACCATGAGAGTACTCAGAAATGTGTAAGGACCTTATATAAAGTTCACCCTTAATAAACAGGCAATAACTGTCATTAAAATTAGCCTTGCCCTCCCTGAGGGATTTCACCTCCGTACCAGTCAGTATAATACCAGCTGTGTATTTATCATCTATAAAATACTCGTAATAGGCAGAGCGATTTTTAATTTCCATCTCTAGTTCTTGAAAAGCGTGAGAACCGTAGCTAGCTTTTGTTTGAGATCTTTCCGGTTCACAATAAAATCCAGGAAGCCATGTTCTAAAATAAATTCACTTCGCTGAAAGCCGGGAGGAAGGTCTTTTTTTATTGTTTCTTTGATAACCCTGGGACCAGCAAAACCTATTAAGGCACCTGGTTCTGCTATATTCAGATCTCCAAGCATGCCAAAGGATGCAGATATCCCACCAAAAGTAGGGTCTGTTAATAAAGAGATATAGGGGAGTTGCGCATCTGAAAGCTGAGAAAGCTTGCCACTGGTCTTGGCTAATTGCATAAGCGAAAAGGCACTTTCCATCATCCTTGCCCCACCACTTTTGCTGATGACCATATATGGCATTCTGTGTTCCAGACAATAATCAACAGCCCTGCTGAATTTTTCACCCATTACACTTCCCAATGAGCCACCAATAAATTCGAAGTCCATACATGCAATCACAATTGGATTACCATTTACCTGGCCTGTAACAACACGCATTGAGTCTTTGAGATCTGTTTTTGACCAGGTTTCTTCTAATCTTTTCTGATAAGGCTTTAGATCACTGAAGTTGAGGAAATCCCTGGAAATTATATTATCAAAAAGCTCTTCATATTGGTTGCCATCAAAAAGGATCTCGTAATATTCATTGCTGCCGATCCTATGATGATAATTGCATTTAGGGCAAACAAATAAGGCTTCCCTCAAATCATTAACTGTGCATATGTAATTGCATTCAGGGCACTTTGTCCATAATCCTTCAGGAGTCTCCTTCCTTTCTGAACTGGGAGTTGTGATACCCTTTTTTAATCGTTTGAACCAGGAAGTTTTGGTTTCCTGTGTTTTGCCTTCTTCGCCTGCAAGGTTGGCGTCAAAATCTTCAAACTGTTGGAGCATTTATTCCAATTTGGTTTAGCGCAAATATAGGTCGTTTAGCTTTTACGTCAGGATAGGAGGTTTGTTCTTTAATTGACTACAATAACTGGGGGGATTACAGCTTAAATAAATCTTTGACCGGAAATCAACAGTTAGGTCATTCCATAGCAATAGGTTATGCAAAAGTTGACTATTGAGTCTATTTGAAGCTTTAATAAGTTATCATGATTTACTATTGCAGGTGAACATCACTGATTTTAGTAGCGATCTGAGGCAGCATGATAAAACAAGGGTAGAAATATTTAGACTGCCGGTAGAGTGTGGTAATGGATGTTTGAAGGATAATGAATTTTCAAAAGCCCCGTTTAAGGGGCTTTTCACTATTTGTGTTTACGTTCTTTGTTATTGCGGGTCTCTTTTTGATTATGAGTTACATCCGAACCCTTAGTATCCTGTTCTTCGTTACTCCTACTATCGAGATCATCCCGCACATCTGGCTTAGGTTTGTGACCTGCCATTTGTTTATTCTGTAAATTGTTTTCAGCCCTGCTTCCTTTCATAAAAATCAATTTCTCTTATAAGTGGAAAAATCATACCAATAGCAAATTAAAATGAGACAATCATATTGTGGGCAGTTTCTTTTCCTGAAACAAGGGCAGCCTCCACAGTGCCTATCTCAAGCCCATCAAATAACGCTTCACCGGCAAAATAAATATTATTGGAAACAGGTTCAATTAAAGTTTGTCTTATGAGAGGACCATTAACAACCTCAAATGCATAACCTCCCAGGTTAAATTCATCCACAGCCCAGTTGTAAATTTCCCAGGCTTTAAGTTGTTGTTCGAGGAAGCTTATGCCGATATCAAAAATCTGGTGGAGAGCTAGTAATGATTTATGTAATAATTCTTCATTCGTATTGTTTTTCAGTGCTTCGGCCTTTGGACCGGCTAGCCATCCAGTTAATTGTGGAATTTCAAGCGGAAAGATTGTCCACCATGTTGGTATCTTTTCCCGCGAGAATAAAAAAGACATATTATCTAAATCATGTTTTCCTGTTAATTCCCTCTTCTTCCAGAAAGCCTCCCGGAATTCCAGGATAATCTTTATTACAGGTCCAAAACCCAGTTGCCTGGCTGCATTCATCTTCTGGATAAGTCCTGGATTGAACCTGATCTTTTCTTGCTGAAGCACCCCCAGGGGAACAGTAATGAGGACCTTGCCGGATTGAAAAAGACCAGATGAAGTGATCACT
The DNA here is from genome assembly GCF_059568575.1 of Flavisolibacter ginsengiterrae DSM 18136. Classification (NCBI taxonomy): domain Bacteria; kingdom Pseudomonadati; phylum Bacteroidota; class Chitinophagia; order Chitinophagales; family Chitinophagaceae; genus Flavisolibacter; species Flavisolibacter ginsengiterrae. Next base: position 119,339 of record NZ_JCANTR010000003.1, read on the forward strand.
TCTTGTTTATTCCTGCTCCAGTTTATTTGTTCAACAACACTGGAATAATGAAAACTACAACCTCGGTTTAAAGACTCTTCAGCCAGGAATCTCATTAATTGAATATAACCTCCATTTATTCTATATTGCTCATCATCGGAAGTTGTCAACTCTTCACATAGAGCATAGGTGCTTGCCTTGGAAGGATCAGCGGCATAATAACCTTCGACATAATTTTTGAGTGAAAACCGTAGTTCTTCAAATCTATCTTCTTTGAGATATTCCTGAATAAACCTGGATACCGGGATATCATGTTTCAGCTCTTTACATTTCTTTTCCAGATCTGAATAATCTTCAATAAAATCTTCCTGTAAGGTTAATTCATGACCATTTTTTTGCCATAAATCACCTTTGACATCTGTTGTGGAAATTCCAGCCTTTTTCAGAAGCGTTTTTGTGAGCTCCAACTTGCCATGAATAAATTCAGCTCCTAATTCAACCGGCAGTGAAAACCCGTGATTTGTGATGGTGTGTATTCTTCCCCCGAGTCGGTCCCGGGCTTCAATAACTGCAACCTTTTTTCCAGCTAATGTAAGTTCATATGCAGCCATTAAACCAGAGGCGCCGGCTCCAACAACAATAACATCATAAAGGTTAAAATCCATAGGATTTCCTATTCAAATAGCATGCGAATGTCTATAAAAAGAGTACAGGAAACCCCTTAATTGAAGATTAGGTGGGTTGCAGAATTACTTATTTTCTTTAACCCTGTGGCAAAGTATTTCAATAGAAAAGCTAAAGGCCAGGGCAAAGGCAACAGACTCCCAAATTGATTGTTTGCTCAAAGCAATGATCATCATAACCAGGCAAAACAAACTGGTCATTACAGTAAGGGCATTTTTTTCGGAAAAATACTTTTTCATTCTGAAAGGAAGTTTACACGGTTCGAGGTTAACAAATATAATACAGGCCTGCTTTTTAACCATGGTCACCCTCGACCAAACCGATTATTTCCTCGACAAAAAAATGTTAACTATTAAATTATCTTAAGTTGATCTAAAAATATAGATGAGTGATATCATATTGGCAGGCTCATGTAGAAACAGAACCATCGATTATATTTGCGCACAAATAAACGATTGCTATGAATTTTCAGCTAAGTGAAGAACACCTGATGATACAGCAGGCTGCAAGGGATTTCGCCAGGAATGAATGTTTACCCGGCGTAATCGAACGTGATGAAAAAATGCAGTTTCCCAGAGAACAGATTATGAAACTTGCTGACCTGGGTTTTTTGGGGATGATGGTAAGCCAGGAATATGGAGGAGCGGGTTTGGATACTATAAGTTATGTTTTGGCTATGGAAGAGATCAGTAAGATCGACGCCAGTGTTTCTGTTTGTATGAGTGTAAATAATAGCCTGGTATGCTATGGCCTGGAAGCATTTGGCACCGAAGAACAAAAACAAAAATACCTCACGCCACTTGCCCAGGGTAAAAAAGATGGCGAATTGTATACCGGTGCTTTCTTACTTAGTGAGCCGGAAGCTGGAAGTGATGCCACATCTCAAAGAACTACAGCAGAAGAAAAAGATGATCATTACTTACTAAATGGTACTAAAAACTGGATAACAAATGGAGGTACTGCTTCGGTATACCTGGTCATTGCTCAAACGGATGTAGCCAAAGGTTCAAAGGGAATAAATGTTTTCATAGTGGAAAAAAACTGGCCTGGAGTAGTAGTGGCGGCTAAAGAAAATAAGTTGGGCATTCGTGCCAGCGACACGCATACCATACTGTTTAATGATGTAAAGGTTCCGAAAGAAAATCGTATAGGAGAGGATGGCTTTGGGTTTAAATTTGCCATGAAAACTCTTGCTGGTGGTCGTATTGGCATTGCGTCGCAGGCTTTGGGTATAGCTTCGGGAGCTTATGAACTATCGTTGAAATATTCAAAGGAAAGAAAAGCATTTGGAACTGAAATATCCAATCACCAGGCCATTGCGTTTAAGCTAGCCGACATGGCTACGAGAATTGAAGCTTCCAGGCTATTATGTATGCAGGCAGCTTTTGATAAGGACCAAAAAAAGGATTACACTTTAAGTTCTTCAATGGCTAAAGTTTTTGCTTCGGAAACGGCTATGTGGACTACAGTAGAGGCAGTGCAGATACATGGTGGTTATGGTTTTGTAAAAGAATATCATGTTGAACGGTTAATGCGTGATGCAAAGATCACGCAGATATATGAAGGGACAAGTGAAGTACAACGCATAGTGATCAGCAGGTCCATATTGAAATGAAAAGGATAAAGTCGCAGGAGAATGAGTGTGAATAAAGAAAAATATTTGGCCCTTCAACATGAACTTTCTCCAAGGGGTATTGTTCTTGTTGCAGTTTCAAAAACAAAACCCATTGAAGATATCCTTGGCCTCTATGAATTGGGTCATAGAGATTTTGGTGAGAATTATGTTCAGGAGTTATTGGGGAAACAATCTTCTTTGCCAAATGATATCCGCTGGCATTTTATTGGTCATCTGCAATCTAATAAGGTTAAATATATTGCACCATTTGTGCATCTGATTCATGGTATAGATAGCCTGAAATTATTACGGGAAGTAGAAAAACAAGGCCAAAAACTTGAGCGAAAAATAGATGTATTGTTACAGGTTCATATTGCCAGGGAAGAAACAAAATTTGGATTTGATGCTGCAGATTTGAATGAGCTGGTTCAGTGTCTTCCCGGGTTCAATTATATAAATATTAAAGGTTTGATGGGAATGGCATCATTAATTGATGATAGTTCACAAGTAAAAAGTGAATTCCATGAACTTAAGCAACTTTATAAAAAGTATCAGTTACTCATCCCATCCTTTTCTACATTATCTATGGGAATGAGTGGAGACTATAAAATAGCGATTGAGCAAGGAAGTAATATGGTTCGGATAGGCAGTTTGCTTTTTGGTGAAAGGAGTTTAAAAGAGTGATTTATTGGTTTTTTTAAAACACCTGCAGAGGCTGGCATGCTTTTTTTTAGTTATAGATTAAACCCTTAATCATGAAAAAAGTATATTTTTCTTTAGTAGCAGCATTCTTGAGTGTTTTGGCATTTGCCCAGGATACAAAAAAGGTAGATGTAGATATAAATACAAAAGGCGACGGAGGTAACTGGTATGCATCCCCATGGGTTTGGGTTGTTGGTGCAGCAGTATTTATTCTTCTATTAGTGGCACTTACCCGCGGTAGTGGTCGCAGAGCTGATTAATATCAATTAATTGTATTGAAGTTTTAAAATAAAAGATGTCCCTTAAGGACATCTTTTATTTTGATTACTATTTTTTAAACTTTAAAAGTTACACTTAAAGATTATTTGTCTGAAACGTTCTTCATCCAAAAATGTATCTTTCTGAAATTACTTTTACTGATGCTTAATAAAGTTTCTTCTGTTGTACGGGTCAGATATAAAAGGTAACAGATTATAGCCATCAGCACTAAAAAAAACCACACTGGAAACATAATCTCTGATTTGAATTAATAAATCCAAAGACCGTTCCAAACCCCGGGAACACGAATATTACTTACTCAAATCATTATACAAAAGCAAAAACCTTATTTTAAAGCTATATAATTGAGGGCTATTCATTTTTAACCTTCAAATGAGGAACAGATTTCCACAATTTATTTAAAAGAGCTTCTCATGACCTTTAAAAGACCCTCTGCTGACCATTGTGGTGCTACAATGACCCTGCGAACTGTATATAAAGGTTGTAGGGAATCTCTTTTTGTAGCTAGCTGAAACGCCATTTTATATCCTCTTTTTTCAATTTCAGGAATACCAGCCTTGCTCCAGATGCCAAAAGGATAGGCAAAATAATCAATGGGCTTCCCAATTATTCCTTCCAGTTTCGTTTTTGTTTTCACTAATTGCTGATCCCAATCATTTACTACTTTTTTCTTTCCACCTTCTTCTATGGCGTGTTCATAAGTATACCTGTCAACCCTGCTATGGTCCCAGGTGTGAGATGCTACTACATGTCCTTCATCTGATAATTGTTTGATCTGTTCTTTGGTCATATAATTAGGTCTGCCAATAGAAATGGTCATGATAAAGTAAACGCCTTTGAAACCATATTTGTCCATTTCAGGTTTTGCTATTGAAAATTGCTCTTCATCAGTGTCATCATAAGTGATCATAAATGGTTTTTCGGGTAAGCTTCCGCCAAAAACCAGGTAATTATAAAGCTGGTCTGGAGTGACTGATTTATATCCACTATCTGCTAAAGCCTTCAATTGCAATTTAAATTCTGTAGCGCTTACTTCATATTCATTTTTAAGATCCCTGGTGGAGGCAACATTTCGAATATGGTGATAACAAAGAACTGGAACTTCTTTTTTGGCCATGATCTCTGCTGCTGAGGCCCTGGCTTTTGCAGGTTCAGACACATTCGTACTATCTGTTTTGGTCTTGACTACAGTAGGTTCTTTTTCCGAAACTGTGGTCTGATTGCTGCAACTGAAGAAAGCAAATGAAAAAATTGCAGTTAAAAGGAAGAAAAGGGTTTTCATACAATTCAATAAAGGTGAGTTACAAAAATGGTGGTTAGATGATTTAAAAGAAAAACTATTTTAAGCTTTAACAAAAATATCATACATAAAACGAAGTAATGTGGCAATAACGATAAAAAGGAAAAATATGCGGATGAAACGATTCCCTTTTGCAATTGCAAGGTTGGCACCAATGGCACCACCTGCAGCATTACTAAAGGCCATTGGTAGTGCAATAGCCCAAATAATTTTTCCTTTTATTAGAAATAAGGTTATCGATCCCAGGTTAGTTGCCAGGTTTACTAATTTAGCATGGGCAGAGGAATGCAGAAAATCAAATCCTAACAGGCTTACAAAAGCCAATATTAAAAAGCTGCCTGCTCCAGGACCAATAAAGCCATCATAAAACCCAATAATTATGCTTATCAGGACTGCATAAAATAGTTCTTTTTGGTCAGAGTGTTCCTTAGCCTGGTGTTCACCAAAATTCTTTTTGGTAAAGGTGTAAATAGCTACCAGGATCAATATTACCAGCAAAACTGGCTTCATAAATTGATTGCTTACTATTATAAGCAATTGAGACCCTGCGAAAGAGGAAAAAAAAGCAATGGTGCAAATGATGGAGATCAGCCGCCAGTTCAATTTTACCTTTTTCAGATATTGGACCATTGCAAGGCTGGTGCCGCTAAAAGAAGGAATTTTTAAGGAGGCAATTACGGAAGCAACCGGAAAAGAGGGCAAAATTACAAGGGATGCTGGTGTTTGAATTAAACCTCCTCCACCAACGATTGCATCAACAAATCCTGCGCAGAAAGCAATAACACAAAGTAAGACCAAATGATAGACCTCAATATTCATAATTGCCTGCGAAGATAGGATCAGAGATTTGTGAATACGGAGTTACAATTTCCATTATTACCTATGTTATTATTTGAGCTATACATCAACTATTTATTTTAGAAAGGAGATCATCTAAAAGAAATATCTGTCCCGGAATAATTTTAGATTTTGCCTGTTCTAATCCAAACCATCCCGCCTTATCCACCTCTGGAAAGCTTTGCCATTTACCCGACTTATAAGGCCATTCTATTGTAAAATGGTTGGAACTTATCTTTTCAGCAACTATATCTTCCTCTATTGCCCAGGCGTATACCCATTTGCCACCTTTTTGTTGTATTGGTGACAACTCTATTGGAGTGCCCCTGGGTTCATGGCCGGTTTCTTCTCTAAACTCTCTTATTGCAGCTGACAAGGGCTCTTCCTCTTCAGTAAATTCTCCTTTTGGGATAGACCAGGCACCAACATCTTTATTCTTCCAAAATGGGCCTCCAGGATGCACTAAAAAAAACTCAATCTCAATTCCTTTTTTTCGAAAAAGTAAAATTCCAGCGCTTTTTCTCATCGGAATATATTTTTTTATTAAAAAGGAAAAATGACGGAATGATTATATATCCCATCCAAAAGATATACCCTCCAAAATGGAATTTTGAACCCAGGAGTTTGTGTGTAATTGTGTGATGGAAGTCATAATAGGTGAGAATTGCCCCTATAAATCCCATTAACAATACAAGAAATGAAATCTTGTTAAAGATATTGGTTTTCATTCGTTTATATACTAGACCTAATAACATAAAAAGAATCATGTACACTATTAAAATCATGATAATACTCTTCATGGGATCTCTTAAAAATCTGTATTGTTTATAGAACAGATCAATTCCAACTCTACCTGTAAGGGATGCTTTGGATAACAGGTATCCTGAAAATATGGAGCATAAGAATAATGTAAACAGGATAATTGTATTTTTTTTCAGCATCTAATTGTTTTGAAATATTGTCTAAAAGAGCCCTCCTGGGATATACATTTTGATCTTCATTTGTATAACCACAGGCTTTAGCGAATTGGCATTCCTTTTTTAATAATACTTAAAATTTTAAAAAGTATGCAATTCTTAAATCAATGGTGGGGAATTCAGGAAAATATTTCTCCTTTCGAAATTGCAGAGCGCTCAGCCGTTATGTTCCTTATTGCTTTGATTCTTATCAGGATATCAGGAATGAGACCATTTGGAAAAGGTGATGGAATTGATACTATAATCACTTTCCTAATCGGCGCTATTTTAAGCAGGGGTATTGTAGGTGCAACACCTTTTTTTTCTACAGTTATCTCTGTAATTGTAATACTTTTTATACATAAGATAATGACCAAATTATCTGTTTATAATAAGCAATTTGAGATAACTGTTAAGGGCAAGAGTTATCTATTATACGCCGGGGAAAAATTTATTCCCGCCAACTTAAAAAAGGCCAATGTTTCTATCAATGATGTATACGAAGAGTTGAGAATTCAAACAAACACCTCAACTCTAGATAAAATATCAGAAATTTATATGGAAAGGACCGGTGAATTAAGCTTTATAAAAAAAGACTAAACATCAGCTTACCTCTTCACTAATTGCTTCATTAAGAAGGTTTTCATTTCCGGAAACCCAAACTGGCAAACCCTCATCTACAATTTTCCATTGGTTATCCGCTTTTTGCATTTTGAACATGATCCTATTACCCCTGTCATCCGGCACGTCAACATGAAATAACGTGTTTGAAGTTCCCGGTAACATTCGAAAATTGAATTCTCTTAACCTGTTGGCTGCCTTAATAAGCTTTGTGAAATGTATATTTCTTGTGAAGTTGAAGTTCATGGTGCTATTTGGCTGCTATTTAAGCAATTCCCGTGCAACTTTTCACTAAAATATTCATAAGGTTAATAAATGCTTATTATTCATTATTATAAAGTTTAATATGTAAATATCTTTTGTTATTCCATTTATCTAAGTCATAGCCAACTTTAACTAGAGGGGTAAAATACAAATTGTAAATTTGCCACTCAACCAGATCAGAATTTTAAAGGTTCAGGTAAGAAATACGTATGGCAATTCCCAAATTCCCCTCAGTCAAACAATCTTTTCACGTAGAATTAAAAAAAAGGATCAACGACTACTTCGATACATCCGGAAAATCTTTAACCGGGAACAAACAATTGTATATTAAAGCAGGAATTCTATTTATTGCCTTCCTGGGGCTATATATACACCTGGTATTTTTTACTCCCTCGACACTTTGGGCTGTTTTAGAATGTATTTTATTAGGCCTGGTAGTAGCTGGAATAGGATTTAATATAATGCACGATGGTGCTCATGGAAGTTTTAGTAAATATAAATGGGTTAATAATATTGCTGCTTTTTCATTAAATCTTTTAGGAGGCAGCTCATTTATGTGGAATGTCAAGCATAACGTAATACATCATGCCTATACGAATATAGATGGTGTAGATGATGATATTGACATACAACCGTGGATGAGGATGAGTTCAACTCAACCCAAACTTAAAATGCATAAATACCAGCATTTCTATTTTTGGTTTTTATATTCCATGTTGTATATTTTATGGGTATTTGTCCTTGATTATCAAAAATATTTTAAAAGAAAGATAGGGCATATGCCTTTAAAAAAGATGTCAGCATGGGATCATATCATTTTTTGGGGCTTTAAGGCATTGTATCTTTTCCTGTTTTTCCTTATTCCATTTTATACTGTTGGCGTACTTCCTACAATCATAGGATTTTTAATTTTTTCTGTAGTTGCAGGGTTTATTTTGAGTATTGTATTTCAATTAGCTCATACTGTAGAGCATACACATTTTCCTGTTCCTCATGATGAAAGTGGAAAGTTGGATGATGAATGGGCCATTCATCAATTAAAAACTACAGCGAATTTTGCTCCTAAAAATAAATTGATCAGCTGGCTGGTTGGAGGATTAAATTATCAGATCGAGCATCACTTGTTTCCAAAAATTTCCCATGTTCATTACCCCGCAATAAGGAAAATCATTAAGCAGGCCTGCGATGAGTTTAATGTTCCTTATACTGAATATAAAAAAATGAGTCATGCTGTAATTTCCCATGTGCTTTTTTTAAAACAAATGGGCAGGGCATAACCATTTAAGTGCAAATGATTTGATAGTAACTTAACAAATGATTCTTGTCATACAGGAATGATTCTAGTTACATTCTATTATATTTGCACCGTTATTTGAGCATCGCATTTGGTAAGTGTACAATTAATCTGCTATTTTTTCCGCTGTTAGTTAGACCCTTTACTTTCTTGCCTCGTCTCAATCAATTTTAAATTTTTTAAAAGAAAGTATGAACATTTACGTTTCCAACTTAAGCTTCAACGTGCAGGATGAAGACTTAAAAGAATTTTTCACTGAGTACGGTGAAGTGACTTCAGCAAAAGTAATCACAGACAAGTTTACTGGCAAAAGCCGTGGATTTGGATTTGTTGAAATGTCTGATGATGAAGCTGCTAAAAAAGCAATTGCTGAATTAGACCAGGCAACTGTTGAAGGAAGATCCATTCGTGTAATGGAAGCAAAGCCTAAAGAAGATAAACCTGCCCGCACCGGTGGTGGTGGTTTCCGCGGTAACAACGGCGGCGGTGGTTATAACGGCGGTGGCGGTTATAACAAAAGCAGGTATTAATATATTTGCCTTTGTGAGAATTTAAGCTCTGACCTTGTCAGGGCTTTTTTTATGCCCATATAAATGAGAATCAGGAACTCGACCCCATCGTGTGTTATATTAACAATATATACCCTATAAACACTTGTTAAATAAGCTTTTACCTGCAATTTCTGCTCATTCTTTGCAGTTATTATCCATCACATCTAAAAAATCTAAAAACATTATGCAATCTATTAAGCACCGCCTTTTCGTGGTGGCATTGGTAGGTATGGCCTTTTTTTCATCCTGTAAAAAATCGGATGTTTCTTCAGGCAATTTAACCCCACCAGCGCCAACTACAACCACACCTACTGGAACAACCGCAAATGCTTTGAAGGACTCTGCACTTTTGTATTCAAAGGACATATACTTATGGTATAACCAAATACCGTCTGGTTTTGATGCCAGGAGCTATTCTGATATTGATAAATTAATGACAGCCATTCGTCAATACAGTACCGAGCCTGGTTTTTCGGGGCCAGTCGACAAATGGAGCTTTGGTGTAAAACAGGCAGATTGGGATAATGTTAGTACAGGAGTTTCAACCGGGGATTTTGGTTTAAATGTCTTTTTTATGGCAGAAGGTGATCTCCGGGTCAAAATGGTAGAAAAAGAGTCACCTGCAGGTCTTGCGGGAATCAGGAGAGGATGGCGAATAACCTCAATAAATGGAAATACAAATATTACAACCGGTAATGCAACATTTATTGTTCAGAACATTTACCAGAGTAATAATGCAAAAATTACTTTTCAAAAGCCAGATAATACGACAGTTACAGTGGATCTCACTGCTTCAAATTATAATGATCATCCTGTTATTATTGATACTGTTTATTCTATCAACTCAAAGAAGATTGGCTATTTTGCTTTTAATTCTTTTCTGGGTGATACCACTGATATCTATAATCAGTATTCAAGAATATTTGGAAAATTTGCTGCAGCCAATGTTAATGATGTGATCATCGATCTTCGCTACAACGGTGGCGGCTATGTTTCTGTTCAGGAAAAAATGGCTAACTGGCTGGCACCTCAATCTGCTAATGGTCAGCTGATGATGAAGCAGCAATTTAATGATAAGTATACCCAATATAATAGCGAAGACAAGTTCAATAAACTAGGCAATTTAAATCTTAATCGTGTATTCTTTATTGTAAGCAGCAGTACCGCTTCCGCAAGTGAATTACTTATTAACAATTTAAAACCTTATATGGATGTTTTCCTTGTTGGTCCTAGTAAAACTTACGGAAAACCTGTTGGATTTTTCCCGATTCCGGTAGGGGATTGGTATATTTTTCCGGTTTCATTCAGAACGACGAATAAAAACGGTGAAGGAAATTATTTCAATGGCATTTCTGTAAACAGCCAGGTTGCAGATGGTTTGGATAAGGATTGGGGAGATATTCAGGAAAGCAGTTTACATAGTGCTATAAGTTATATTACCTCAGGAACTTTTAGAAGCCAGGCCGCAGGTGCCCGGAATAACGGGGTCATCTATAGTGAACAACCTGAAGTTAAATCAGGCAACATTTTATTAGATGCGCCTTCATTTAAAGGTACAATTGATACCCGGAAATTTAAATAGTACTTCTTATAGAATTTGAAATCCTGCAATTGCAGGATTTTTTATTTTATCAATACTGTCATGCAAGGCGCTGGATAATTAAAAAAGAATATATAAGCTAAGATTGTGAAATCATTGCAATGCTAAATTGGTTTTACCAATTGATCAATGAAGGCTTTAGATGTGAATTAATGGTTCACTAAATATTTTTAACGTAGCATGTTTTTTGAGTTTGATTGAAAAAGGCTTAAATATGAATTGGATTGATGGGGCCTTACTGCTAATTGTTATTATAGCAATGTGGGCGGGATGGCAAAAAGGTTTTATTCTTGGGACAATTGATCTGTTGGTTTGGATAGGTAGCCTATTAGCTGGTTTTTTTTGTTATAAATATTGTGGTTCATACTTCCAGCATTGGTTTCCAGGATTAGGTGTATGGACACTTCCCCTTGCTTTCCTCATTACAATTATACTGTCAAGGATAATCCTGGCATTTATTTTCAACCGGCTGTTGAAAATCACACCTTATGAAGCACATCATCATGAAGTAAATCATGCAATGGGTTTATTACCAGGCTTTGTTAATGGATTATTATATAGCACCATTGCAGCAGCTATATTATTTGCCATACCTGTTTCAACTAAGCTGAGCACTCAAACTAAGAATAGTGAGTTCGCAGGAAGGTTGGCTACAGGTGTGGAATGGCTTGATAATAAACTAACACCCATATTTAAAGATGCCACCAGGCAAACATTGAATAATTTAACTGTTGAGCCTAGATCAGATGAAACTGTTGACCTGCATTTCACTGTATCAAATGCCCGCGAAAGAACAGATCTGGAAATGGAAATGCTTTCTATGTTAAATAAAGAAAGAACAAAACAAGGTTTACAACCATTGAAAGCAGATCCTGAACTAACAATTGTTGCACGTAAACATTCCCGGGATATGTTTGAGCGTGGATACTTTTCTCATTATACACCAGAGGGTAAAGATCCCTTTGATCGTATGAAAGCAGCAAATGTGCAGTTTGTTTCGGCTGGGGAAAACCTTGCATTGGGGCAAACACTTCCAATTTGTCACCAGGGATTAATGAATTCTCCGGGTCATAGGGCTAATATTCTACGGCCCAACTATAATCGTGTAGGTATTGGTATACTTGATGGTGGTTTTCATGGATTAATGGTTTCACAGGAATTTAGAAATTAATATATGCCGGAATAATTGTACTTATTGATTGTTCCGAATTTTTTATTAGCCTATTACGTACAAGGATCTCATGATAAAATACTTGGTGAGCGGTTCAAGCTCTTTTTTCAATATGCCTTGATAACAGGGTGTATTCCTGGTGTTGACCTGGGATTTCGATATTTTTATAACCCTTTAACCCGAGGCGCCTGGCAAAGGCTTGTTGCACCTTGTATTCACCATGAACAAGGTAAATGGAACTTATCAGTTCAGGCTCCTGGCAACTCATAAATTTAACCAGATCATCAGTGTCGCCATGTGCACTCATACCTTTGATCTGCCCTATTTCACAGAGAACGGCACATGGGTCATTAAATATTTCAACTTCTTTGGTTCCATTAAGTAATTGGCCGCCCAAGGAATTCGTGCTACAATAACCTACAAGTAATACTGCACAATTATCTCTGCTGATGCAACTATTTATATGATGACGTACCCTTCCTGCATCTGCAGTTCCACTTGCAGATATGATCACACAAGGCAAAGTGGAGTCAGTTAATTTTTTACTATCCTCTACATTATCAATATACTTTAATCCTGGAAAATCGAAGGGGTCATCATCTATGGATAGTACTTGTTGCAAGTGATCATTGAATTGATCTGTATATTTTTTTATGACACCCGTTGCTTTAGAACTTAAGGGACTATCTACAAAATAGGGTATATCAGGCAATCTTTTCTCAAGACTTAACTGATTCAAAGCATACAAAACTTCCTGTGTTCTACCTACACTAAATGCGGGGATAATTAGCTGCCCTTGTTTTTCAACACAAATTTTTTTGATCCATTTGTGAATGTTCTCAATAGTATTGAATTTAATATTATGATGCTTATCTCCATAGGTACTTTCCAGAATTATATGGTCAGCTTGCGGAAACTCTGCTGGAGGCTGTAATAAAACAGAACGGTATCTTCCAACATCACCCGTATAAAATAAAGTAGTTTCTCTGCCTTGTTCTTTAACTTTTAAATAAATCCCTGCACTTCCTATTAAGTGACCGGTGTTAGTAAATAATATTTCAATTCCATCACTTAAAATTGCCCAATTATTAAAGTCAACAGTTTCAAATAGATCCAGGGCATTTTGAACATGTTCTGTAGCATAAAGCGGTTCAAACGGTTTTAAGTTCCTGGTTGTCCTTTTTTTGTTTTTGTATTCTACCTCATAGTTTTGAATTTCAGCGCTATCATATAATAGTATTTCCGTAAGATCTTTTGTCGCCGGAGTGCAATAAATTTTGCCATTAAATCCTTCCTTTACTAATTTGGGAATGAGCCCTGAGTGATCAATATGAGCATGAGATAAAAGTAGAAATGCAATTGAAGATGGGTCAAATCCGAATTTTTCATTGAGATCATCAGTTTCTGCACCCATTCCCTGAAACATTCCACAGTCCAAAAGTATTTTAAGCCCATTTTCAAGGGTCACTAAATGACAGGAACCTGTTACAGTGCGGGCAGCACCGAGAAATTTGATCTTCATAAAAATGAAAGAGCGAATATTATACCCATTAGATATTAAATAAATTTCAGAAGAACCTGGGAGCTATTTGTAACCATATTTCTACAGTTTAGACATTTAGTTCATGGTTATAAAGGAAAGGAGTATTTATATGTCTGGATGTGATTGGTTAAAGCTGTTAGCGAATAAGTATTAATAATTGAGGTCTTATGAATGTTATGTGGTATTCAAAGTTAATTGTTCCGAAGGTGACAATAGTAAATGGGTAAAGCGAAAATGGGTTCTGTTTAAAACATCTTGGAGGTTTAATTGAAAAAGAGCCTATACAAAAATGGCTGTACCAGTAATTTGATACAGCCATTTTTTATCAATCGGGTTTATTTATTCAACCTTAGTTATCTTGACAATATTGGTAGGCAAATGTAAATGCACAGGCGTGCTTCCTGTATTTACAACGATATCACCACTTTTCAGGAATGCTCTTTCTTTTAAAATATCAATTTGATCGAAAATAATATCATCCAGGCTTTCTTCTTCGCCGTAATGGAATGCCCTCACACCCCAGCTTAGACTTAACTGGTTCACAAGGGAACGTTCCTTGGTAAATATGAACAATGGCGCCTTTGGCCTGTAACTGCTAAGCATAAATGCAGTATAACCACTCTGAGTCATTCCTATCAAGGCATCTGACTGAACATCCTGGGAAAGTTTACAGGCATTGTAACAAATGGCATCACTCAGGAAAGAAGGAGAGTGGGGTTGGGGAGTTAAAACTTCTTCCAGGTTATACCTGTATTCTGTTCTTTCCACCTCCATAATGATCTTCCGCATTGTTTCAACAACAAGTTTAGGATGTTGGCCTGTGGCGGTTTCTCCGCTTAGCATAACAGCATCAGCACCTTCCAGAACAGCATTTGCCACATCGGTAATCTCACTCCTGTTAGGTTTGCTTCTATCAATCATGCTTTCCATCATTTGTGTGGCCACAATTACAGGTTTTGCCCTGTGAAGTGATTTCCTGATGATGTTTCGTTGAATTAGTGGAATTTGTTCAATCGGCAACTCAACACCTAAGTCTCCGCGGGCAATCATAATAGCATCGCTTTCTACAATGATATCTCTTAAATTGTTGAGGGCTTCGGGTTTTTCAATTTTTGCAATAATCTTGGTCTTGCTCTTCTTTTCATCAAGTTTGTAACGGAGCAAGGTTATATCTCTGACACTTCTGACAAATGAAAGGGCTACCCAGTCTAACTGTTGTTCTATAATAAATTCCAGGTCAATAAGGTCTTTATCTGTAAGTGCAGGAAGGGAAATCTTGGTATCAGGAAGATTTACTCCTTTTTTAGAAGATAGCATTCCACCCATAGTAACTTCCACCTGGACGTCATTATTCTTTAGAATCTTTTTAACCTGCACTTCCAACTTTCCATCGTCGATCAATATTTTATTTCCGACCCTTACGTCAGCATGAAGATTTGGATAGGAAACATAAATCCTTTCTTTATTGCCGACTAATTTTTCATTGGTAAAAGTGAGTATATCTCCAGGCTGAACATCAATACCGCCATTCTCCATTTCGCCAACACGCAGTTTTGGCCCCTGCAGGTCTCCTAATATTGCGATATTGTAAGGTTCTCTGTCATTGATTTGCCGAATGTATTCTATTATTTGTTTTTTATCTTCATGAGACCCATGAGAGAAGTTTAATCGAAAAACATTCACACCACATTTTACCAGGTCTAAAAGCTTGTCATAGGTGTCACATGCTGGTCCTACAGTAGCTACAATTTTTGTCCGGTGGTAGGAGTGTTCCAGTCCAGCGGTCTTATCCATTTGCTTATGAAAATACTTGTCGACGTTTTTGCTCATATGTACTTACCCAAAAAGGTAGTTTAGTCGTTATTGAATAGAATTACTCCGAAAATTGTTCTAGGTTGAAACCATGTTCATTTGCTTAAACAACAGAACTTTATAAATCAAATCTAATCAGCTTGCAAGAATCTTAACGATCTTCATCCATTCATCACTAATTGTACTTTTCTTTTTGTGTACTTTATCCAAAGGAACATAGTTCATTTTATTATTCTGAATACCAACGAATACATTATGCCTGCCTTCGATTAATGATTCAACAGCATGGTACCCCATGCGACTTGCTATCAACCGATCCAGGCAGGTGGGAGCACCACCCCTTTGAATATGCCCTAGGATACAAACCCTGGTTTCTGTTTGGGGTAATCGTTCTTTAACGGCTTTTGCTACTTCATTAGCTCCTCCAAACTCATCACCCTCTGCCACTACAATAAGATTCACTAATTTTTTTCTTCTTTCTTTTTCCTGCAGTGAAGCAATCACATCTTCAATGTCTGTTTTTTGTTCAGGTATTAATATATTTTCAGCTCCTGTAGCTATACCGCTATGTAAAGCTATATAACCAGCATCACGACCCATAACTTCAATGATAAAGAGACGGTCATGGGCATCTGCGGTATCTCTTATCTTATCAATTGCTTCAACAGCAGTGTTCACTGCCGTATCAAATCCAATAGTGAAATCCGTACCGGCAATGTCCTTATCAATGGTGCCGGCTATTCCAATACATGGTATATCAAATTCTTTACTAAACTCAACTGCACCACGAAATGAACCATCACCTCCAATGATCACAAGGCCATCAATGCCTCTTCTCTGTAATATTTCGTATGCTTTTTTTCTTCCTTCTGCTGTGTGGAAAATTTTGCAGCGGGCGGTTTTTAAGATCGTACCACCTCTTTGAATGATATTGGCCACCGATCTTCCTTCCATTTTATAAATATCATCTTCAATAAGGCCCTGGTAGCCTCTCATGATACCATATACTTCCAGTCCGTTGTAGATTCCGGTACGAACAACTGCCCTGATAGCTGCATTCATTCCGGGAGAATCGCCGCCTGAGGTTAATACACCTATACGGCTAACTTTTTTTGCCATTTCTTTATCCTTATTTCAATTGAGATTTTTTATTGATAATCTCTTTCAACAAACCTCAAAAATAAGGTTTTGTCTTTAGTGTGTATATGCTACACATTTTTTTAGCTTTCCAGACTTGATCATTAAGGGACAAATATTCAATTCATCGTCTAAAAAAGGAACTTTACCCTTCCTTTTTATTCGTTTACCGCTTTCCTGATTTTTATCAGCTTTACTAATAATTCTTCCAATAGATCCAACCTTAACATATTTGCCCCATCGCTTTTCGCACATGACGGATCAGGATGTGTTTCGATAAACAACCCATCTGCACCGGCAGCGATAGCTGCACTGGCTATGGTCCCAATGAGTTTTGGGTTACCCCCGGTAACTCCTGATACCTGGTTTGGTTGCTGTAAACTATGCGTGCAATCCATAACTACAGGTACTCCAATTTGTTGCATTAATGGTATATTCCTGTAATCCACTACAAGGTCCTGGTAGCCAAAAGTAGTACCTCGTTCGGTAAGCATTACTTTTTCATTACCGTTAGCCTTAATTTTTTCAACAGCAAATTTCATTGATTCGCCACTTACAAACTGGCCTTTTTTCACATTTACGATTTTGCCTGTGTTTCCGGCAGCAAGTAGTAATTCTGTCTGGCGACATAAAAATGCCGGGATCTGGAGCACATCTACGAATTGTGCTGCTAAACTGGCTTCCCGTTCAGTGTGAATATCTGTAGTTGTGGCTAATCCGTATTTTTTTCCAGCTTTCTGAATGATATCTAATCCAATTTCATCCCCTACGCCTGTAAATGAAGATATGCTGGTACGATTGGCTTTTCTATAAGAAGCTTTCAATATTAATGGAATATTATTCCTTTTACATATTCCAGATACCTTCTCAGCCACTTCGAAAACCAAATCCTCACTTTCAACTACACATGGTCCTGCAATGAGAAAAAAGGAATTCTGATCATATTGTTGTGGAGAAAAGATGTCTGCTAAAAACTTTATCATGGGTGCAAAAATAATCCATAGTTATTGTTCGATGGGTAATTCTTTATCAGATGAGATTTCTAAGTTTCATGTTAATTGTTCACAATTTGGTAACCTATATTTGCTCTCAATTTTGTAGCCATGAAACAGGAAAAGATACTTGTAATAGGTGCATCTGGACAGATAGGTGTAGAACTCACTTTGGCATTAAGAAAAATCTATGGGGCTGCAAATGTTGTGGCCTCTGATCTTCGGGAGCAGAATGAATTATTACAGGGCACCGGACCATATGTGAGCCTGGATGTGATGAATAAAGAAATGCTTCATGTACAGGTAATTCGCCAGGGTATAACCCAGATATACTTACTTGCCGCAATTCTTTCTGCTACCGGGGAAAAGAATCCAAACCTTGCCTGGCATCTGAATATGCAGGGTCTTTTAAATGTTTTGGATATAGCACGTGAGGAAAAATTATCCAAGGTTTACTGGCCTAGTTCAATTGCGGTATTTGGACCTACTTCGCCCAAAAACAATTGTCCGCAACAAACTATAATAGAACCGACCACTGTTTATGGTATTTCCAAATATGCAGGTGAATTTTGGTGCAATTACTTCTTTCATAAATATGGCGTGGATGTCAGAAGTATTCGATACCCAGGTTTGATATCATACAAGTCAGCTCCGGGAGGAGGAACCACAGATTATGCAATTGAAATTTTCCATGAGGCACTTGAAAACAAGCATTACGATTGTTTTTTGGAAAAAGATACTTTTTTGCCTATGATGTATATGCCTGATGCTATCAGGGCAACAATTGAGTTAATGGAAGCAACCAGTGATAAAATAACTACCAGGACATCCTATAATATCTCCGGAATGAGTTTTTCGCCAGAAGAAATAGCGCAAGAGATAAAAAAACATATTCCGGAATTTACCATTGACTATGTACCTGATTACAGGCAGACAATTGCCAATAGCTGGCCGGGCAGTATTGATGATAGCGTTGCGAGAAATGACTGGGGTTGGAAACCGCGATATGATCTTTCTGCAATGACTAGCGATATGCTTGATAATCTAAAATCCTTGTAGTCTGTACAAGTTAGAGGGTAGGCTATTTTATGTGCAGCACATCCTGCATAGTAAATATTCCTTTCTTATCATGGATAAACTCAGCTGCCTGAACAGCTCCCTGGGCAAAACCTTCACGATTATGAGCTGTGTGAATGATCTCAATATCATCAATTTTCGAAGTATACTTTACCTGGTGTGTTCCGGGAGCAGGATCAATCCTTTCACTAATGATGGATAATTCCTCTGGTAGATTTGAAATATTGTTAACCCAGCTTTTCTTAGCTTTAAAATTTTTTAGAACCTGTTCGGCCAACGTCACAGCAGTTCCACTAGGAGAATCTTTTTTTTCAGTATGGTGTATTTCTTTTAAAGTAACATCATAAGCATCACTATGCGAAGCCATCAACTTTGCAAGGTATTTATTAACTTCAAAAAATATATTAACTCCAATACTGAAATTACTGGTGTGGAGAAAAGATCCATTTTTTTCTTTACAATAGGCTTTTATAATTTCTATTTTCTCATTCCATCCGGTTGATCCGCTTACAACAGGTATATCAAAGTCGATACATTTTTTAATATTTTCAAAGGCACTTTCCGGTCCTGTAAATTCAATAGCAACATCGGCCATCTGAAGATTAGATTTGGTAAATTCTTCTGTGTTGTCAATATGAATTTTTACAATAATCTCATGTCCTCTTTCAATAGCGATCTTTTCTATTAATTGGCCCATTTTGCCATATCCAATTAGTGCAATGCGCATAAATTAATTATATGATTTTAGAGATAAGTATGCTTCAACGGAATGCCAGTACAAAGCTAACACCTGTAGTGCCAGCGATCTGGCTATGTCCAAATTTCATGTGGAAACTAAGATCAGGGCTCACATCGAATGATTTTAAATGTGCATCAACAGTTGCATCAACTACATTCAAGCCCCATAAAAGGATAAAAACCAGGGCGGAATAATCAATGTTTCGTCTGTATTCATCCCGGTAAGTTCTCAATGCATTAATATCTAGTGGTACTAATTCAGGTTTAATTTTAAAATAGTTTGTGGAGTCTCCAGGAATTGGTTGGCCAGTTGTGCTGCTCTTAGGTTGGGCCTCATATTTTGCCTTATAGGCAAAACGCAGGTCTCTATAATTTTGTAAATTAAACACAAAGACACTTCCTGATAAGCCCAGGGCTCCATAGATGATAGGAATTTTCCAGTATTTCTTATTATATAATTGCCCCCACCCGGGTATGATGGCTGACCGAATAGCCGCCTTTTTGGGAGAATGAAGTTTTAAAATTGAATCAATGGATGGCTTATTAGCAATTACCGGGCTGTCTAATTTTGGCAATGAGTCAACAAGGATTCTGGGTTTTGTTGAATCAAAAGTTGCTGATTTAACAGAATCAACCTGGGAATAACCCAATACAAATTGCAAGAGAAAAATTGCAATAAAAAAGCACCTTATTGTATAATCCTGGTTACTCAATGCTCACGTTCATTTGATCTAATAATTTATTTAATTCCTCCAGCGAGTAATAATCAAAAGTTATTTGTCCGCTGCCATTTTTGCTGTGTTTCATTTTAACACGCGTGCTGAAATGGGACGCAAGTTTATCCTCAACTTTCTTATAGCCTTCAGGAAGCGAATTGACGGTTGGCTTTTTGCCTTCTTTCTCTTTATATAATGCCCTTACCAGGTTTTCTGTTTGTCTTACTGACAGATCTTTAGATTTAATCTCGTCAAATATGTATAATTGTTTATCGATAGTATCGACATTGATTAAAGCCCTTGCATGACCCATACTGATTTCACCATTACGGACAGCGACCTGGATGTCTGGGGGAAGCTTCAATAGGCGTAAATAATTTGTAACTGTGCTTCTGTCTTTTCCCATTCTTTCAGCTACCTGTTCCTGTGTATGGTCCAGTTCTTCCATCATCCTCTTGTAACTCAGGGCAACTTCCATTGCATTAAGGTCTTCCCGTTGAAGATTTTCCAATAAGGCTAACTCAAGCAATTCCTGGTCGTTTGCAAGACGTATATATGCAGGTATATCTTTTAAACCAGCTATTTTTGCGGCTCTGAGCCTTCTTTCTCCTGAAATGAGTCGATATTTATTACCATGTAATTTTGAAACCGTTACTGGTTGAATGATATCATGAAGTTTTATGGATTGAGCCAATTCCTGTAATGCCTGCTCATCAAAATCCTTTCGGGGCTGTTTGGGATTTGTCTCTATATTCTCTAAAGGCAGCCGCATAATTCCGGTTGCGGCTTCTACTGCTTGTGGTTTTAATTGGCCCGAAGTATTCTTGAGGTCAGAATCAATGCTTTGTAAAAGGGAACGAATTCCCTTACCTAATGCATCTTTATTTTGTTTTGGTGCGCTCATGTATTTGTTTGATATTCAAAGTTAATGTTCAAATCCCTTGACATATTGTCAAAGATATTTCCCCGACTGTTAAGGATATTAAAACCCCTAAAATGGAAATACCTGAATCTGGTAATTGGGTATTCGAGGGTGATTTACAATTTATTTCTTACAATTCAAGTGTTCTTTCTTCCTGGGGAATTTTTGTAAGATTATTTTTTTGAAGAATTTCTTTCGCCAGGTTAAGGTAATTCATTGAACCTTTACTATTTGCATCATACAGAATTACAGGTTTTCCTACACTTGGCGCTTCACTTAGTCGTGCATTTCTATGAATAATGGTACTAAACACGAGTTCTTCAAAATGCCTTCTCACTTCAGCAACCACCTGGTTACATAGCCTAAGCCTGCCGTCGTACATAGTCATCAAAATGCCTTCTATTAATAAAGAGGTATTCAAACGACTTTGAACAATCTTTATAGTGTTTAACAGTTTCCCTAATCCCTCGAGAGCGAAAAATTCACATTGGACTGGAACAATAACTGAATCGGCAGCTGTAAGAGCATTAACCGTAATCAATCCAAGAGAAGGAGAACAATCTATAATTATAAAATCATAATTGCTTTTTATTTCATCGATCATGAATTTTAAAACCATTTCCCTGTTAGGGTAATTGATCATTTCAATTTCGGCGCCTACAAGATCTATATGTGAAGGGATGAGGTCCAGGTAAGGAATATCAGTTTTTAATATAACATCCCTGGCTTCAGCATTATTTACCATGCAATCATATAGACTTTGGGTAACATTTTGAAGATCAAATCCCACTCCTGTAGTGCTATTAGCCTGTGGATCTGCATCAACCAATAAGGTCTTGTATTCAAGAACAGCAAATGAGGCAGCTAAGTTTATGGCGGTAGTGGTTTTTCCCACTCCACCTTTTTGATTGGCAACACCAATAATTCTGGCCATTTATCCAACTTATTTTTATAGTTCAATACTTTCTCCAATGGCAGGAAGAAATAATTTCAACCCTGCATTAGCAAAAGAGCTTTTTACTTTTTCACGATCGATTTTAATAAAACCAAAAGTATCGTAGTGCACCCCAACGATATTTTTGCACTGGATCATTTCGGCTGCAATAATAGCATCTTCATAGCCCATAGTGAAATTGTCTCCTATAGGTAGGATTGCAAAGTCTGGTTTTGCCCATCTTTGCACTAACTGCATGTCCATTGTAAGGGATGTGTCACCACTATAGTAAAACGATTTATTATTTGCTGTTATCAAAAAACCCATAGGATTACCTCCATAGCTACCATCCGGCATAGCTGAAGAATGAATAGCACTTGTACATTTTACCCTGCCAAAATCAAAATTCCACTGGCCTCCTATATTCATCGGATGGGTTTTTTCGATTCCATGACTTGAAAACCAATTAATTACTTCAAAAGAACCTATAACAGTTGCATTTGTATGGTTTGCCAAAGAAATTCCATCAGCTATATGATCAGAATGACCGTGAGAAACAAGTATATAATCGGCCTTTACAGTGTTAATATGTATATGTTTTGCCAGTTCATTAGGAGTTATAAAAGGGTCGAAAAGCAGGTATTTCCCTTCTACCTCTACAGTAAAACAAGATTGGCCATAATAAGTCAATTTCATGAAATAATGCTTTTACCCAATGTTAGCAAAAATACGGGTAAAGATGCCAAAAAGAAGTGATGTGAAAGATAATGCATCTGATTTATAAAACTTTAGTTATTTGCATGTTATAAACCTGGATATGCGAAGCTCACCCTTTTGGATCATTTTTGCCGGCCTGATGCTATTACTTGATTTTTATGTATTCCAGATCATTAGGCTTTTATCAAGTAATTCCGGGACAAAAGCAAAAACCATAATATTTGCATCCTATTGGTCAGTCTCGGTTTTAGCCTTACTTATATTATTTCTTTTACCCTTATTTGATAACATCCCCAAGGCAACAAGAAGTACGCTGTTTGCCGTAATTATTGGAATATTTCTGAGCAAATTAATCGCCTCTGTATTTTTTTTATTAGATGACCTGCGTAGAGGTATACAATGGCTGGCGGCAAAATTACTTTTTAGAAATACTGAAGGAGAAGGTATCCAGGAATCTGGTCGCATTTCTCGTTCCGTTTTCTTAAGCTGGTTTGGTTTGGCATTTGGAGGTACTTTGTTTTCAACCCTTGTTTATGGTTTTTCTAATAAATATAATTATGAAATCAAAAGAATAAGACTGGCATTCCCTAACATTCCCGGATCTTTCAAGGGGCTTAGAATCGTGCAAATCTCAGATATTCATAGTGGTAGCTTTACTGATGTGAAAGCTGTAGAAAAAGGCGTAAAGGAAGTATTGTCCTTACATCCGGACTTAATTCTATTCACCGGGGACCTCGTGAATAATACAGCGGATGAAATGGCGTTGTACAAAACTGTATTTAACCAGTTAAATGCCCCAATGGGTATATATTCTATATTGGGAAACCACGATTATGGTGATTATTATAATTGGCCTGATGCTGAGGCGAAAAGAAAAAACCTGGATGCGTTAAAGGCGGTTCATAAGGAGATGGGTTGGACTCTTCTGCTTGATGAACATGTTTTGTTGGAAAAGGAGGAAGAGAAAATAGCGCTTATTGGAATCCAGAATTGGAGTGCTTTGAAACGATTTCCTAAATATGGCAATTTAAAAAAGGCATACCAGGGCACTGAAAATATCTCCTTTAAGATATTAATGAGCCATGATCCTACACACTGGGATGCTGAAGTTAGGCCCGATTATAGTGATATAGATCTTATGTTATCCGGTCATACTCACGGTATGCAGTTTGGAATAGAAATTCCCTGGTTCAAATGGAGTCCTGTACAATATGTTTATAAACAATGGATGGGCCTATATGTAGCTGGGAATCAAAAGCTGTATGTCAACTCGGGATATGGGTTTATAGGTTATCCTGGAAGGGTCGGTATTTTACCGGAAATCACTTTGATTGAGTTAGCCTGATTCAATAATATGATATTTTTATCGTTACAAATTGTTTTAAACTTATATTACTTATAGATGTCTATCGGATACCATTTACTACTGAAGAACCAAAATTTGCTGTAATGCCCAGAAAGGTTTTAATGCTGATTATTTGTAATTTTTGTTTGGTTAGCCTGGCCTTTAGTCAAAAACCTGCCCGGCAGCCTGAAATTGATACTAGTTTTACAGATTATGATGCATTATTTAATGAATTAGATGTTTTCCTGGATTCATTAACAGTTCCCAGGAGCTTTGCACTTGTCAATTTTGGTCTTAGTTCAGGTTATTTCAACTATGCCTCGAAAGAAAGTTATGTTGCTGAACCTATCAAGAAATTCTTATTAACTCCTTCTGTATCATATTTTTCTAAATCAGGATTAGGAATTACAGGTTCCGTAAGTATTATAAATGATGGTCAGAAAGTAAATCCTTATCAATTTAGTATTACAGGTTCTTACGATTATATACAAAACAGAAAATTCATTACAGGGATTGCATTCACACATTTTATTACAAAAGGCAATTTACCTTTTTACACATCACCCCTGCAAAATGGTGCAAATATCTATTTTACATATAGAGATTTGCCAGTCAAGCCTACTATATCAGTGAATTATGGATGGGGAAGCCGGTCAGCATATACTGAAAGAAGAGAATTGATTAATTCTATACGTTTAAAAAGAAGAGGTTATACCAGGGTCAATACACTGGAAAGTATAAATGATCTTAGTGTCACCGCCTCATTCAGACATGATTTTTACTGGTTAAATGTTCTATCAAAAAATGAATATTTCCGCGTTACTCCGCAGTTAACTTTTATCAGTGGAACCCAAAAGTTTGGTATCAATCAAAGCAGCGACACTTATGGAATAGTAAAAGGTACAGGAGCAAATATTTTATTTAATTCAGAAAACTCCTATCTCGACGATAGCCATTATTTTCAACCATTATCCCTGGCAGGGTTTATCAAAACAGAGTATTCAAAAGGTAAGTTTTTTGTCCAACCCCAGTTCATGGTTGATTATTATTTCCCGGCAAAGGATGGAAATTTAGGAACTGCCTTCTTATTAAATGCAGGGGTAATTTTTTAGTTGTTTGATTTTATTTAACATTCACAGATTTTACATGGCATCAATCTTGGCTTCTAACAATCTTATCAAACAATTGTTATGAAAACTAAATTTTTTGTCCTGTCTGCTTGCATTTTTTTTGCACAGGCTGCTTTTGCACAATTTACAGTTGGTATTAAAGGCGGAACAAACATTACTAAAGTAGAAGGCAAAGCCTTTCGGGATGAATTTCGTTATGGATATCATTTAGGTGGATTTGCAGATATTGGATTGGGTGGGAGGTTAGGTATTCAACCTGAAGTTTTATTCAACCAGTATCAAACCCGTGCTGACAGTAGTTTTAAAAACGTCTATCAAAATGCAACCAATTTTAGTAATTATAAAGATGTAAAGTTGAACTACCTGACAATTCCTATTTTATTAAATTATAAGTTAGGAAATATCTTATCCCTACAGGCAGGTCCGCAATTTGGAATCCTGATATCACAGGACAAAAACTTACTGGAAAATGGTAAGGAAGCGTTTAAATCCGGAGATTTTTCTTTGACTGGAGGAGCCCAGATCAATATTAGCAAACTTCGTCTGACAGGCAGGTATTTTGTTGGATTAAATAATATCAGTGATGTCGGAGATCAAAATAAATGGAATAACCAGGGATACCAGCTTTCACTTGGAATAGCCTTATAAATTCATATAAACTTATTTTCTGAAAATCCCTCTTAAAGAGGGATTTTTCGTTTTAACGACTGTGTCCTAAGAGAATGAAGATGTATAATACTTGAACACCATCAATTCCTTATGTAAATTTGCAGTCTTGCCTGGAAAATCAGGAATTGGTCATAATTAATAAATTATCGCGAGTGAACTTTAATTTGAAGTCGGAAGAAGAGATGGATTTTATTCCCATCATACCTCTTAATGAGACAGATGCTGAAGCAAATGAAAAGATTGACATACCCTCAGAATTGAGTTTATTGCCTTTGCGCAATACGGTCTTGTTTCCAGGTGTTGTTTTACCTATCACAGTTGGCAGGGATAAAAGCATAAAAGCTGTTACTGATGCTTATAAAACGCATAAATTGATAGGAGTTGTAGCTCAAAAAGATAGTAGTGTTGAAGATCCAACAGCTAAAGATCTTGAGAATGTTGGAACAGTAGCTAAGATTGTGAAGCAAATAAAAATGCCTGATGGTGGCACAACAATTATCATCCAGGGAAAAAGCCGATTTGCCATTGATTCAGTTATTATGGAAGAACCCTACTTTAAGGCAAATATTAACCTGATATTTGAAGAGGAACCTCCTAAAGATCCAGATTTTGAAGCCTATGTTTCAAATATCAAAGACCTGGCAACAGAAATAATTCAATTATCTCCAAATATTCCTACAGAAGCATCAGTAATATTAAAAAATATAGAAAACCCATCTTTCCTGATTCACTTTGTTTCAAGTAACCTAACAATTGATATTAGGGAAAAGCAAAAAATATTAGAGCTTAATAATATTAGGGAAAGAGCTGATCTTTTAATGCAGTTTTTACAAAAAGAGCTTCAGTTTGCTGAATTAAAGAATAAGGTTACTAATAAAACCAGGGCCGAAATTGATAAGCAGCAAAGAGAGTATTTTCTGCAGCAACAATTAAAAAGTATAAAAGAAGAATTAGGCGGAGATCCCAACGAAAGAGAAATAAAGGAATTACAAAAGAGGGCAGAGGGTAAAAAATGGCCGGATACTGCAAAGGAAACCTTTAGGAAGGGAATAGAGAAGCTTGAAAGAATGCATCCAAGTACGCCCGATTATTCCGTAGTATATAATCATTTAGATCTGTTGCTGGATCTGCCATGGCTGGATTATACGCAGGATGTTTATGATTTGGATAAAGCAAAAGAAATTCTTGATCATGACCATTATGGTATGCAGAAAATTAAAGAACGTATTTTGGAATACCTGGCCGTATTAAAACTAAAAGGCGATATGAAAAGCCCAATTTTATGTTTTTATGGCCCTCCCGGAATTGGAAAAACATCTCTTGGAAGAAGTATTGCCAACGCTATAGGTAGAAAATATGTAAGACTAAGCCTTGGTGGAATTCATGATGAAAGTGAGATCAGGGGTCATAGAAAGACATATATAGGTGCTATGCCAGGTAGGATTGTTCAAAATATCCGTAAAATTCAGTCATCAAACCCAGTAATGATTCTTGATGAAATCGATAAAGTGGGAAGTGATTTTCGTGGAGACCCCAGCAGTGCTCTTTTAGAAGTTTTAGATCCCGAACAAAATCATTCTTTTTATGATAATTATCTCGAACTTGAATATGATTTGAGTAAGGTATTGTTTATTGCCACAGCAAATAATCTGCAAACGATTCAACCTGCTTTACGTGACAGATTGGAAATAATTGAATTGAGTGGTTATGCAGTTGAAGAAAAGATTGAAATTGCTAAACGACACCTTATACCCAAACAAAAGGAAGCGCATGGACTGAAATCAACCAGGTTTAAGATATCTGACAAGGTACTTGAAAAAATTATCCAGGACTATACAAGGGAAAGTGGGGTTAGGGAATTAGATCGGTTGTTGGCAGCCATCATGAGAAACCTCGCCAGGCAATTAGCCATGAAAGGAAAGGTAAAAGCAACACTTGCTATCGAGGATATTGAAAAGATATTGGGACGCTCGAAGTATAACAATGAGATATATAAATCTGCAAATATTCCGGGAGTTGCCGTAGGACTTGCTTACACCTATGTTGGTGGAGATATTCTATTTATAGAAGCCTCTTTAAGTGATGGTAAACCTGAATTAAGATTGACTGGAAACCTGGGAAATGTGATGAAAGAGAGTGCAGCAACAGCTTTATCCTATTTGAGTGCTAATGCAAGAAAGTTTGGTGTTGACCCTGCAATGATAGAAAAGAAAACGGTGCATATTCATGTTCCTGAAGGAGCTGTACCTAAAGATGGGCCGAGTGCGGGGGTGACTATGTTAACAGCTTTGACCTCAGCATTTACAGGGAAAAAAATCAAACCATTTCTTGGCATGACAGGTGAAATTACATTACGTGGACAAGTCTTGCCAGTAGGAGGAATAAAAGAAAAGGTTCTGGCTGCAAAAAGAGCCGGTTTAAAGGATATTATCCTCTGTTCTCAAAATGAAAAGGATGTGCAGGAGATCAATCCTGAATACATTAAGGGCGTTAGATTTCATTATGTTAAGACCATGAGCCAGGTGATTGACCTGGCGTTACAGGAATAATCATATTTGTTACTTCAATTATAATTGTGCCTTTTTGCGCTTTATAGGATTAATAGTACTTATTTTATTCTGGACGCCAGGAAATTCTCAAACCATTGGGGGGAGAGTTGCTTTTAATTTTTTAAAGCTGTCATCAGATCCCGTGCTTACCGGTGCGGGAAGTATAAATGCATCTTATATAACAAACGAAGTAGGTCTTACGGCTAATAATCCGTCTTTACTAAATCCTGCAGTGAACGCCCAGTTGTTAGTAAGTTTCAGTAGTTTTTTAAAAGGCGTTAAATCTTATAGTGCTACCGGGGCATACTATGATCGCAAAACTAATACAACATTTGGCGGGCATATCAACTTTATAAATTATGGCTCTATTATTCAAACTGATGCTTCTGGGATGTCATATGGGCAATTTCGTCCAATAGATTTTGTGATTCAAGTCGAAGCAGCAAGGGCCTACCTGGAAAACTGGAGTTATGGGGTAAGCCTTAAAATAATAAATTCCATATACAATCAATACAAGGCAAGTGGAATCGCTTTCGATGTTGGGGTGTTATATAGAGATTCACTTCATAATTTTTCAGCTTCTCTGCTCGCAAAAAATATGGGTTTTCAGGTTAAAAATTTTGGCGGAGAAAATGAAGACCTGCCATTCGACATCCAGGTTGGGATAACCAAACGACTGCAAAATGCACCGTTGGGGATATCGCTAACAGGATATCACATAAATAAATTTGACCTAACCTACAATGATACTGTATTTAATATCGAAAATGGAAATCCTGAAAACCACACGACCATAAATAATATTCTAAATCATTTCGTTGTAGCCGGTCATATTTATTTAAGTAAGAATTTGGAAGCAATTGTTGGTTATAACCATTTGCGCCGGATGGAATTAAATATGGGATTATCAGGTAATGGTTTAAACGGATTTTCTACTGGATTAAAAATATCATTTCAAAATTTGCAAGTGTTATATGCGAGGTCCGTATATCAAAGAAATGTAACACTAAACCAAATTGGAATAAATCTTGGAATGAATTCTTTTTTTTCGACGGGAAAATTGTAGAAGTCTAATTTACTAAATGATATATTTCAAACGCTTCAGCATACAAAGTGTTTGATTGTATCCCCCTTACAATAGCTAGTGACTTTTGAAAATCAGGATCCATGTATTTACGATGTGCCTGGGATTTATATTCTTTTAAAGCAGATTGTTTTGCTGAAAGCTGATCTTCACTAATTCTTTCAAAATAAATCGGGGAAAATTTAAAATTATTCCACGGTAATTCATAGCCAAAGATATTGGAGTTTTTAAACGCTCGAAATCCTTCAGAATAAATTACCTGGTGATCCTGGTGAATATCATGCTCTGCCGGCAAATAAACAGTATCAGGCTGAAGTTCTGCATTTATTTTTATAAGCTCTTCTAAGATTTCTTGCCTGTTTACTAATAATTTCCTAACCTGGAAGTCAAAAAATCGAACATCCTTAATACCTAGGAAATTTGTCGCTGCGATGCATTCATTTTGAAGCGTATCCGAAGGAAGATTGTCTGGCAAAGATTGAGAACAGGTAGAAAATGCAATATAAGTTACTTTTCTTCCTTCTATGATAAACTTTGCTATGGAGGCTCCGCATCCAAGTTCACCATCATCTGTATGAGGGGCGAGAATTAGTATGTTATGATTTTGCATTAATTGCCATTAATTTATAAAAAAAGTCGTGTCAGATACCAATTTAAAATTTTGATTAAATCCTGAATTCAGTAAGCATCTGAATTCATTGACGTTAGAAATTTCCTCCTTAAAACAGGAATAGTTTTTATTTGGCAAAAGAATAGCATTGAGGTTCATAAAGTAATACTTCCTGAATTCTTCTTTTGAAGAAAATTCTCTAAAACCATGGTCACCCATCAGTAGAATAATAGGAGGCTTAACTGAGTTTAGCAATATATGATCAACCAGCTTAATTAGTTTATCATTACAATATTGTAAGTATCCAAGATAATTTTGTTTAGAAGACCAGTTTTCTTCCGTAATGGAATTATAATAATTGAAATTTCCTGCACTATCCAGATAATAAGGATAATGTGGCATCATTAAGTGTGTGTATATAAATTTCGGTAGGCTTGAATTTGTGTTGGAAATTTCAAGCGTTTCTTGATATAAATGCTCTGTTTTTTGTACTTCTTTTTCTACGACAAACCTCATAGCCCACTCAAATTTATATTTAGTAATGAGGTTGAAAGCAATATCTCTCTTGATTCTTCCCAATAATGTTTGTGAATTTATGATCCCAGGGCCAACTTCAAAAAATTGCGAATTCTCCAAAGGGGGTATGTTGTCAAAACGGAAAATGGAAAAATTGTAAATTTTGTAATTCAATTCCTTGAAAAAATCTATGACTGGATTTGAATTAATGTTTTTAAAACAATAATTAAGGTCTTTCGGATTCTCCTTTATACTGTTTAAATCTAAGTAATTCATTTTTAATGTAGACGCTAATGAATAGGGGGTAAGGTTGTAATTGCTTTTTGAGTTGGAAACAATATGAAATCCTCTTAATCTGAGCTGATTTAAAAATTTTGAATTGTCAAACATCAGGACATCATTCAAAGAATTTTGCCCCGAATAGCCATCTGCTATAATAAAATAAACATCTGGTTTTTGACCACTCTTAGTTATTTGTTTATACTTGATTTGACTGTTTCCATTTTGTTGTCCTATACTTTTCAATACATAGCCAAGTTCTAAAGCAATGAAAATTGCTAGCAATACATTTAAATAAACTAATATTCTATGAAAACTGTAATTTGTTTTTTTGATTACCTTATATACTATAGCTATAAGAATTATTATGAGTGGGAGAAGAATAGAATACCGGGTTATTATAGCATTTTGAAAGTATGTTTTTAGAAAATCATGAGCCCATCCAAAAAAAAAGAAAATAAACATTAAAAATCCTGTAAATACTGATCCTTTTTCTGAGCTTTTTAATGCTTTTGAAACAACTAATAAAATCAATAAGAACCAAATCCAATATTTCAATAATAAAAGTAAAGCGTCTTTTATCAGGACTACCGACGTATTATTATTAAATCCATGAAATACAAAAAAGAGAGGTAAAAGGATTAAATAGTATTCATATCTAAACGACAGCACCCCTGATTTATATTTCATGTTTACGCATTAAATATATTGTCCTTTTTGTATCAGATATATACTCCTTTTTTAAAATAAAGAAATAGTCTCCAAAAGATCTAAGGAATTTATCTTCACTGTATTCATGATATATGCGGACACCACTATTGAGCATCAACTCAACTTTTTCATCTTCTTTTGGAACAAATTCGATAATCAGGTATTTGCCCATCGCTGATAAGATCTTGGCAATTTTTTCAAATGGAATATTTTTCCCTATCGCAAGATGGTGAACCACAGCCAAAGCCATTACTAAATCAACTTTGATTCTTTCCAAAAATGAACTATGCTCTTCGTTATTTAGACCAATACCAGGAGAAGGATTACTGAAATCAATAATTAGTGGGGTGCAGTTTAAAACATTACTTTTCTTAATCTTCCTGTATAGTTGATTAATTGAATAATGATCGAAATCTACGCTTATTGTGGAAATATTATTTTCGGCAAGGAGTAGTGAAAACTCTCCCTCATTCGCTCCAATATCAATGGCAGAATGTATAGATAAGGAGGAAAGCCAGTTTTGAATTATATTCTTCTTTTCTATCAGGTAATCTTCTCTTTCTCTTGCTTCATTATAATACCCCGACCAAACCCCTGAAGTTGCATTTAGCGAAAAAGATTGGATAGTTTGTTCCAGGCTTTTTAATAAGTTTTCCTGTTTGGTTTTAGAAAAAACTATTTTTTTATCAGATTGGGTGGATGGTTTTAAGGAATAAGCTGCATGTAAATGTAAATGCAGGTAAGTATTTAAATTGAACCTGCTTTTGAAAGGAAGTAATTTTTTTACAAGTGATAGAGGAATGCCTTCCGGATACGATAGCAACAGGTTTTGCAGGGGTATTTGGAGATAATGCATTAACGCCAGCGGAGCCAAATAGTGTTCACAAAATTGCCTGTAAGCCACCCAGGGTTTTGTAGCATCCCATTTTTCAAAAGATAAAGTATCTATAAAGATCATTTTACCATCAAACCATTGAACATTATAACCTGAAGCATCTTTAAGCATCATGTTATATTTCATTGCTTCCTTTGCAGCCTGTAAGGTTAACAATGCAGCTTCCTTAAGCATGTCAAAACTCCATTCATACGGATAGCTTATAAAAGGAATTACAATAGGTTTAAGGGTTGTATAGTAATCTTCTGAACCTGTAAGGTTTTCATTGATTTGCTGGTGGGAAATAAGAATTTTATTCGTAACAAGATCATTATAGAGCCCACAAGATGTGAACTCGTCGAAATCAGCCTGGAAGATTTTGTTAACCTGTCGGTATAATATGCCATTACCAGATCTGAAAATGTAACCGGAAGGATCCCTAAAAGAAGCAGGGTGCAGTTTGACACGGGACATTAAGGTGTTTTCGTTTTCTTTCTAAATAATTTATACCACCAGTGCCTGATATATGTCAGTATGTTTTTAAAGAAAAAAGCGACTCCTAAAACTGCAGCTATTATAGCCTGCACAAGGTAACTTCCGCTGCCGGGATCAATATAAAGTAGGTAAAAAAGCATTAGAAATAACTAAGGTTTGTTTTTGGGCCTAAAGATAATGCCGTTTCATACATAAGACGAATTGTTTGTTCTACATCATTTTTATGTAGCATTTCAACAGTTGTATGCATATAACGCAAAGGAATTGATATTAAAACAGAAGGACAGCCATCATTTGCATAGGCAAAAGAATCAGTATCAGTACCTGTGCTCCTTGATACAGCCCTTAGTTGCACCGGGATATCTGCTTTTTGAGCCACACTTTCTACCAGTTGCAATAATTTATTATGCACAGCGGGTCCATAAGACAGCGATGGTCCCTTTCCGCAACTCGTATCACCTTCTACCATTTTATTGATCATAGGCGTTCCGGTGTCATGGGTTACATCCGTAATAATGGCAATATTGGGTTTGATTCGGCGGGCCATCATTTCTGCACCTCTAAGTCCAATTTCTTCCTGTACTGCATTTACTATATATAATCCGAAAGGAAGTTTCTGCTTGTTCTCCTTTAATAAGCGGGCAACTTCAGCTATCATAAAGCCTCCTATACGATTGTCAAATGCACGTCCTATGAAATAATCATAAGCTAATTCGTCAAAACCATCCTGGTAGGTAACTACCGATCCAACATGAATTCCCAGGTCTTCAATTTCTTTCTTATTCCTGGCTCCACAGTCCAGGAAAAGGTTTTCAACTTTTGGCACTGGTTCTTTATCAGAATTACCGATCCTTGTATGTATTGCAGGCCAACCAAATACAGCCTTAACCGGGCCATTTTTACCATGGATCCAAACTCTTTGTCCTGGTGCAATCTGGTGATCCACACCTCCATTTCGCTTAAGGTACATCAGTCCTTCATTGGTTACATAATTTACAAACCAACTTATTTCATCAACGTGAGCTTCTAATACAACTTTAAATGGATTAGCAGGATTGATCACACCTACAGCGGAACCATATGGATCAGTGATTATATCATCAACATAAGGTTTTATATAGTCAATCCAAAGTTTTTGCCCTGTATATTCAAAACCCACAGGGGAGGGGGTATTAATATAATTCCTAAAAAACTGCAGTGATTTTTCTGTGAGAATAGACTTGCTTTTTTTTACAGTTTTTGCCATGCTTAAAATTTATCGGACAAATTTAACTAAAACCACCAAAGGAGCTGATAACATCATAAAACCATCCAAAACAAAATAATATAGGTAATCCGAGGAAGTATTTTTAGACGGATAATACAGAAAACAAAGTAATAGACCAGGTATAGCTAATGCGCCAATGAGACCAATATCCATTAACGGTATTAAAAGTAACAGTGTTATAAAAAACACAGCCATTGTCCCCCAAAATAGTATATCAATACCTTTTTCATTTAACATGGTGATCAACGATCGGATTTGATCCTTTTTATCTGACTCTCTGTCTCTGTAATCAAATAATATGCAAATGGCATAAATAAAAAAGAATCTGTTAACAACAAACCATATTTGCGCATCTGATAAAACAGGGTTATGAATAACCATTGGCAAAAGCGCTGTAACATGTGTCCAGGAAAAAGCTAGAAAAATAGTTTTTCCTACTGCAATTTTTCTGAGGTGGATAAAAAACGGATGAGGAATTTTAGGTGCAGAATATAGAAAAGTTACGAAGGCTGTTACACCCAGCCAGAACCATTGATGTATCAATAAAATAGAGAAGATTGCGGAACCTATCAAACCAATAAAAAAAAGGCCGAGGTGAAGTTGTTTATTCCTGATATTCCACACTACTTTTTCTGTGGGTCCTCCTATATTTGGAGGCGTAAGATACCAGTGAAAATTATAGCTGCAAACCGTTCCTGAGAATACAAAACCCAGGATGCGAATTGATGGTTGTAGGTCAAACAATAGATCAGTTTGATAAACCATGAATATGGCGCAAAAAGCAATAAACAAACTGCTGAAAACAAAGAAATCAAACGCCTTTTTTAATATGCTTATCAATTATTGCCTGATTACTATAACGCTTGTTTGTGCAGTATCGCTTTTATTTCCGGCCTTATCTCTGACTACAAATTTCAGACTTAAAGTGTCTGGCTCTTTTTCAGGAGGGTTACCTGTGCCAGGAATTGGAATTGCCGGAATGCCTGCTATAAGAGCTGTCTGGCTTGTTTGATAGGGCATAAAAACCTGTATCTCTCCTTCTGTAGTATTTGGAAATGAAGGAATAGGGGTTTTGATCATAGCTGGTATAATGGGTGATTTTTGATTGGTCCTTTCCCTGACTACAATAATTGAATCACTAACATCTCCCTCCTTATCCGTAAACTGCAGAATTACACTCAACGTTCCATTCACAGGGACAACATCCGGGGTAACAGTTTTTATTTTTATCTGGGGTTTTGTTTGAAATTTATCTTTGTTGCAGGCAAGTATTACTGCCGCTAATAAGGTAAAAGCAATTATTCTTTTCATATTTTAACTACAAACCAAATTTACAGTATGGATAGTGAAATACCTAAAATGTGTGATTTAGAAAAAATGGTATTTGCTATAAACAACGAAAAGGCCTTTGAAACTATTGCATTGAATCTATACCGTTATCAATTTAATAACAACCAGGTTTACGGGAGATATTGTACTATACTTGGTAAAACCCCTGATGTTGTTACTAACATATCCCAGATACCGTTTCTGCCCATAGGTCTTTTCAAAAGCCATATAATAACAACCACAGTTTTTGAGCCAGAGCTGGTTTTTCAAAGCAGTGGAACCACGGGACTAAATAGCAGCTACCATTATGTAAAAAAACGAGTCATTTACGAAAATAGTTTTAACCGGTGCTTTGAGTTCTTTTATGGAAAAACTCAACAATATGCTATTCTCGGCTTGTTGCCATCATACCTGGAAAAAGGCAATTCTTCATTAGTTTATATGGTTAATAATCTCATTGAACAAAGCAACTATTTAGAAAGTGGATTTTATTTATATGACCTGGCAAGTCTTTTCCAAACATTGGAGGGGTTAAAAAAAGATAAAAAGAAGGCAATTTTGTTTGGTGTAACCTATGCGCTTTTAGAGTTTGCCGAGAAGTATCCTGGCAACTTTGATAATTTAATTATTATAGAAACCGGGGGTATGAAAGGTAGAGGAAGAGAATTGACTAGAGAGGAATTAAATACAGAACTTCGAAAAGCTTTTAAGGTTGCGAATATCCATTCAGAATATGGAATGACAGAATTGCTTTCCCAGGCTTATTCAATCAACGGCATTTTCCAGTCTCCACCATGGATGAAAATCCTTGTCAGGGATGAAACTGATCCTCTTAGTATAAAAGCATCAGGCAAAATAACTTCCGGTGCGATTAACGTTATTGACCTTGCTAATATTTATTCCTGCTGTTTTATTGCCACGGAGGATATAGGCAGACTTTACGCCAATGGAAATTTTGAAGTAATGGGAAGGATGGATAATACTGATATCAGGGGTTGTAGTTTGCTTACCATATAAGATAGCTTAGAATTTCCCAATTTATTAGCTTTTAGGCTAAATAGGTTGGAAATATTACATTTATAGAAGATTTTAATGTAAAGCAACCAATACCCCCTGATTACCGTATTTACCAGTTAATCTATAGAGTTTGGAACCACTGCTCACCATTATACAAGGTTGTAGCCAAAATAATTCAAGAGACCAGAAATGGCTTTATGAAAAATATTTTGGTTATTGCCTGAAGATTGTATTCCGGTATATCTACCGGTATGACAGGGCTGTGGACATTGTAAATGATGGATTTGTAAAGATATTCAGGAGCTTTTCCCGTTTTCAGTATAAATCCAATGAACATGCAGAAATGATGCTTATGGGATGGATGAGGACCATTATGATCAATACCGCCATTGATGAACTGCGAAAAAACAATTTCTTACCCGAAATAGGAGATATCTCAGAAAGCATATGGATGCATGAAGATAAATCCCAGGGGGCCGACCAGGCGTTATTATATAAAGAATTGATCAAACAAATAAAAAAGTTACCCCCTTCATACAGGACTGTTTTTAATATGTATGTTATTGACGGACTTACACACCAGGAGATTGCCAATAGCCTGGGTATTTCTGTAGGCACATCAAAATCCAACCTTTCCAAAGCAAGAGTTATTTTACAAAAGATAATTAAAAACAACGATGAGCAGATTGAAGCATGCAATATGTAAATGACGATATGGATGATCTGTTTCGAAGGGCTGCTGAGAATTATCCTCTTGACACGAAGAGTGCGGATTGGGATAAGATAGCTGCAGAACTTGAAATAAAACCTGGAAAAACTAAAGATAATGTTTTCAGGGACCGTAGGTTTTTATGGCTATTGCTATTACTTCCTTTAAGCTTTGTGTGCAACCACATTTTTAATGCTGGTTCACCAGTATTGTTAAATACTGATCAAAATGGATCAGTTAATATTTCAAAGAACGAAAAAGGATCCGTTGCTACTGCGAATGATTTAAACAGAGATCAAAAAAATGTAAGTAGGATACATCAGGGAAGTATAAATAGTCCAATAGATAATTACATCGATCAGGTCAGATCAATATCTAATTCCAATTACAGTAATATAAAAACAGATAAATTAAGAACGAACACCATTCATGTTTCCAAGCAGATGGGGATAATCCTGGAAAATAATAAACAATCAAATATAGAAGAGAGTGAAATACAGGCAAAAAATCATGAAGAATTGAAGAAAGCAATCGTAAAAGATAATCAGTCTTTTGTATTAGCTAACATTTATCCTTTGCCTGCTGTGAATTTGCCTTCAATATTTCGTGATCCCATTGTTAAAGAAAAAGAGTCTAAGTTATTGGAAAAGCCAAATGAAAAACATACAAAGATCTATGCAGCAATTATGGGTGGCATTGATGCCACAAGTATCAAGTTTCAAAAGGTGAGCAATGCAGGTTATTCTTTTGGACTGCTGCTTGGGTATAAATTAAATGACAAATGGAGTATTGAGTCTGGTTTGTTTCATGATAAAAAATATTATTACAGTGAGGGGCAATATTTAAATACGGCCAAAATGTATATACTTCCGGGAACAAAAATCAATTCCCTGGATGGAAATTGCAGTATGTGGGAAATACCATTGCAGGCACATTATAATTTTAAAAGTTCAAAGAATAAGGTGTGGTTCTCCACGCTGGGTTTATCTTCTTATTTTATGAAAAAGGAGAATTATGATTATACTTACTCTTACATTGCCACAGGTCAGACTTATGATAAATACAGATCTTATAATAATGCATCAAAGCATTTCTTTTCAGTGATAACATTATCTGCCGGGTTCACAAATCCTATCAATAAAACATTAGATCTGAGGGTAGAACCTTATATAAAAATTCCAGTTAAAGGGGTTGGGGTAGGGTCTATTTCATTACAAAGTGCAGGCATACAGATAGGTGTTACTAAATCAATATTTTAATTATCTACCCACCTGGCGTAGATGTACGCTATCGCTTTCGTAGAATTCCTTATTAATATTTGAGTGATTTACGGGTGTTTAAGTAAATACCATAACCAAAAATTAGGGTGAATTTGCAATTGTACAGGTTGCTTTTGCAGGTTACTTTTGTATCAGATAGCGAAAGTTATCCATCCTAAGAAAACCAATTAAAAATCCAGATCCTGAAAAATTACCCAACTTGTTGGGAACCTTAAAAACCAATATCCAATTCGAAAAGCCCGTTTGAAATCCGATCCTATTGAATCCTTCCAATCCTTTGAAAACCGTATAGGCGTCCGTCCAATGAAAAAACGTATTTTTTAAACCTAAACGCCTAACATATTTATCCCCTCATTTGAGGGGATTTTTATTTACCAGCCTTTTTGTCAAATTATGTGCGGTTTAAAATAATAATCTGTGGCGAACTCTGCTGATTATTAAAAAAATTCTTTTATATACAGAAGAGTATCAACCATTAGTGGGCATCAAAGTTGTATTTGGAGAATCGTTCTTATTAGTGCTAACCTTAAAAAAAGCAATTTATGAAAAAGACGATTCTTTCCTTGATTTTGATTGGCGGTAGTTATATGGTATTTGCACAGAACGAAACCCGGGATACTTCAACCCGGACTCCAACAAATACATATGATTCCTCCAGGACTATGAATAGTGCCAATATGAATAATGGTACTCAAACCCAGGTGACTACTAATCCAGTTGATTCTTCAAACAATAACAGTTCAATGTCAAGTAATAATGCATATAATGCATATGGTGCCACATCAGTAAATATCCCTTATCGGGCACAAATGAACCTCCAAAAGGATTACCCAACAGCTAATAATATAACCTGGACTAAATCCGGAGATTGGTATCAGGGTACTTATTTAAATAATGGTAGATATTCACATATCTATTATGATGACAGGGGTAATACTTATAGTGTTTCAATGCCTGTAACTCAAACTTATGTTCCCGATGATATTATGAACAAGGTAACTACCATGTTTGGCCCAATGGTTTATGATGTTACTACCTTAAAAGGTGACAGCGCTCATCATAATATATATCAAATAAGGACCTTGGAAAATGGCCAGGTGAAAACACAATGGATTGGTGATGATGGAAGTTCGATCATGGACCCATTTCGTTCTGAAACAAGTGCAGATGTAAATACGAGTACAAATCCAAATGTACAAAGCGCAAATATGAATAGCAGTACCACTAAAGATTCAACAGCAAATAAATCCACTATTGACTCTACTTCTTCCATGAGTAACAATAGTGAGAATATGAATTCTTCAGGAAATACAATATCATCAGGTAATGTTTCAGTTACCTCTGATAGCACAGTTACCGGTTCAGGTATGAATAATGGTGAGACTATTAAGGTTAAAACAAAAACACCTGATGGAAAGGTATATAAAACAAAAATTAAGAATGGCGAAGTACAAAAGAAGGACCAGTAATTAAAAGAAATATAATTAGTATTAATAAGACAATGCCCGGATAATTCCGGGCATTTCAATTATAAACATTTTCTGCCTAAACTATATATCCGAAGAGATTATCATCTTTATTCAGTTCTGTGAAATTGATATGAAACTTAGTTAAATTATTCAGGAGGCAATCGTAATCTGCTCTTGATTGTAATTCAATACCAACCAGGGCGGGCCCTGTTTCTTTGTTGTGTTTTTGCATATATTCAAAACGGGTGATATCATCATTAGGCCCTAACACAAAATTTACGAACTCTTTTAAAGCGCCAGGCCTCTGTGCAAAACGAATCAAAAAATAATGTTTTAGTCCTTCATATTGCAGGGAACGCTCCTTGATTTCCTGCATCCTGTCAATATCATTATTGCTTCCGCTGATAATGCAAACCACGTTCTTACCCTTGATTTCACCTGCAAAATCATCCAGGGCAGCAATTGATAAAGCTCCTGCGGGTTCTACCACAATGGCGTCTTCATTATATAATTTTAGGATTGTAGAACATACCTTTCCTTCGGCCACAGTATGCATTGTATGTAAAACTTCTTTGCAGATAGCAAAGGTTATGGTGCCTACCCGTTTCACTGCTGCGCCATCAACAAATCTGTCTATATTTTCCAAGGTAACGGGAAAGCCGTTTTCCAAAGCCTGTTTCATAGATGGTGCACCTTCAGGTTCAACACCGATAAGTTTTGTGCCGGGGGAAAATGTTTTAAAATAACTTCCCACACCGGAACATAACCCACCACCTCCAACAGGCACAAATAAGTATTCTATATCTGCCAATTCATCCAAAATTTCAACTCCTACAGTTCCCTGCCCTTCGATGATCTTATAATCATCAAAGGGAGGAATAAAAGTTAATCCATGTGCTTCTGTAAAAGCTTTGGCCGCTGTGGCACAATCATCGAAAGTATCACCGACTAATTTGATATCAATATAACTCTCACCAAAAAACCTTGTTTGTTGAACTTTTTGTAATGGCGTAATTATAGGCATAAATACCACACCTTTTACACCCAATTTTTTACAACTGTACGCAAAACCTTGTGCATGATTTCCTGCACTGGCACAAACAACACCTTTTTCAAGCTGATCTTGTGGCAATGTGCTTAACATATTATAGGCACCCCTAAGCTTATAAGACCTTACAATTTGAAGATCTTCTCTTTTAAGGTAAATGTTTGCTCCGTACTTTTTAGAAAGGCTTCGACTAAAAGCCAGGGGTGTTTTGACAACGACTGGCTTTAATCTTTCTGAAGCTTCTTTAAAGTCGAAATTTGCTTTTGTTGTTTTAGTTTCAATCACGATATAATGGAGATGAGAATTTTACTTTTTGCAATTTTTTTTCAAAATTATCGCCTGCACTGCCCGGAGCAACTGGCTCCTGGTTTTCAGGCCTGAGGCTTCTTACCGTTTTCCCAGCTTGCCAAATCTCGCTTTCCCGCAATTCTTTTAATTCTTCTTCAAGTTTTTCCCGGTAATCCGTTTTGCTGTTACTTTCAATTGATTTGGCAGCTTCTTTTCCTGTGGCTACGCTTTCATATAGTTCATTAAATACAGGCAAGGTTGCATCACGAAATCTTTTCCACCAATCCAGTGCACCCCGTTGGGCTGTTGTAGAACAATTGGCATACATCCAGTCCATACCGTTTTCTGCAACCAGTGGCATTAATGATTGTGTAAGTTCTTCTACCGTTTCATTGAATGCTTCAGAAGGAGAGTGGCCTTTAGAACGCAATACTTCGTATTGGGCAGCAAAAATTCCCTGGATAGCTCCCATTAAAGTTCCACGCTCTCCTGTCAGGTCGCTGTATACTTCTTTACGGAAATCTGTTTCAAACAAATACCCACTTCCAACTGCAATGCCCAGGGCTATTACTCTTTCAAAAGCACGTCCTGTGGCATCCTGGAAAATGGCATAACTACTATTTAAACCCCTGCCCTGTAAGAACATTCTTCTTAAAGATGTGCCGGAACCTTTTGGAGCGACTAAAAAAACATCAACATCAGGCGGAGGAATAATTCCTGTTTGCTCATTATAGGTAATACCAAAGCCGTGTGAAAAATAAAGCGCCTTTCCAGGAGTTAAATGTTTTTTAACCGTTGGCCATAATTGAATTTGGGCGGCATCACTTAACAAATAACATATAATGGTTCCTTTCTGCAAGGCTTCTTCTATATCAAACAAAGTTTCGCCGGGAACAAAACCATCTTTGACTGCTTTATCCCAGGATTTGGAATTGCGTCGCTGACCAACGATCACATTGATTCCGTTATCTTTTTGGTTCAGCGCCTGGCCAGGGCCTTGAACCCCGTAGCCAATAACAGCAACGGTTTCACTGCTCAATACCTGCCTAGCCTTTGAAAGAGGGAATTCCTCTCTTGTTACAACATTTTCTACGACACCCCCAAAATTTAATTTTGCCATTGTTATACGTTTTAAA
The DNA here is from genome assembly GCF_059568575.1 of Flavisolibacter ginsengiterrae DSM 18136. Lineage (NCBI taxonomy): Bacteria > Pseudomonadati > Bacteroidota > Chitinophagia > Chitinophagales > Chitinophagaceae > Flavisolibacter > Flavisolibacter ginsengiterrae. Next base: position 161,585 of record NZ_JCANTR010000003.1, read on the forward strand.
GTGTTTGTTAGTTTTTAGCTATTAAATGATACTTATAAATGAGCTTAAAGTATTACCAGTTATACATCAAATACTTCTTCCTGGTGTGCCAGGAATTCATTTTCAACTAGTTCTGGCCCTTCAGCCATTGATTCAAATTCTTTCAACTTCTCATGGAAACCACTGCTGGCTTTTATGATCGCCACCCTGGCACTGCGTACAAATTCTATCAATCCGTAGGGCTCCAGCACTTTCACCAATCCATCCGTTTCTTCTCTATGACCTGTTGTTTCAAAAACCGTATAATCCTTCCTGATCACAACTGCCTTTGCACCGTATTGGCGAAGCAAACGTTCAACTTTTACTTTTTCGGTGATCTCGCTCGTGGGTACCTTATATAATGCCAGTTCCTGCCATACAATTTCATCACTTGTATTATAATAGGCTTTTAATACCTCCACTTGTTTTTCTATCTGCCGGACCAGCTTTCTTACAATTTCTTCCGTTTCATGAATAACAATCGTAAACCTATGGATACCTTCAACTTCTGAAGGGGAAGTATTCAGGCTTTCCACATTGATCTTGCGTCGCGAAAATATTATGGCGATGCGGTTTAATAAACCAATCTGGTTTTCAGTGTATACAGTTATTGTATATTCTTCTTTAGCCATTGTTCTTATTTTAAACGTATATCAGAAACGCTGCTGCCAGCTTCAACCATTGGAAATACATTGTTTTCTTTTCCTACCATTACTTCCAGGAGAAAACTTCCTTTATGCTCAAGCATTTCAGTAAGTGATTGTTTTAAATCTTCTCTTTTAGAGATTGATTTTCCTTCAATGCGATACCCCTTCGCTACCTGGACAAAATCCGGGCTTTGAATATTTACAAAAGAGTACCGCTTGCTGTGAAATAATTCCTGCCATTGGCGAACCATTCCTAAAAATTGGTTATTTAAGATCAGGAGCTTTACATCAATGTTACATTGCATGATGGTACCTAATTCCTGGATGGTCATTTGAAAACCACCATCACCAATGATCGCAACTACAGTTCTACGAGGTGCTCCCAATTTAGCACCAATAGCAGCAGGCAAGGCAAATCCCATTGTTCCCAGTCCTCCTGAAGTAATGTTGCTTTTGCTTTCATTGAACTTTGCGTAACGGCAAGCTACCATTTGATGCTGACCCACATCCGTAACGATAATTGCCTGTCCCGCTGTTAATTCATTTAATGTATCTACCACTTCACCCATTGTCATTTGTTCAGAAGTTGGGTGTAGTTCATCATAGATACATGTATCTATTTCATCCTGTTCCAATTCTTTGAACCGTTGCAACCATTGAGGATACATCTTATGCTCTGTCAATTCTGTAAGCAAGGGTAAAGTTTCCTTGCAATCTCCCCACACCGCAACTGTTGTCTTTACATTTTTATCTATCTCAGCCGGATCAATATCCAGGTGTATTACTTTGGCTTGTTTGGCATACTTATCCAGTCTTCCGGTTACACGGTCGTCGAATCTCATGCCTACGGCAATTAAAACATCACACTCATTCGTCAAAACGTTGGGAGCGTAGTTGCCATGCATTCCCAGCATTCCAACGCCTAAGGGATGATCTGATGGCAAAGCACTTAATCCCATTATGGTCCAGGCAGTGGGTATCCCGGTTTTTTCAATAAAAGCTTTAAATTCTTTCTCAGCCTTTCCAAGTATCACTCCCTGGCCAAAAATGACAAATGGCTTTTTTGCTGAGTTGATAATTGAAGCAGCTTCCTCAATAAATTCTTTTCTCACCAGGGGCTTTGGACGGTAACTTCTTATGAAATTGCATTTTTGATAACCATTAAATTGAAATTTTTGTATTTGAGCATTTTTTGTAATGTCTATCAACACAGGGCCGGGGCGTCCACTCCCGGCTATGAAAAATGCTTTTGCTAAAACCGCAGGTATCTCTGCCGCATCAGTTACCTGGTAGTTCCATTTCGTTACCGGGGTAGTTATGTTGATAATATCTGTTTCCTGGAATGCATCAGTACCCAATAAATGTGCAAAAACTTGTCCTGTTATACACACAATCGGTGTACTATCTATCTGGGCATCTGCCAGGCCTGTAACAAGGTTTGTGGCTCCGGGACCGCTGGTGGCGAAAACTACACCTGTTTTGCCTGATGTCCTGGCATATCCCTGCGCTGCGTGAATTGATCCCTGCTCATGTCTTACCAAAATATGTTTCAACTTATTTTCAAAGTCAAATAAGGCATCGTAGATGGGCATGATGGCTCCGCCGGGATAACCAAAAATAGTATCTACGCCTTCCTCTATAAAGGCTTTAAGAACTGCTTCTGAACCACTGATTTCCTCAGTTTCCGTCAGTAACACATCCTTCTGCTGCTGTTGTAACGTGTTTGGCATATTTATAAAGAATTCCTTTTTGTGCTTTTAATGCTGGTTGTTTCCATTCAGATTTCCTTTGTGCGATCTCACTTTCCGCAATAGCAAGGTTAATGGTATTGGTTGCCACATCAATAACTATCCTGTCATCATCTTTAACTAAAGCAATTGTTCCTCCGTCATATGCTTCTGGAGTAATATGCCCTACCACAAATCCATGCGTTCCTCCGCTGAACCGGCCATCAGTAATAAGTGCCACCGACTTTCCTAATCCAGCACCTATAATAGCAGATGTAGGTTTCAGCATCTCCGGCATACCTGGTCCACCTTTCGGCCCAACATACCGGATAACAACAACATCCCCAGGCTGTATTTTTCCTGAATTGATGCCTTTGATCAATTCGAATTCTCCATCAAATACTCTTGCCGGGCCTTCAAACATTACACCTTCTTTTCCGCTTATTTTGGCAACGCTGCCTCCTTCTGCAAGATTGCCATATAATATCTGTAAATGGCCTGTGGCCTTGATAGGGCTACTGGTAGGATGAATAATCTTTTGCGCATCAAAATCCAGGTTGGCAATCCCTGATAAATTTTCTGCAACGGTCTTTCCTGTTACAGTTAAACAATTACCATGTAGAAATCCTACTTCCAGTAGATATTTCATTACTGAAGGAATGCCACCATGCTGATGAAGATCCTGCATCAGGTATTTCCCACTGGGTTTAAAGTCCGCTAATACCGGCACTTTGTTGCTTATTCTTTGAAAATCATCCTGGCTTAAAGCCACATCCACACTTTTAGCCATGGCTATCAAATGCAAAACAGCATTAGTAGAACCCCCTAGTGCTATCACAGTCGTTATGGCATTTTCAAATGCCTCGAAGGTCATTATATCCTTGGGCTTGATGTCTTTTTCGAGCAAGTTTCTTATGGCTTTGCCTGCCTCGATACATTCATTTCTTTTTTCTTCGCTGGTAGCTGGATTGGAGGAAGAAAATGGAAGGCTCATGCCAAGTGCTTCAATAGCAGCTGCCATTGTATTGGCTGTATACATACCTCCGCATGCTCCGGCTCCAGGGCATGAAGCTTTGATCACGCATTTGAAATCATGTTCTGTTATAGTTCCCGCTATTTTTTGCCCCAGGGCTTCGAAAGCAGAAACAATATTCAGGTCCTGGCCATTATAATGACCAGGTGCAATCGTTCCGCCATATACCATGATTGCAGGCCTGTTCAGGCGACCCATGGCAATGATGCTTCCAGGCATGTTTTTATCACATCCCGGCACTGCAATTACTGCATCATAATACTGTGCGCCGCAGACGGCCTCAATGGAATCTGCGATAATATCCCTGCTCACCAGAGAATACCTCATGCCATCTGTTCCATTGCTCATCCCATCGCTAACCCCAATGGTATTAAATATCAATCCTACAAGCTCGTTATCCCAAACACTTTCCTTAATGACCTTGGCAAGGTCATTAAGGTGCATATTGCAGGTATTTCCATCATATCCCATGCTAACTATGCCTACCTGTGCTTTATTAAGATCATCTTCTGTCAGGCCGATACCATACAGCATAGCTTGGGCTGCCGGTTGCGTTTCGTCCTGTGTCAATACCTTGCTATACTTGTTTAATTCTGTCATGCTGAAACTTCTTCCTGTTTAAAATTTTTAGCTAATACCAGGTCTTTATATGCTTTCTGAATTTTAATTCCTAAACTGTCTTTCCAGTCTTTTTTAAAAGGGATAGAATCCAATGATTCAATGCCTATTACTTCTGCAGCGGTACCACAGAAAAAAGCACTATCAGCACCTTTGAATTCTTCTGGCTTGATTTGTTTTTCAATTGCAGTTATTCCAAGCTCATTACAAATTTCTAAAACTGTAGAACGGGTTATTCCTGGGAGAATACTCCCTAACTGAGGTGTATATAAAACATTATCCTGTTCTAAAAATATATTGGCCCCCGGACCCTCTGCAACAAACCCATCTATATCTAATAAAAGGGCTTCATCAAATCCCAGGTCTTTTGCTTCCTGTGTAGCCAAAATAGAATTTACATAGTGACCGCAAACTTTTGCAGCTACCATGAAGCTTGCAGGAGTGATCCTCCTGTAGGAAGAGGTTTTTAAACGTAATAATTTCTCACCCAGGTAAGCTCCCCATTCCCATGCAGCTATGAGTAAATGTGACCCTTTGGCTTTTGTTAAAGACATATTGGGAGTACAACTAACAAGAGGACGCAGGTAAGCATCTTGCAGGTTATTTTGTTTCAGGACCTCGTAAGAAATGTCAATCAGTTCTTCATTATTATATGGATAGGGGATACGCATGACTTCGCATGAATATTCCATTCTTTCGAAATGCTCTTTGGCCTTGAAAATTTGCACTCCATTTTCTGTTGCATACGACCGGATGCCTTCAAACACCCCATATCCATAATGCAATGTTTGATCATAAACATTTCCCCTTGCTTCCGATGCCTTTATAAAAGAGCCATTATAATAAACTATAGTGTTTTCGTTGTAATACATATTATGATTACGATTTTCTGCATAAAAAAACCCGCCTCAGTAAAGAGGCGGGTTTTTTATTTTTAGTTATTTAATTACAAATAAAATCCACCTCCATGCGTAGCAGAAATAATAATGACCACGACTATAATATTATTTATAGTTGTAGTTAAATTATATGTGCCTTTTATTATCATAAAGGATGTATACTACTAATATACACCCCTTTTTTTAAAGAACTGTACCAAAAAGCTTGTTTTTATAAACCGGTTTGGCATTCTGATTTATAGCGGTGCAAATCGTAGAATTGGAAAGTTAAAAAACACATTTATGGCTTTTAAGCCAATTTTTAACCCATTTCCACAATACAAATGAAGGTGTTGGCTCCTGTAATGCTTGCCAGAAGCGGATTTTGTTGATTACTGATTACGGCAACCAAGGAATTTGAGAAGAAGTCATGAGAAGATTTTGGGTCTTTCGGCTTAACCCATAAAAGCTTGTAAACCTAAAATAAAGAGCAGGCCCAGTATTGAGATGAGGCTTTCCATAAGGGTCCAGGTGCGAAATGTATCTTTTAAACTTAGCCCAAAATATTCCTTGAACATCCAGAATCCCGTATCGTTAACATGTGAACACATTAAGCTGCCTGCCCCTACAGATAAAACCATAAGTTCTGCAGAAATGCCTCCCGTAACAAAAGGTGCTACAATTCCAGATGCACTCAGGGCGGCCACGGTAGCAGATCCAATAGTGATGCGAAATAGTGCAGCGATCAGCCAACCCAGGAACAGGGGTGACAATTGCATTGAATCGGTATAATTCTTCAGTATTATCCCAATATTACTATCCAGTAAAATTTGTTTAAAAGCACCTCCTGCAGCTATTATTAAAAGTATCATGGTGATAGCTTTAACTCCATCAACTGCTGAATTCATAAAACGGTTTATCTCCCATTTTAATAAGATAAATGTTAGACCCAGCGAAAGCAATAGAGCGATAGTAGGCTCCTGGATAAAACCAAGGATCTTTAATGTCATAGAATTAGATGTACACAAAACTCCCAGGGTTCCAAGACTTATAAAAAGCACAGGAGCCAATAGTATAAATATACTCTTGCTCAAAGAGGGCAAGCCGCTGGTTTCTTTCAAACTATATTGAATATTGGGTTGAGCTTTGATCTTACCAGCTTTGATAATCTTTGGAAATATTATACCGGCGATCACCGCACTGGGAATAGAAATAAGCAATCCATATAATAATGTTTGACCAACATTAGCATGAAATATCGTAGCAAGTGTCACTGGGCCTGGATGGGGAGGTAAAAAACCATGGGTTATAGATAATGCGGCCGCCATTGGGATACCCAGCATTAATAAGGGATAGTTTAGGGTTGAAGCTATAGCAAAAACCAGGGGTATCAATATAACAAAACCAGCATTATAAAATAAGGGAATTCCTGCAACCAACCCGGTCAACAAAACAGCCCAGGAAATATATTTTCGTCCAAATAATTTTACCAATGCCAATACTAGTTTTTGTCCCGCACCACTTTCTTCTGCAAGCTTGCCAAGCATAGCACCCAGGGCCAGTATCATTACAGTACCGCCAAGTGTATTGCCTATTCCATTATTGATTGAAACTATTACCTTATTTAAGGGCATTTGAAGCAATAAACCTGTTATTAGGGATACAACTAATAATGCCAACATGGGGTTGACCTTTAGAAGAATCAATGCGATCAAAAGAAGAATTCCTGTCAATACAATTATTATGGCCATCAGTTAGTTTATAGTTTCATAAAGTAAATGCATGGATTCCTGAAGGTTAGGATATATTGTTTTGTAAACTTTATAGTATTTGGAATATTTATCAATATATCCTTTATTCGGTCTAAGCACCCTGCTTTTACGTTTTGTTTCATTGAAATCTTCTATTATTCCCAATGACTTAAAGGCCATAATTGCAGCACCAATCGCCGATGCATCATCAGTTTCGATGATAACAATTGTTTTGCCGGTAACATCAGCCAGTAGTTGCATCCATCCTTCAGATTTAATAAATCCTCCGCTGGCATGAATTTCATTTACTTCACATGTTGCAATTTCAATTGATTCTAAAACATTTTTTAAAGCATAACAAATTCCTTCTATAATGGCTCGAATAAAATGTGCTTTAGTATGAATGTTTCTTATTCCCATAAAAACCCCCGTTGATTCTTCATCCCAAATAGGGGCTCGCTCAGCAAAAATGTAAGGAAGGAAAATAAGACCTTCACTGCCTGCTGGAATTTGTTGTATCATATCAAAAATCCTGGAATAAGGGTCAACATTCTTGTCTTCAATGTCCAGGAAATTTCGTATCAGCCATTCCATTATATTCCCCCCATTGTTGATGGGGCCACCGCATATGAAATATTGGCTATCAAGGATATAATTGAAGATCATGGACCTGATATTCCTAATGGGTATTTTGGATGCAATTCGCACAGCCCCGCTAGTTCCTATGGTGATCGCAGCTATGCCAGTTTTTAGTGCATTACTGCCAAGATTCGCCAGGCATCCATCACTGGCACCAATACAAACCGGGATCGAATCGGTAAGTCCTGTAAGTTGACAGGCTTCTTTTGATATGCCTTGTTTGCAATGGTTAGTGGGTACAGGTGTTGATAATTGTTTGGCAGATATATGCGATATCTGCAAAGAATCTGGATTCCAGTCTAGCGTATCTATATTAAATAAACCGGTAGCAGAAGCGATGGAATGATCAATAATGTATTCGTTAAAAAAACGATACCATAAGTATTCTTTGATCGAAATATACTTATGGGCTTTTGTAAAGATTTCGGCATCATTTTCTCGCCACCAGATAATCTTGCAAAGAGGTGACATGGCATGAATCGGAGTTCCCGTTGACAGGTAAATGGATTGGCCAGTCTTATCATTTCGTAATTTTTGAGCTATCTCGCTGCTACGATTGTCTGACCATACAATTAAATTTGTAATGGGTTGCCCATCTTTATCTACTGCCATAATACCATGCATGGCACTGCTTAGGGAAACACACATGGGAAGTTGCTTCAATTGCAAAATCAGGTTCTTTATACAGGAAAAACAAGCGTTTAGTAAAATATCCGGATCTTGTTCTTCCTTAGAGTCAACACTCTGAATGAGTAGATAGGATTGTTGTGTACTTCCGATGACCTTTCCGTTAGTATCTAAAGCCACAGCTTTAGTACTTCCAGTACCAATATCAATCCCAATTATATAGCCATTCATAAAAAATCACCTGAATAGAAGCAGGAAAATACGTATAATCAGCAACTAATTATGCAGGATTGTTGACAAGCCGGATTATTGAAGTTTCCAAACTTTTATTATTGTATATATCTGTCCGTTTGGGTTGGTTACCTGTGTTTGTGTTTTCATGGTATCCGTTGTCAGGTAAACTATTTTTTCAAATTCAAGAGAAGATCCAATAGGCGCCCAGGCTAAAATGGTGGTACCATTTAAATACCAGGTTCCATCCTTTGTAGAACTGCAATCCATTTTATAAACACCAGAATAATTGCTGTTAAATTGGTAAAGGTTATCTTTTTTGCATTGATTCCAGGTGCTATAAATATCACTTTCCGTGGAACCATTGCCATCCCAATCGTAAGCTTTGTCTGAACTTATACCAGTTATTTTCCAGGTGCCTATAATTTGCGAAACGGAAAAACCCTGGGGCAAAGAATTTGCTTCAGTTTCAATTTTGTAGCAGGAAATATTTATAAAAAGTGAGGTAAAAGCTACAAGCAATAATGATGACCAGGGTTTCATATTCACCGTTAAATTAAAAATTAAATATTGCATATTAAAATCCAGTTGTTTGGAATCTTTTAAAACTATTTTATATTGATTGCCAGGTAGTTGTCCGATAGCACACTTCAAATTATATTTGAACATTGAAAAACAGGAATTAGGTCAATGGTTGAAGAAATACAGCACGACTTCCAATTTTATATAAAAGATATTCGCTTTCATTATGGTGGTGTTAGCTTTAAACATTTTGTCCATTCCATTAACAAGCGGTTAGAATTCACAATCATAAATTATAATATCAGGGAAGAATTTGACGCCATTAAAGACTATTTTATAAATATCTTTAAATCAAAGAAAATCGATGTATCAGCCTTGATCACAAATCTTGATCATGGCAATTATATAATTGAAGCTCATTCACCTCAAATAGAAAGTATTGATGAAACAATATTAAGTTCTATCAAACTCGAATGGACCAGGCAAATCATTTCCAGAAGAATTATTCTCCATTCGCATACTTCTATCATGACTATGGAACAATTTTTTGATGGATTGAATGGCGAAGACCTCAGCTTTCCTGTTTTATATAATAAAGAACAGGAATTATTAGACGACATTTTAACCATTTCTCAAAGCAGGCATTATTACCATATCCGGTATCTTTCCGATAAGCACATGCACCATTTAATGAGATTACGCTTTATTATTAAGCCATTTTCGTTTTTATTCTTATTGGAAGGCATTTCCAGGTATTTTCTTGTATGGGAAACACTGGATACTGAGGAAGCTACCTATGTTTGGCCGCTTCAAAAAAATACTCAAACCTTAAAGCATACACTGACCAATTTGCCAGGTCAGCTTTCGTTAATTAAAACACAGGGAAAACAGGCTTACCAGCAGTCTTCTTCAAATGATTTTATCCGGATAGTACATCAGTATAAGCATCCAGCCAAAGGCTTCATTTTGTGGAAGAATGAGCTTGAAACTCATCTTCACTTTTAGAACAATCATGTATTGTTTTTCTGTATAAAAATATAGTAGCTTTATTAAGCATTCCAGATTTCCTCGAATACCTGTTTATCCTCCCTTATTCTATCCTTTCGAAGATGGTGTCCGTTTACTTTACTGTATAAACTATTCCCTTTACTTGTTCATGGGTAGTTTGTTCAATTTAAGCTTATATCATCAAAACTATAAGGAGGAAATTATGTCAAAATCTTCAAAATGCTTAGGAGCCTTTCTTGCATTAGCTCTGTTTGTTGTGTCTTGTCAAAAGCAGGAATCATCAACTGCCGTATCATCCAAAGAAAATGCTGTATCCCTTCGTAAAAGTTCTTTAATGAAAAAACCAGGGACTACGTTACCTGCTAATACGCATATTTATGCTACGGGACTTAGTAACCCCAGGGGTCTGGAATTTGGACCTGATGGCAATTTATATGTTGCAGAAGGGGGAACCGGTGGTGTTAATTCAACTGTTGGTTCCTGCGAGCAGGTTCCATTTCCGGTTGGTCCTTATCTCGGTAGCCCAACCGGAGCAGGTGTTTCTATGCCTTCCAGTTCAGCTAATGAGATCATCGGCGGTGATGTCGAAGGGGTTTCAGATGTGACTTTTATAGGGAATACATTGTACGCACTGATTGCCGGTGCCGGGTGCTCTCACGGAGTAACTTCAATGCCTAATGGTATTGTAAGAAGAAATAGTGATGGGACATGGACAATGATAGCTGATATTAGTAGCTGGTTAATGGCTCACCCGGTAGCTCACCCTGAAGAAGAAGATTTTGAACCTGATGGAACTCCCTACAGTATGGAAGTTGTCAGGGGTGATTTTTATGTCGTTGAACCTAATCATGGAGACTTTCTAAAGGTTACAACAGGCGGAACAATTACAAGGGTGGCTGACATATCAGCAACACAGGGTCATGTGGTTCCTACAGCATTAGCTTATAAAGGGAACTTCTTTATTGGCAATCTTCATCCTTTCCCGATCGTGGATGGAAGTTCCAATATTTATAAGGTCAATCCGGGTGGAGAAGTCAAAATTTGGGCTACAGGACTTACAACTGTGCTGGGATTGGTGATTGATAAGAGAGACCGAATGTATGTTTTGGAAAATACGGTAGGTTCTCCTTCAGGTTTTCCCACACCAGGCTTAGGACAGGTGGTTAGAATTGATCCTTCAGGCAAGAAAGAAACTATTGTTACAGGTTTAAATTTACCAACTGGCATGACAATGGGGCCAGATGGAAACCTGTATGTCTCCAACTGGGGTTTTAGTCCAGTTGCAATTGGAGGAGGTCAGGTAATTAAAATTGATCTGTAGTCTGCCTTAGTTCAATATTCAGAGCTGGGAATATTAATATATTTCCAGCTCTTTTATTTTTTTGTCTTTAATAAATATCAAAATTACAATTGGCTTAAGAATCTCATCAAATTCATTCAACTAACAGAATCTATAGAATCTAGTAAAGGTATTTTTGTCTTAAAAAGAAATATGTCTATATCTAATTTTATATGTACAACATGTGGTGTTCAGTATGAGGCATCAGAAGAACCACCCATATTTTGTCCCATTTGCAATGATGACAGACAATATATAGGACCTGGAGGTCAGAGCTGGACGACCTTAACACAAATAAACCGTAATCATAAAAATATTATAGACAAAATAAGGCCGGATGTTTATGCAATCTATACCACACCTTCATTCGCCATTAATCAGAGAGCACACCTGGTAAGAACACCCGGAGGAAATATATTGTGGGATTGCATTACTAACCTTGATGCTTCAACAATAGAGATCCTTCAAAATTTAGGGGGAGTAAAGGCAATTGCCATTTCTCATCCCCATTATTATTCAACAATAGTAGAATGGGGGCAGGCTTTTAATGCCAAAATCTATATCCATTCCAATGATTCGAACTGGTTAGGCAGGCGTGCAGAGAACATAGAATCATGGGAGGGCGATTCCAAACTTTTATGGGATGGAATCCAGCTTGTATGTTGCGGCGGTCATTTTGCCGGGGCTTCCGTTTTATATGTACCCCACGGTAAAGGATCTCTTTTTTCTGGGGATACCATACAGGTGGCGCCCAATTTAAATACAGTATCATTTATGTATAGTTATCCCAATATGATACCATTACCTGAAAAATCAATTCTGCAAATCAGGGAAAGCATAAAAGATCTTGAGTATGATGCTGTCTTTGGAGCTTTTGGATTATATATTCGGGAAAATGCAAAAGAGGCAGTAAGTTTTTCGATAGACAGGTATCTGAAAATATTGAAAGGTAATTAACCAGTATTGTATCAGTTTATTGTTTTAGGTTTTAATAGCTTTGCACGCAATTCCTGAGCTTGTACTACTAAACCAAAAGGTATGTGTGCTACTAAAAAAGAAGTGAAGCCTAATCTGGTTCTTTCAGTTTTGCAAAATAAATGCCCCCGTTGCAGGAGAGGAAAAATGTACAAAAGCCGGAATCCATATGACCTTCGCTCATTTATGAAAATGTTCGACCGATGCCAGGTTTGTGGTCAGCCACTTGATATGGAACCTGGGTTTTATTACGGTACGAACATGGTAAGTTATACCCTTGCGGTATTGATTTCAATGCTCAGCTTTATACTATGGTGGATTATATTTGGGTTTTCTTTTCATGACAATCGTTTCTTCTGGTGGATGGGCTTAAATGCTTTTTTACTCATTGGGCTGCAACCCCCATTGATGAGGGCTTCCAGAACCATCTGGCTGGCTTTTTTTGTTCCATATAGTCCAAAATGGGATTCTGGAGATATCATTGAACCCGAACGAGCTAATAAAGAACACATGCATAATTGGTAATTTTTGCAATTACCAGGAATTACCACTATTGTAATATACCCCTCTCGTAAACTATTTATTAGAATAATTCAATTTTCTGGTATACCTGTTAAGTCAGTTTTACCGGATATCCACAATCTTTCTGTGAATAATTAATAGCTCACCTTAAATATATTGTTGAAAACATTTTGTAACTTGTTGTTATCCATAACTTAATTATCATCCGAGTCCTATTCTATAAAATCAATTAATCCAGAGACCTTTTGATTGTTAATCCTTTTTACTGGGATTTTGTCATCGTCACATTCAAAAGATATTGTTTTGAAAGTTAACCTGGACCATGAAGAAGATAAGCTTGGAACAGATGAGTTCTCTGGTAGAAGCGTCAGCGTTTTAATACATAACCATTTCTATATTATTGACGGTCAATGGCATTGGGAACTCAACACTAATAAGGTATTTGCAAGTAATGTTATTTTATCGACACCCATTGAATTTGAAGGGACTAAGAGTATAATATTTCCCGGTGATATTGTTGAACTTCAAAACAAATTAAACAATGAAACAGGGTTTGTTGAACATTTATGTTTTCGGATAATAACTACTTACGGCGAGGTCAAAGTTTTAGAAGGAAATAATCTTACCATTGAGAACAACAGCCATGGAATTGAAGAATTAAAGCTGAAGACAGCAGAGCAATCTTTATCTACATTGCATTTAATCAAAGAGCAGGAAGGTCTTCAATTATTAAGAGAACTATATACTAAAACTGAACGGTATACTGGTACGGCTATTTGGTATTTTAACCAATCAACTAATGAAACCTGGTACTCAGACCAAGTATTCCGCATTTTCGAATTGCCCCCACAAAGTTTAAATGCACACCTAAATACTTTTAACCATTTCATTCATGCGGATGATAAGGAAATCGTGCTGGAATACATTAATAGAGCACTCAAGTCACAATGTCCCATTCATATTGAATTCCGAATTCAAACTACAAAAGGAGAGAAACATATTTTATATATAACCAACTGGTCTCATTCCCAAAAAGGTCAAAATATATTGTGCGGTACTTTCCAGGAAATAACTGATTTAAAAATAAAGGAAAGGGAATTATATGAAATAAATGATCAGATTACGGGTTACAGGCAGCAAATAATTTTTGATGAACTGAATGCATCTATAGGTCACTGGCAGATTAACCTGCTAACCCGCAAGGTTGTAGTGTCAGATAATTTATACAGGATCTATGGATTGAAATCACACCTTGCTTCTCCTGGATTAAATAGTTTTATTAATTACATCCACCATGAAGACCAGGAAATGGTAAGCCAGGCCTATAAAAAACTGCTTTCAGATCAACTTGTTCCAAATATTGATTTTCGAATTACAAGATCAGATGGAAGAATCCGCTATCTGTCTCAAAAAGCCAAATTGTTGACATACAGGAATGAGCCAATCATTGCAGCTACAGTGCAGGATGTGACTGTTCAAAAAATGCTTGAAAAGCGGCTGGCGGAAGTTAGTTTCCGGGAAGAAGTTTTAGCCAATACTCAAAAATTTGAAGAAGAAATAGCAGGTTTAGCAACCTGCACTCTTGATCTTCATTCAGGAACATATTCATGGAGTGAACATTTTTATATTATGCTTGGCATAAAGCCGCATTCTGTTGAATTAAATCTTGAGCTATTGATCAATAGTATTCATCCTGATGATCAAAAATTGTTTCGGTCAGAGTGGGAGCGGGCCTTGGGTCTAAAAAATCATTGTTCTGTTGAATTCAGATTGATAAAAAGGGGTGTGGTTCATTACATAAAATCTGAAATTGGCATTCAATACATTCATGATAAACCATTACTGGTGGCGGCTTTACAGGATGTTTCGTCGGGGCAGGATCTGAAATCAAGATTGCAAAAGCAAGTTCAGATGGCCAACATTTTATCTGAAAACATATTAGATCGCATTATTGTCACAGATCTGAATAACAATATTGTTATTTGGAACAACCAATGTGAATTATCATACAAGATTCAAAAGGAAGCCGCTATTGGTAAAAACTTTTTTGATGTTTTTCCATTATTGAGATCAGAAGACCAGGTAGCCCTGTTTGAGAAAGTATTAAAAGGGGAGAAATTATCCTTTTCTGCCGCAAGGTCAATAATGGAAAATGGATATTTTGACCGAAGCATGTTGCCGGTATGGAATGATGATCAAGATGAAGTCATCGGAATTATGCACATCATTCATGATGTAACTAAAGAGGTGTTGTTAAGGCAAAACTTAAATGAACGGCTTAATTTTATAAGTAATTTATTAGATGCTTCAGTTGATAGGGTCATTGCTCTTGACAGCAACATGAACTATGTTTATTGGAATAAAAAAGCAGAGCAGTATTATGGCTTAAAAAGTGAAGATGTAGTAGGAAAGAATATTCTTGAAACCTTTCCTTCCTTTATCAACGATCCTTCCTATGAACAATTCAGAGAGGCATTAAAAGGTAAGACCGTGCATATTCCTGCACAACCTGGTAGCAAAAAGGAATACTTTGAAACATACCTCATTCCTACACATGATGAATCAGGCGAAGTATCTGGTGTGCTTTGGATGGTGCACGATCTTTTAAAAGAATTTGAACTGCAAAAACGTGCTTTAAAGGAAAATGAAGTACTTGATGCGTTAAATGAAAATTATGTAGAACTGGATGACGAGTATAGGGTTTTATTTGTCAACCATGGCGCATTGAAATATTTTAATGTGGAAAAGCAGGATTTATTAGGTAGATCTATTTTGGAGCTCTATCCTGGATTTGTAAATTCTCCTATTCACCATGCGTTGAAAAAGGCAATGGAAGAAGGTATATCTACAATTGATGAATTCATTTCTCCCATAAAGAATATTTGGCTGAATGTTTCAATTGCCCCCACAATAGATGGAGTTGTGGCCGTATTTTATGAAATAGAGAATATTAAAAAAGCCCAAAAGGTCATACAGGAAACCAATGATCTTTTAGAATCTGTTTTCAATACATCCTCTAACGGCCTGATGTTACTAAAAACCATCCGGGATAATGTAGGCGAGATCAATGATTTTGAATATGTAATGGTCAATCAAATGGCCAAAAATTTACTGGATACTGATGTAACAGGTAAAAGTTTTAAGCAAACTTATAATGAAAAGATACTACCTAATTTATTTGATAAGCTTGAAAACGTACTGGTGACAGGAATTCCCTTTACCGAGGAATATTTTTTCTTCAGAAAAGGGGCCCGGATGTGGCACTGTATCAAAGCCCTGAAATTGGGTGACAGTATTGTTATCAGCCTGGAAGATATTACTGAAAGAAAAAATAATGAACAGGAATTACTTAAACATATTCGCATTCTCCAGCAATCTGAACAACTGGCACACATGGGCAGTTGGGAATATGAATTAGCTACCGGTTCGTTTCATTGGTCAGAGGGTATGTATCAATTGTTTGAATTAGAACCATCAAAGGAGGTCTATCCTGAGATTTACCTGGAATATGTCCAGGGTAAGCATACGTCAAAAGTTGAACAGTTGATCAACTTTATAAAAAATGGCAAGGGATCTTTTGAAGAATTGATACAGGTCACTGTAAGTGGCAATACAAAAACTTTAAAAATTAAGGGCTCTGGAATAAATGATCTTTCTGGCAATACTTATAAGGTATTAGGTGTTGGCATTGATATAACTTCACTTCAGTTAGCAGAAGAAAAGATTCAGGAAAGCCAGGATATTTTATTTCAAACTACATTGGCTGTTCCAGATGCTATCAATATATACGATGTGTCCTCCAGGGAAACAGTTCATCTGAATAATTGTCTTGCAGAATGGACAGGCATTTCCAGGGAGGCTATGGTAGAAATGGGTTATGCCGGAAGATTGAAACTGGTTCATATCGAAGACAGGGAAAAACTGGTTGTTTTCAATAATGATATGCATCATGCTACAGACAATGATATAAGGACCATTGAATACCGGCTCATAACTTCCCGTGGTAAAACTATCTGGATTAGAGACCGTTCAAAAGTCTTCAAAAGAGATCAATATAAAGCACCAACGCATATCTTAAGTATTCTGCAGGATATAACCCAGGAAGTTGAACTAAGAAATCAATTGATGGAGCGAACTCAATATGCTGAAGTGATTATTGACTCAAGTGTTGACCGGATTATGTTGTATGACCAGCAATTTACAATTGTTGCATGGAATAGCAGGTCTGCAGAATTGACTGGTGTTTCGAAGAAAGAGGCCATAGGTAAAAATCTATTTGAGCTATTTCCAAAGGTGAGAAAAGATGAACAATTATTCAAAGCTTTTAACCGCGCTTTAGAAGGTCATTACATTCACCTGCCCAATAATAAGAGCACATATACTGATAAATATTATGAACGTTTTTTTATACCGTTAAAAAATGAAAAAAAACAAACTTATGCTGTATTGAACCTTATGCATGATGTTTCGGACACTTTCCTGCAGAAGGAAAAGCTAAGTGAATTGAACATGACATTGGAGAGAAAGAACAAGGAACTGGAAGAAAAAAATGAAGAGATCACTTCCTTTGCGTTTATTGCAAGCCATGATCTGAAAGAGCCATTGAGAAAATTATATACTTTCAGTGACTGGCTTTTGAACAGGGAATTGGCTAATCTTTCTGACACAGGCAAATCTTATATAAAGAAAATGGCAAATTCCGTTCGCCGTATGGATATGTTGATAGAGGATATTCTTGTATTAACAAAGATCGATGCTGATAAAAAAGCGCTTAAATCCATTGATCTGAATGCCATCCTGGAAAGAGTAACAGGTGATATGAAGGATTATATCTCAAAACATGCAGTTGAGATTTTTGCTGATCCATTACCCATAATTAAAGGAAATGATAATCAATTGTATTATTTGTTTAAAAATCTATTGAGTAATGCGATAAAATTCAATAAAGCTGATCGAAACATCTTAATCAAAATAGGTTCTAAGCAGGTAGGGGGTGATGAAATTGAACACGAAAAGAAATATCCAGATATGCGATATCATTGTATTTCTTTTGAGGATAATGGATTAGGTTTTGACCCCAGGTATTCTAAAAAGATCTTCCAGGTCTTTCAGCGTTTGCATGATCCCCAGGTATATGAAGGAACTGGTATGGGACTGGCAATATGTAAAAAGATCATGGATAACCATAATGGATTTATAACTGCGGATAGTGTTATAAACCAAGGTTCTGAATTCTGTTGTTATTTTCCTGTCAGTTAGTTTCCAACTATCATCAAAGCCAATTGCTTATAGCCACCTGGTGGTGGCTTATTTAGATTTGCCCTTTAGTTACAAGCTGAATGGCAAATTATTTGAGGTCTTTTTTGGGGATTAAAACTGACCTATTATGAAATACATATTATATGCTGCTGCATTGTTATTTGCTTTATTAAGCTGTACAAATAATTCAACCAGGCAGAAAGTTCAAAATGATTCATTATATGAACATTCTAATGCAACTACCACTCCCTCACAGGGGGATAGCGTAACATTTAAGAATGATAATACCGGCACATCAGTAGGAGAAGGAACAACCACCAGTGGCACAACCGCAGGCAGTAGCAGTTCTCATAAAGACTCAGTAAAATAGATTAATGTAATGAATAGTTAGGTTTGAGTTTTACTTCTTATTTGCCATCTCAAAAATCACTATTATCAATTGGTTCAACATTAATTAAAATCTGAATTCAAGTACTATTTACAACCCATATCAAATGATTGACCTACAGAATAACTGCATTTAATAGTTCTGTTTGACTTAAAGAACTACAAACTACACACTACAAACTACAAACTTCCTTAAACAGCATGTTTAAGGAGAAAGAAAGGTACCTGGTAGTCTGGTGGAAAATCTCCCTGAAACCTGATGGTCCAGTCATAATCATCCATGTAGAATTGTAAGTACTCGGTGTCTTCTGCACTCAGGGGTGCTTTCACTGTAATTTCCAGCTTGTTCTTCATCTTCTTTTCCTTCTCCCGCTTTGGCTCTTTCAGCCTTCCTGCCAGCTCCTGTTCAAAGGAAGAGAGTAGAAGCGTAAACTGCTCCTGGGTTAGGGAAATACGCTTTTGCTCAGTAAGGAAGGTATACAGGGCTGTGAATGCCGCTGGCTTATCCATTCCCTGTTTTAAACAGACAATGGCTATGGTCCTTACCTGTTTAAACAACTGCCTGTACCTTCTTTTTACCGGTACAAAGCGGTAGATGATCGAAGAGATAATGTTGCCTGTACCAAACCTCTCTGCGCTTCTCCTACTTCCTTCAAAGGCAGGATCACTCCAGAAGCGCTTACTGCTTACACCTGGAAGCATCCTTACCAAAAATCCCCATTCCACATCCTTATAAAAGTTGATGTCACCATCCACGGTTCCTGTTGCTGTAATGTATCCTACTTGCCTGGCCATAACTGGTATTAGATTTTAATAGCTGCAAGTTTTTGAAAATCCCTCTCAGTTCAAAACCCCAATGTCCGTTTTGGCCGCTTTTGACCGATTTGGCCGGTATTGTCCGCTTTTGACCGTATTGACCGGTTTTGTCCGTTTTCCTCTCTAAACCACTAATCCTTACTCCTTTTCCTTC
Organism: Flavisolibacter ginsengiterrae DSM 18136; assembly: GCF_059568575.1. Classification (NCBI taxonomy): domain Bacteria; kingdom Pseudomonadati; phylum Bacteroidota; class Chitinophagia; order Chitinophagales; family Chitinophagaceae; genus Flavisolibacter; species Flavisolibacter ginsengiterrae. Next base: position 180,736 of record NZ_JCANTR010000003.1, read on the forward strand.
CTTGAACATTGAACATTGAGCATTGCTCATTGAGCATTCTTCATTCTTCAACCTCAGCCAGGACCGCTATAAACAATGCCTCTCCAACCTAACCCCACTTCATCATTCGTTATTCCTTGTTCATCTGTTCGATATTCCCTTCCTTCTTCCTATCTACAGTATACCAGCGCCCTGGCTGCAGTATAGCTGCGGTATAGATACTGCGTGATCACCACGCAGTATCTATACCGTAGGTAGGGTTTTGATTAGGGGCAGCTATACTCCAGGTAGGGAGTGGATATTTTGATGTTTGGGGGGAAGATAACTTTGACTAAGAACAAAGAAGGTTCCTGGAAATAATAAAATGTTTCTGAGCCGAATTTAATCGGCCCTACTTACGGAATAACAATTTAATAATTGGTTCAATATAACTAGGCCACTTTTCTTTTTTCTTTCTTTTCAGCCTTAATATATTGATCTAGTGCTTTATCGAGTGAAGGTAGTAGTTGGCCTTTTTCACTGCCTAGTACACTATAGCCTGGCCGCCTGGCAATATATCCCAGTTCTTCTGCAGGTTTTGAATCAATAAGAGACCGTTCCAGATCAAATTCTTCCGCTATCCGGAATGCAAATTCTGACCAGGTCAGGGAGCCTTTATTGGAAAGATGCCATAATCCTTTTTCATGATCGATCAACAGGTCAAGGGTAGTATTAACCAGGTCTGGCACATAAGTAGGAGATATCACAATATTATCAGCAACCTGCATGGGTTCACCGTTTTGCAATGCTTTCCGGACATAATGGACAAAGTTAAATTCATCCCATGGACTAAAGAAAGCACTGGTTCGGATAACAAGAGAGGAGGGTGCAAATTCCGCTACGAGTTCTTCTGCCCTCAATTTACTTTGCCCGTAAATATTCAATGGATTAGGCTCGTCTGACTCCAGGTATGGAATAGTTTTAAGTCCATCAAAGACAAGATCAGATGAAAAGGTAATGAACTGGATACCTGCTTCGTTACAAGCGATTGCCAGGTTATGTGGACCCTGGGTGTTTTCTAAAAAACACCTGTGCCCATCTAACTGGGCATCATCCACTCTTACATAACCTGCTGCATTGATAACGGCCCATGGCTTGAATAGTCCTATACAATTTTTAACCTGCTGTAAGTTACTGATATCACAATCCTGCCTTCCAACAATTTGGTACGGAATACATCGTTCTTCGCAAACTTTTGCCAACGCTTTTCCCAGTGTTCCATTTTTCCCAATGATCAAAACAGGTGCGCTGTTTCTTCTTGCTTTCATTCGTAATTCTTTAATAACAGGGCCGAATAATATTCGTGAAGAACGCTGCCACCAACCTTTCTCTTCAGAAAGAGGATGCAGGATGCTGTTTTTTTCTGTCAGTTTCTTAATAAATCTTACCAATGCAGTAGCCCGCGGAGTTCCATTACGAACATCAAATGCACCGGGTTCATACTCACCTGCAGGTTCTGTCAGCAATTTATTCCAGCCAAAAGATCCTAATAATGCCCAGGATGTTACGGCTCTGACGTCTATATTTTCATTTTTTAGTTCACAGACAGCATCCCATACATGTTTAAACCAGCGTAATTGTTCTTCACGGTGACAGTGTAAATGGACCTCTGTTATTGCCATAGGACTATGGTACCTGTTCCATGCTTCTTTTAATAATTTTTTTAACCCGGTTTCTTCATCAATTTCTACACGAACCGCTTCCACATCGGCATATTGGTGACGGCCATTTCCTCCCACCAGGTTTTGTGGATATAGATGTACACGGTCATCCAGAAAACGCTCAGAAGTTATGTAATGGTTAAAACCAAATATATCGGGCACGCAGGGGTTATCAATAAAAAATAATAGTTCTTCTTGTGGTATTCCATTTTTTATAAAATAATTCCAAAGAGGGTGATGTTTATCCAACCTACCGCATAAAATATCATAGGTTAGCCAACGGCGCTTATTTTCGAAATTAGCCTGGTATTGTAATTCTGGCGTACTATACGTTTTTCCCAGATCTTCCGTTTGCACCAGGCGCGCCCCTGGATTGATCTTCCTGATTTCCAGCATGGATAGTACAGTACCTTTAAGCTGGTTGATCAGCATTTTCAAAAACACATGAGCAGATCTCTGGTGGGGATACCAAAAACCATATAGCCCACTGAAGCGGGCAGTGGTCAAAGGTTCGTTTACCGGAGTATAGTTATTGATCCAGGGAAATTTTTCTGCTACTTCTCCTGCATAATCGGCTAACAGGTAGGGAAATTGTGGGTCTGAAAGATCGGTATAGGCAGGCCCACTACCATGATGTACAAGACCTGCTATAATTTCAACCTTATTCTCTTTTAATTTAGTAATCCGATCTTCAGTCCATGACCAATCTATTTCTGTATTTTTTACAGGTTGATGTTTTTCCCATAGGATAGGGTACCTGATCTTTGTTATGCCCAGGCTAACAATGGCATCAATATCATTTATGCGGTCATAATGACCGGAATATTCCAACTGGTCGTAGTACTGATTATTTACCCTATTGATTGTACATTCAATTCCGCCCCAAATTTCAGGATTGTAAGATGTTTTGTCCATTGATATAAGTTTCAGGTTGTCCTTGCATAATCTTTTTAAAAGTGGTTAATGCCTGGGCCACTACCTGATCCATATTGTAATATTTATAAGTTGCCAAACGACCAACGAAATAGGTGTTTGTCATTGAAGAAGCCAGTTGTTGGTATTTCTTATATAACTCCGCATTTTCTGGTCTTGGAACCGGATAATATGGATCGCCTTCAGCTTTTGGATATTCGTAAACAACAGCTGTCTTTGTATGTTTTTGGCCTGTGAGGTATTTGAAATCTGTTATCCTGGTGTATAGTTGGTCATTAGGATAATTTACAGTACCTGTTGGCTGGAAAACTTCCTGGTCAATGGTTTCAAACTTAAATTCCAATGACCTGTAAGGAAGCTTTCCATAACAGTAATTGAAATATTCATCCACAGGGCCGGTAAAAATTAAATTATGGTACGGTATAAAATCGATAATTTCTTTGTAATCAGTATTCAGCATCACTTTGATATTTGGATGCGAAAGCATTTTTTGAAACATTTGAGTATACCCATATAGAGGCATTGCCTGGTATGTATCAGTAAAATACCTGTCGTCACGATTGGTACGCGTAGGTACACGTGCAGTAACACTTGCATCTAATTCTGAAGGATCAAGATCCCACATCTTCTTCGTATATCCCCGGAAGAATTTTTCATAGAGTTCACGACCCACCTTGCTCACTACCACATCTTCGGAAGTTTTTACACCCGCTACTTTTTCTGCCCGGGAAGCAAAAAAATCTTCAACTTCTGAACTGTTTAAATTCAATCCATATAACTGATTAATGGTATTCAGGTTTATAGGTATAGGAACCAGTTGTCCATCCACACTTCCCAATACTTTATGTTCATAGGGACGCCAGGGTGTGAACTTTCCCAGGTATTCAAATACTTCTTTGGAATTGGTATGAAAAATATGAGGTCCGTATTTATGAATCAGTATTCCATCATTATTGTAATAGTCATAAGCGTTACCAGCTATATGGTCACGTTTATCAATGATCAGAATTTTTTTATTGCCTTCAGAGGCCAGGCGTTCAGCTAATACACTGCCGGCAAAGCCAGCACCTACTATCAGATAATCAAACATAGATATTCTCCTTCACTTTGGTTTTTACGGATGTTGTTTGCATTAATGTCTCTTCAATATTTCTTACCATCTGGCTCCAGGTACGATCCCATGAATTAAAGGCAAGGAATTCGTCAACTTTTTTCAACCAGGATGACCTTCTTTTTTTGTTTAGTTCTTTTTCAGCAGCAGCTATAAATTCATCTGCATTGCTAACAATGTGAACTAGTTTATTATCTCCATATGGATGAACTACATCAGTGATCGGTGTTGAAATAACAGGCTTGCCTGCTGCCAGGTATTCGGGTGTTTTTGTAGGACTTATAAACTTTGTAGATTCATTCATGGCAAATGGAATGGTAGCTATATCCCAACCTGCAATGTATGCAGGTAGCTCTTCGTATTTTTTACCTCCCAGGTAATGAATGTTTTCATAATGGGGAAGTGATGCCGGATCGATCTTTACAATTGGGCCGAGTATAATAAAATTCCATTCGGATCTTTCCCTGGAAACCTTTTCAAGCATTTCAATGTCAAATCTTTCATCAACAACGCCAAAGAATCCAAATCGTGGATGGGGGATTGCGGCCTGGTCGGCAGGATCTTCTTTAAAAGTTCTTGCTATTCCAAAATGGTGTTTGTCAATACTGCTGGGGAAAGAAAATATATTATGGTGATGATCTTTTTTAGAATTGTAAATGCTGTTGCCACCTGTAAATACTATGTCTGCTTTTTTAAAAAGTTCCTTTTCCCTGATAGTCAACTCGGGAGGGGCAAACTTGAAGGCAGATAATTCATCCATGCAATCATAGATCACCAATTCAGGTGTAAGATGATCGGTGAATGGAAGTGCCATTGGTGTATAGTACCAGCTAAAAAAGCGATTGATCTTCATATTATTGAAGATCTTGGCAATTACTTTTCGCTGCCTGTTATGAATCTCAGTTTCATCCAATCCGTGTTTAATATATGGAGTAATAACAAATAGATTTTCATTGAAGTTTTCAATTTGTATTTTGTCTTCATGATCATGAAAAATAGGTTCTTCAATGAAGAATACACGCTGGTGTTTGGAGAAACGGCTTAACAAATGATTAGGCCTTTGAAAAACAAATCCCCATCTTAAATGGGAAAAGCAAACCAGGTCTATGTTGTGCATGAAGGCACATGATACATCTTCAATATTTTTTATCATGCATCTATTGATGCTATTTACATGCCACACAATTTTTAAATTAAAAATTGTAACTACGTCTAACTGTTTGAAATCAAGTGTAGAAAATAGTCCTCATCATGCTATGAAACTTACTGTTATCGCAGGTTTTGGCACGATAGAATATTAACATTTAAGATTGTTATTGTGCTTGATGAGGTAATTATAAAATAAATTGGAGGATGTAAAACGATTTAAATTCCGATTGGGAAATTTAGAATTTTTAAAGAGTTGTAATTAGATTTTATAACCTCCGGAAATAAAATATATAATAAATCAGGTAATGGAAACAAGTCCAATTTAACTGTTTGTTTCATGATAAAATGCCAACCAAGCTTTTGAAAAAGCAATAAAAAAAGAGTGTTGTCATCAACACTCTTGATTAGAAAATATTTGTACCAGGCTTTTAAGCTACTCTTTGAAATGCTTCTTTTTTAATCCTGGTTATTTCTTTGATGAAAACTACTTCTTCCTGTTTATAAGGTTCTCCGTTTTCACGAAAAATATCATGGAACCATAATTCAGGCTCATTTTCATATTCTGTGCTCCAGGAATCCCATGGACAATGGGTTTGAGTTTTGCCTGCAACTAATCCCCAGTTATATCCCCCTACATTATATTTCTTGAATAATGGCAGTATTTCCTGGAATGTGCTGCCAAAAGGCCTTGCCATATATTCTGTGCAGAGAAGTGGTCTTTTAAAGCGCCTTAAATGTTTGATCTTCTCTTCGGTAAGCTTTACATCGTCATAACAGTGAAAGCTAATAATGTCAGAATGTGTAAACATATAATTGTCTAGGGCGGTCAACTTTGTATCGCAGCTCCAATCCTCTTTCCAGGGAGCCATAGTTATAGGTTGTAAAGGATTGATTTCCCGCACCCAGTTTATGGTCTTTTTCAATAGTTCCATGGAAAGCTCTGCCTTATGTACAGCATAATCATCATCTTTATAACTGGTCAGGTTCATATTGTCGGGCTCGTTAAAAAGATCCCAGATCAACACTCTTTCATCCGAAGCAAAATGGGAGACAATACCACATACGTATTGCTTGAGGCTGTCATATTGAGTAGGGTCGTTCAATACATCGTATCCAGGAGATTGAACCCAGCCGGAATTATGGACATTGTGCCGGGGAACGGGTTGTGTACCCAGTTTTGGAAAAGGGTTCCAGACAGAATCGAATAGTACCAGCATGGACCTGATGCCATTACGATGAGCAATGGTCAGGAAAGTTTCAATACGTGCAATAAAACCCTGGGGGTCCTGTTGCCAGAGCAGGTGATGAAGGAAGACCCTAACAGTATTAAAACCCAGGTCGGAAGCCCAGCTTAATTCCTGGTCAATACGAAATGGGTCAAAAGTCTCAGCCTGCCACATTTCCAGTTGATTGATAGCGTTACTGGGGACATAATTACATCCTACCAACCATCCATTCTTATCAATCCATTCATTTGCTTTTGCTTCAGGCCAGCGATGGGCCAGTTCAGGATCCTGCTCTAAAAAAGGCACGGTAACATTGGTGGCTAACATAAAGTATAGGTTATTAGATTATTCCGGCTTTTATACGTTTCGGAATTAAGACTCAAAATAACTGCAAAGGATAAAAGATGCAAGTTTGAATTCGGCTAAATTTCATATTTATCGATGAAACCCAGAATAAGGCGGGTAAACTCAAAATCATTAAATTTTCTATCTTCCGGCAGGCATGAATTTATTGCAGATATTTGGATTTAATTAAGCTAAAGAAAGGATTATGAACGAAGTAATTATAAAGGAAGTAAGGGAGAAGTTCCGGGCACGTTTTAAGGAAGAACCTACATTATTCAGATCGCCGGGAAGAGTCAATATTATCGGGGAACATACTGATTATAATAACGGCTTTGTTTTGCCAGCAGCTATTGACAAGGCAGTTTATATTGGTGTAACAAAAAGACAGGACAACAGTATAGTATTATATTCGGAAGAATTCAAGGAAGAGCATACTTGTACCTTATCCACAGTAGAAAGGACCGATAAGGGATGGCCAAACTATATTCTTGGAGTAGTGGATCAACTCTTAAAACGAGGCTTTAAAATCGGAGGGTTTAATTTAAATATTGAGGGGGATGTTCCTATTGGCTCAGGACTTTCTTCTTCTGCAGCTGTTGAATGCGCTACCGCTTTTGCTTTAAATGAAATATTTCAACTGGGTATTGGAAAAATGGACCTTGCATTGATTGGTCAGAAGGCAGAGCATGAATTTGCCAGGGTAATGTGCGGTATTATGGACCAGTTTGCAAGTGTATTTGGTAAAAAAGACCATGTGATCAGGCTCGATTGTCAAAGCATGGAATATGAATATGAACCCCTGGTTTTGAAAGGATATAAATTATTATTACTGAATACCAATGTCAAACATTCATTGGCATCTTCAGAATATAATACCCGGCGGAAGCAATGCGAGGAAGGAGTGCAATTGGTGAAGATGCGATACCCGCAGGTACATACACTTCCGGATGTAACCAAGACAATGCTGGAGGAATGTGTTACCGACCCATTGGTATTCAAAAGGTGTAAATATGTAATAGAGGAAAATGAAAGATTACTTGCCGCATGTGAAGATCTTAAAAAAGGAGATATTAAAGCGTTGGGAGAAAAAATGTACAGGACACATGACGGACTTAGTAAAGAGTATGAGGTGAGCTGCAGGGAGCTTGATTTTTTAGTGGATTCGGTCCGTAGCCATCAGGATGTTTTAGGTGCACGGATGATGGGAGGTGGTTTTGGTGGCTGCACAATCAATATTGTAAAAGAGGAGTCTATTAACGGGTTATTTGATGCATTGGCTATTTCATATAAAAAAGAAATGGGACTTGATTTAACGCACTACATCGTCGAAACCGATGATGGTTCCTCAAGCATTATTTAAAACTGATTGTAATAAAATATAGGCCTAATTTGCTATAATGGAAGTGATAAAGTTGGCTATTTTAATGGTCAATCGGTTGATTATTCTGTAATAGGAAATTTATAGATAGTCGTTGATCTGAAGACTTCTCCATGATGATATGCTGTAGATGGAAAATTGGAATGGTGTGGGGAATCAGGATAGTGCTGGGTTTCCAAACAAAATGCTGTGCGGAAATGATCAGGGACATGACCTTTTATTATATTTTCCCCTGACATAAAATTGCCTGTATAAAACTGCATGCCCGGTTGATCTGTGTAAACCTCCATTATTAAACCTGTAGCATCGCCTTTTACTCTGGCTGCAAGTTCATGATTTAATCCTTCTTTATTTAAAACATAGTTATGATCGTAACCATTACCAAATCTTAACTGGATATGATCATCCTTTATATGTCTGCCTATGGCATGTGGTATTTTAAAATCAAATGGTGTTCCTTTGACAGGTTCCAATATCCCATCGGGGATAAGCGATTCATTAACCGGCGTATACCTGTCTGCATTTATATATAATTCATGTCCCAGGATGGTACCGCTGCCCTGGCCATTCAAATTAAAATAAGAATGATTGGTAAGATTGAGAATAGTTGACCTGTCACAAACGGCTTCATAATGTATGATCACTTCATTATCATCTGTTAAAGAATATTTCACGGTTACTTTTAAATTTCCGGGATAACCTTCCTCTCCATCAGGTGATAAATAGGTTAGGGAAATACTTTTTTGTGAACTATCAATAACATCCCATACACGGGAATGAAATCCTTCAGGACCTCCGTGTAAGTGATTGGGAGGATTATTGACGGCTAACTGGTAATCATTCTTATCTAAATGAAATTTGCCATTTGCGATACGATTGGAATACCTGCCAATAGTGGCACCATGGTAAACCTCTGTAGCGTTTAAATAACCATCAATCGTGTCAAAGCCCACCACTACATCAACCATGCTTTTATTAGGCCTGGCTACTAATAGGTTGACAATACGGCAGCCGTAATTAGTAATATTTAGCTCAGTTCCTACACTATTTTTTAGATTATATAAAGAAACTCTTTTACCCTGGATAGTTTGCTCAAATTTTTCATGCCCGGCCATAACTTCAGCTTTATTACTTTTTAAAATTAAGAGATAATCCGTGTCTTATTTACCTGCTGCAGATAAACAGAAAAGATGGGAATCGGTTAACTCTCTATTGTTCTCTACATTTGCTATTCAAATTTAATTGATTGAAGCACCTCAAAGCATTAAATAAATATTTCTGGAAGTATAAGTTAAGGTTGAGTATAGGAATATTCTTTATAGTAATATCGAATTATTTCGGCGTCCTGGCCCCGCAGATCACCGGGTTCATCATTGATTTTTCACAACGTACATTGCCGGGTTATCAGCCAAGAGCAAAAAAGGCTGTATATGATGTGACAGTCACGAGGTTTATTTCATATGTTGAAGGATTGACCTATTCTCCCATACAGATAGTGGTTTTATGTGGGATTATCATATTGGCCCTGGCTTTATTGAGAGGATTTTTTATGTTCCTGATGCGGCAGACCATTATTGTGATGAGCCGCCATATTGAATATGATCAGAAAAATGAAGTATTCGAAAAATATCAGACCCTTGATGCGACATTTTATAAAACGCACAGTACGGGTGACCTGATGAGCAGGATGGCCGAAGATGTAAGCCGTGTCAGGATGTTCACCGGACCAGCTGTTATGTATTTAATTAACCTGGTCACCCTCATTTCCATGAGCGTATTCTTTATGTTTAAGCGCCAGCCAGAACTCACATTATATGTTTTGGCGCCATTACCCATATTAGCCTTCATCATTTATTTTGTCAATACCATCATTCACAGGAAAAGCGAAGCATTGCAGGCAGCACTGGGAAGCCTTACTACAAATGCACAGCAATCATATTCAGGCATCAGGGTCATCAAATCCTTTGTACAGGAAGAATCCATGTTTCATCAATTTGAAGAAAATAGCAACCGGTATAAACAGCAGGCAGTAGGACTGGCAAAAGTTGAAGCTCTTTATTTTCCTTCCATGACCTTACTTATAGGGTTGAGCACCTTGTTAACTATCATGATCGGGGGTATTTATTACATTAATGGAACAAAGGATATTGGTATAGATACAATAGTGGAATTTGTGATCTACATTAATATGCTGACTTTCCCTGTAAGTGCAATTGGATGGACTGCCAGCATGATTCAAAGAGCCTCTGCATCACAAAAACGATTGAACGAGTTTTTACAAACACAACCTTCTGTTCCGATTGAAAATTCAAAGCAAAAATTGTCTTTAACCGGCGATATACAATTCAAGAATGTTGACTTTACCTATGCCCATACAGGTATCAATGCTATCAAACATTTTTCTCTTCATGTTGCAGCAGGACAGCGCATAGCTGTAGTAGGCAGAACGGGGAGTGGTAAAACTACTCTTGCTCAATTGCTCATGCGCATGTTCGATGTTAATTCAGGGAAAATAGTATTGGATGGAGTAGATATTAAAGATATTGACCTGCTGACATTGAGAAAACAAATAAGCTATGTTCCCCAGGATGGTTTTTTATTCAGTGATTCCATAGCAAACAATATAGCTTTTGGAGCTATCAATCAATCACCGGAAATAGTCAGGGAGTCAGCCCGGTTGGCAGTAGTATCACGAGACATCGAAGGATTTCCCAAAGGATATGAGACAGAAATAGGAGAGAGGGGCGTAACGCTGAGTGGTGGCCAGAAGCAAAGAATTTCTATTGCACGTGCTTTAATGAAAGATGCCCCGATATTGATAATGGATGATTGCCTGAGTGCAGTAGATGCCCGGACAGAAAAGGAGATCATTGGAAATTTTAAGGTGTACCTGGAAGGTAAAACATCGATCCTGATCACACACAGGATCTTTAGTCTTTTAAATTTTGATAAGGTGATTGTTTTGGAGGAAGGGGCTATTGTGGAGGAAGGGACACACGAAGAACTTTTAGACAAAAAAGGGGTTTATTACAAAATGTATTTAAGACAATTAAGGGAGGAGGAAAGCTAATTTTGTTGTCCGGGAAACCCAATAAACCGGATTATAAGCTAAAAATTTTTGCTGGCTGCTTCCTAATATAAGGGTAATGTGGCAATAATTAAGCAAATTTGGCTGTTGAAAAAACATAATTATATTTGTGAGCATTAAACCAAAACCTTTTATTTAAACTGTAAAAAATTTACAACTGTGGCGTACGACAACAATGAAAAGAAAATGGAGAGCATTTACAGCAAACGTATCCGTGCCGGAAAACGCAGGACTTACTTTTTTGATGTAAGGGCTACACGTGGTAATGATTATTATTTAACTATTACAGAGAGCCGTAAGCGCTTTAATGATAATGGTTATGACAGGCACAAGATCTTTCTTTACAAAGAAGATTTCAATAAATTTATAAAGGCTTTGACGGAGGCTGTGGATCACGTAAAAACACAGTTAATGCCCGATTTTGATTTTGATGCATACAATCATGAAGATGCTGAAGGAATGGAAGGTGAAACTGACGAAGTAACAGCTGAAGTGGAAATTCCTAATACAAATCCTGCACCTTCTGCAAGCAGTAGTTCTTCTACAGAAGAAGTAGATAAATGGTAATATATTGATATTTAAATATGTAAGCCCTCCTAATGGAGGGCTTTTTTATTACTGTCTATATAAGAATTCAGTCACAGAGTGATTTCCTTTAATTTCTCATCACCTTATAAGCATTGATCAATCCATTGGTTGATGCATCATGAGAATTCACAGGGGTTTCTTTTTCTAGTTCCGGTAATATTTTATTGGCTAGTTGTTTTCCCAATTCCACCCCCCATTGATCGAAACTGAATATATTCCAAATGACTCCCTGTACGAAGATCTTGTGTTCATAAATTGCAATGAGTTCACCCAATGACCTGGGCGTTATCTTTTTCAGGAGAATAGAATTTGTTGGTTTGTTGCCATTGAAAATTTTAAAAGGCGTCAGCCTGGCCACTTCTTCTGCATTTTTTCCAGCCTTTAGCAATTCTTCTTCCACTTCTTTTTCGGTTTTGCCATTCATAAGGGCTTCTGTTTGGGCGAAAAAGTTGGATATCAACTTCTGATGATGGTCGCCAATAGGATTGTGCGATTGAGCGGTAGCTATAAAATCGCAAGGTATCAAAATTGTTCCCTGGTGAATAAGCTGGTAAAAGGCGTGCTGGCCATTTGTGCCAGGTTCCCCCCAAATAATTGGTCCGGTTGCATAACTCACGGGCTCACCATTTCGGTCTATACTTTTACCGTTACTTTCCATGTTACCTTGCTGAAAATAGGCCGCAAACCGATGAAGGTATTGGTCATAAGGAAGTATGGCTTCGGTTTGGGAACCAAAGAAGTTGGTATACCATAGGCCAATAAGGGCCATCAGAACAGGAATGTTCTGATGAAATTCAGTTTTTCGAAAATGCAGGTCTGCATTATAAGCACCTTTGAGCAGCTCTTCAAAATTTCCATAACTAATCGTCAAGGCAATGGATAGCCCAATGGCACTCCAAAGCGAATACCTGCCACCAACCCAATCCCAAAATTCAAACATATTAGCCTTGTCAATTCCGAACTTTACCACTTCCTTTTCGTTCGTTGACAATGCCACGAAATGCCTGGCAATATGAGCTTCGTTTTTCGCGGCATTTAAAAACCATTCCCTGGCTGTATGGGCATTGGTCATTGTTTCCTGCGTAGTAAATGTTTTAGAAGCAATTAGAAATAATGTTTCTTCGGGATCTACTTTCTTTAAAGTTTCTGCGATATGCGTGGCATCGACATTGGAAACAAAGTAAGGTTGTATGCCTTCTATCCAATAAGGCTTTAAAGCTTCTGTTACCATGAATGGTCCAAGATCGCTGCCTCCTATACCTATATTGATAATATATTTTATCTTTTTACCCGTAAAGCCCTTCCACTCCCCGCTATGCACCTTTTCACAAAAAGATCTCATTTGTTCCTGAACTCTCCTGACATCATCCATCACATTATGACCGGCACTATAGACAGGATTGCCGGAAAAATTTCTTAATGCTGTATGTAATACAGATCGCTGTTCTGTTTTATTGATAAAATCACCCTCAAACATTGCTTCGATCGCTGGTTTTAATTTACATTCTTCTGCCAGGTGAAGCAATTCAGTGATCGTTTCCTGAACTATTATATTTTTTGAAAAGTCAAATACCGTTTCATTCAGGCAAAACGAAAACTGTTTAAACCGTTCTGGATCCTGTTGAAACAATTCTTTTATCTGTTGCATTTTCATCTTCGATGCATGCTGCTCAAGTGAGGCCCAGGCTTGTGTATTGGAGGGATTGATTTTTGGAAACATGTTCAGGAATTAAAAGGTTGTAAAGTAGCAATATTATAGTGATTCAATGGCAGCAATAGTTCTTTGCGTCATTTCAGGTGTTATATCCAAATGTGTAACCAGGCGTATTTGGTTTGGAGATATTGCATGTGTAAGTATTTGTAATTCTTTAAAGCGCGCAACAAGATCTTTTGCTGAGCCGGGCTGTTTTAAAGAAAATATAATGATATTAGTTTCCACCGGATAAACCTCCTTCACAAAATCTTTGGCAGCCAATGCATCAGCAATCTGACGGGCATGAACATGATCATCACTTAACCTGTCAATATTATTCTCCAGCGCATAGATTCCGGCTGCGGCCAAATATCCCGCTTGCCTCATTCCACCGCCGAATACTTTTCTATAACGCCTGGCTTTCACAATAAACTCCCTGGTACCTAGTAATAAGCTTCCAACGGGACAGCCAAGACTTTTACTTAAACAAATGGATATACTATGAAAAGCCTGGCCAAATTGATTGGGAGTTTGTTTTTTGGCAACCAGAGCGTTAAACAGCCTGGCCCCATCAAGGTGTAATCTTATATTATTGTGGTCACAAACCTGCCTGATATCTATAATGTCTTCCATCTCGTAACAACTTCCACCTCCACGATTCGATGTGTTTTCCAGGCTGACAAGTGTAGTTGGGGCTTTATGAACATCAGATGGGTTTATATTTTCCAAAACCTTTTCAGCCGTTATCCTGCCTTTATTGCCTTCTATCAATTTCACCGACGCTCCTGAATTAAAAGCTATACCACCACCTTCATATTGATAGATATGTGAGGTGACATCGCAAATCACCTCGTCTCCTGGTTGTGTATGGCATTTTATTGCAATCTGATTGGTCATTGTTCCAGAGGGACAAAATAAAGCAGCTTCCATTCCAAACAGTTTGGCGGCTTTTGACTCTAATTCGTTGATTGTTGGATCTTCCCCAAAGACATCATCGCCCACCGGAGCATTCAACATAGCATCCAGCATTCCCCGGGTGGGTTTTGTAACAGTATCTGACCTGAAATCTATAATCATTCAATTGATTTTGCCGCAATTTAAGTCTGTTTTTTGCCTCAAATTCATCCCTGCAGAAATCTACCAGCACAAAATGACCGCTCTGGAGAAGTTTTGTTAGGATTTGAAAGAGTATCCTAAAACTGAATTTGTTGGTCTCAGGGGTCAGAATGAAATTTTTAAAATTCACACAATCAAGCTGTATAAAGTCTCTACCATTTAAACTATTGTAAGACCGTTGGTCAAGAAAACTCTATTCATTGTAACCGGGGTGAGAAGTCAGCGTCCTATGATTCATTAATAGACTTACCGGCCATCAATAAATAAGGCCGTTTATTTTAAAACATTGTTCTTGGCATTGCATAGTACCTAATTTCGTATTGTAATTATTAACAACCAGTACTAAAAAAATATAAAAATGAAAAAAGCTTTAATCCTTTTAACGGTCTTAGGAGCATCAATAGCAAGTTTTGCTCAAATGGCTGGCAAGGTAAGTGGAACAGTTCAAGACGGGAGTGAGAAAACAATTGAATCTGCAACTATCACATTATTGAAAGCCAACGACTCATCAGTTGCAAAAGTGGCGGCTGCTGATAAATCAGGATCCTTCACTTTTGACAATATTCAGAATGGAAATTACCTGGTATCAATCACCGCAGTTGGACATAATAAAGGTTATTCCCCAATCTTTACTATAAATTCAAATAGCTTATCCATTTCATTAAAAACCATTACGTTAGTTCCAAACGACAAGGCGATGAATACAGTAATTGTAACTGCAAAAAAGCCCTTGGTAGAGCAAAGAATTGATAGAACTATAATAAATGTTGATGCTTCTCCCACCAATGTTGGCAGTAGTGCACTTGAAGTTTTAGAAAAATCTCCCGGAATTTCCGTAGATAAAGATGGCAATATCAGCCTGAAAGGAAAACAGGGAGTAATGGTATTAGTAGATGGAAGGCCTACCCAATTGGGTGGATCTGATCTTGCTAACCTTTTGCGTAGCATGAATGCCAATCAACTTGACCAGGTTGAAATTATGACAAATCCACCTGCTAAATACGATGCAGCAGGAAATGCAGGTGTAATTAATATTAAAACAAAAAAGAATAAGCAATTTGGATATAATGGATCAGTAACCCTTGGTTACGGACAGGGTCGATATCCCAAATTCAACGAAGGTGTCAATTTCAACTACAGGAAAGGCAAGGTGAATCTTTTCACGAACCTTAGTCATAATTATAGAAATGGATATGGTGAATTGGACATTCAAAGGAATTTTGTTGAAGTAGTTTCTAAACAACTCCGTTCTCATTTTGACCAGGAGTCCAGGATGAATAATGAAAACAACTCTTACAATGCCAAGCTGGGCATGGATTATTCAGCTTCAAAAAATACTACGTTAGGTGTGGTTTTCACAGGTTTTACCAGCCCAGGCACTTTTCAAAACAGAAATGTCAATGATATTTATAATGCAGCCGGTCAATTGGCTGAACAAACAAGGGCTTATTCCAGGCAAGATGAGAGATGGAAAAATTTTAGCACTAACCTGAACTTCCGCCAGGTTCTGGATACAAATGGAAAGGAACTTACAGCTGATCTTGATTATATTTCATACAACGGCATGCAAAAACAAATGCTAACCAATTCCTATTATGATGCATCAGGTAATATCAGGAGGAAAGCGGATTCTTTGTATGGTCAATTACCACAAATAATTGATATAAGGAGTGGCAAGATCGATTATGTGCAGCCATTGAAAAAGGGAGCCCGATTTGAAGCAGGTGTTAAAAGCAGTTTTGTAAAAACTGACAATAATGCCATATATGATACCACTAATAACGGGGTATTGGTCAGGGATCAGAACAGAAGCAATTATTTTGTATATGAAGAAAATATCAATGCCGCTTATGCTAATTTAAGTGGTCCCCTGGGAAAAAAGTTGAATGCTCAATTGGGATTACGGGTTGAAAATACAAATGCCAAAGGAAAACAATTGACGACTAATGAAAATTTTGATCGTCACTACACACAGTTATTTCCAACAGCATTTCTTCAATATAAAGCCAGTGAAAAAAACTCTTTTGGAATAAATTATGGAAGAAGGATCCGCCGTCCAAATTATGAAAGCCTGAATCCCTTTATCGAATACCTGGATCGGTATACCTACCAGCAAGGAAATCCAAACTTGAAACCACAGTTTAGCCATAACATTGAGCTTAGTCATACCTATAACAATTTTTTGACAACTACATTGAACTATACACAAACCAATGATATCATTCAACAGGTAATTGAGCAAATAACTGAAGACACACTTACCTATGTTAAGCAAGCAAATATTGCCAATCAAAAACAATATGGTGTAGCAGTTAGCGCTGGCTTCTCGGTGACAAAATGGTGGAGGTCTAATTTATATGCCAATGGGTTTACAAATAAATTTGAAGGTGTGGTAAATGGGGATAATGTATCATTGAGTGCTTCAACCATTATGTTTAACGGGTCACAACAATTTACTTTAAGCAAAACCCTAAGTGCTGAACTAAGCGGATGGTATAGAACAAGTGCGGTAGAAGGGGTTATTATAACAAGACCAATGGGAGCTCTGTCAATTGGTTTGAGCCAACAGGTAATGAAAGGTAACGGTACTGTACGTTTCAATGTAAGAGATGTATTGAATACTCAAAATTTCAAAGCATCTTCCAAATACGGTTCTGTGGATGCCTCATTCCAGGAGAAACATGATTCAAGAGTTGTGAATATTGGGTTTACCTACAGGTTCAATAAAGGAAAATTGAATGGTTCACCAAAAAAGAGAAATAATGGTGGTGCCGGAGATGAACAAAGCAGGGTAGGTGGAGGAAATGGAAACTAGATCTGGTATTGTTAATAAATCAAAAGATCCCGCTTATGTGGGATCTTTTTTATTGTTGGTAGCCTCTTTTCCAATTCATAATCTAAAACGACCGTTTGTGTATCTACATGTCAATATTGCCCTTTGAAACTTGCTATAGCAGTTTGTCATAATTCAATTACCAGGCAATAGTTTTTGATCAATCTTTAATATGGCATACACGAAAACCAAAGGTTATGAGATTAATTATTACCAGCTTTCTAGGCATGATCTTACAATTAGGAGCCTTCTCCCAATCAACATCAATTCTATCTGGAAAAGTATTGGATAAAGATGGCAAAGGAATATCAGCTGCTTCAGTGAGTCTGTTAAAAGGATCTGATTCTTCCTTAATAAAACTGGCTATAACTGACAAAGATGGAAAGTATGCCTATGAATCTGTCAAAGAAGGGAAATACCTTGTTGTAGCCAGCTCGGTAGGGTATAGGAAAAGTTACTCAGGCATAATTACTGTAGGTCAGGATAATATTGAATTGTCCGGAATAACATTATTGGAAAATTCCAGCGACCTTGGAAATATTACAGTATCAGCACAAAGACCTTTCATTGAAACCAAGCTGGATAAAACGGTAGTAAATGTTGAAGCTTCTCCAACAAGTGCCGGATCTACAGCCCTGGATATCCTTGAGAAATCACCTGGCATAATGGTGAATAGCGATGGAGCTATAAGCCTAAGGGGCAAGCAAGGAGTTATTGTATTAATGGATGGCAAGCAAACGTTTTTGTCTCCCAATGACCTTGCGAACCTGCTTAAAAATATGCCTGCTTCTGCACTGGAACAGATCGAGATCATGACAAACCCATCTTCTAAATATGATGCTTCAGGAAATTCAGGTATAATCAATATCAAAACAAAAAAGGGTAAGAACTCAGGGTTAAATGGAAGCATTATGGTGGGTGCAACCAGCAGTATTTATAGATTGAAGGGTAGGACGTATTACCTACCCAAATCTCAAAACAGTATCAATTTTAATTATAAGAAAAATAAGATCAATTTTTTTGGCAGTTATAATCCCAACTTTTTCAAAGGAAGAAATACGATGAATTTTGAGACCCGTTTTTTAGACGACAATAAAAACATTACGGGTTATAATACCACTGAAACCCTTTTTAAGTTTGGGAACAACAATCATACTTTAAAACTTGGCCTTGACTGGTACGCCAATAAAACAAATGTTTTTGGTATTGTTGTTAGTGGATTTACATTCATGGGTCATCCCACGCCCACAACTGTTGCAGATCTTACAGATGTAAACCATGTATTGGAGAGCAGGCTGGTATCCAACACAAAGAATGATATACAGTTTCAAAATGCAAGCCTTAACCTGAATTGGAAACATAATTTCGATACTACAGGAAGGGAGTTGACAGCCGATTTTGATTATGTTGTTTACGCCAACACTTCGGATATGTTACTTACAACTGAATTTTATAACGGGTCATTGCAACAGACGGGTACATCGTATTTAAAAGGCCACCTTCCTTCAAACATAGATATCTATACGTTTAAATCTGATTATACACATCCATTAAAGGGAGGTAAGTTAGAAGCGGGTGTTAAACTTAGTTATGTCAAAAATGATAACCTGGTGGAGTATGAAAAGTTGATCAGTGGAAAATGGGAGACTGACGCTATCAGATCCAATCATTTTATTTACGATGAAAATATCAATGCTGCGTATCTGAATTATAATAAGCAAATTAAAAAGTGGACCCTCCAGGCAGGGTTAAGGGTAGAAAATACTATAGCACATGGAAACCAGGTAATAACAAACCAGAAATTCAAAAGAGATTCTACCAATCTTTTCCCAACTGCTTTTGCCAGCTATGCAATAGATAAGAAGAACAGTTTGACCTTATCTTATGGCCGGCGTATTACACGGCCCAATTACCAGGACCTGAATCCATTTACTTATTTTTTGGATACACTTTCTTACAGGCAGGGTAATATATACTTAAAACCACAGTTCACTCATAATATTGAGCTGACACACTCTTTTTTGAGTAAATACATCACAACCCTGAATTACAATACTACAAATGATGTAATCTCACAGGTCATCAAACCAGAACCGAATAGTAAGATCCGCTATCTGACACCTGACAATGTAGCTAAATTCAATAATGTAGGATTGTCAATAACAACTCCGGTTACGTTTTCTAAATGGTTAAATACCAATGTTTTTACCAATGTTTTTAATAATCATTATAAAGGCGTGTATGATAATGTAAAGATTGATATGTCTTTTACCTCGTTTATGATAAATATTACGAACAATTTTACTATAAGTAAAGGGTTTACAGCGGAATTAAGTGGCTTTTACAGGCATAAGAATATAAATAGCCTGTCTCTGATGGAACCAATTTATCAAATGACTATTGGAGGACAGAAACAAATTTTAAATGGTAAGGGAACAATTCGGTTAAACATAAGAGACCCGTTTGCCTGGCAAAAATTTGAAGGTTTAAATAAATATGGTTTGATCGATGGCGAATTTCATGTGAGACCGGATATACGCCAGGTTACGGGAACTTTTACCTGGAGATTTGGGAATAATGGTCAGAATAACTCACCCAGGCGCCGTAATTCCAGTTCGCAGGACGAACAAAGCAGGGTAGGCCAGGGTGGTCAATAATTAATTATTTCTCATGTGCATATTCGGCCCCTTTTTCTAAAGGGGCCTTTTTTAAACCATTTCTGGATAGCAAATAGGAATTGTATGCCATTCCCTTATTATTTTTAACACCAGAAGCAATCAACAATTTAATTATGCCATCTTTTGATATTGTAAGTAAAGTTGACGCCCAGGCATTGGATAATGCCGTAAATGTTACCTCTAAAGAGATCACTAATAGATTTGACTTTAAAGGGGCACATGTTGTTATTAATCTTGATAAAAAGGAATATAAATTGAATATCGAGACTGATGATGACATGAAAATGCGGCAATTATTAGATGTTCTGATAAATAGGGCACATAAACAAGGTATTTCTCCCGAAGCTTTTGATACATCAAAAGAAGGCTTTCAAAGTGGGAAATCATGGAAAAAAGAAGTCCAGGTTCGAAATGGTTTAAAACAGGAAGACGCCAAGAAAATTGTTAAAAAGATCAAAGATTCCGGGTTAAAGGTACAGGCCTCCATAAATGATGATGTTGTAAGGGTAGTTGGTAAGAAAATAGATGATTTGCAGGAGGTGATCCAGGCATCCAAAACATGGGAACTTGGAATTCCGCTTCAATACGAAAATATGCGTAGTTAAAAAATTAACATCAGTACTATTTGGTTGAAATTAGTTTTAGCCTTACTTTTGCGCCTTCAATTAAGCCAATAATACGTCGTTTATAAACTGAATTATCATGAAAAAAGATCTTCATCCCGCAAATTACCGTTACGTTGTTTTCAAGGATATGAGTAACGGATATAGTTTTTTGAGCCGCTCTACAGCAGCAACAAAAGAAACTGTTAAATGGGAAGATGGGAATGAATATCCATTGATTAAATTAGAGATTTCCAATACTTCACATCCTTTCTTTACAGGTAAAAATGTATTGGTGGATACAGCAGGACGTATTGACAAGTTTAAAAAGAAATACGCCAAGAAGTAACATATACAGCATAAGATATTAAGTCCCCCGGTCTCCCGGGGGATTTTTGTTTTTAATCCTTTCTTTTTCGTCAGATATGGAATAACTTCAAAACTTATGAGAAAAATTGTATTTACGGAGGAATTTTGCCAGCCGGAAAATCTTTTTCCTTTTACACTTACCAGGCAGATCCAGGATATTAGAATCGGGATACTTACGATCAGGGAGAAATGGGAAAAATGGCTGCAACTGCCATCGTTTGACAAATTTGAAGATGATTATAAAGATCTGGACCGGTCTTTAAGAATAGATTCTTCCTTAAACAAGGATGTTGTTTACCTGGTTCATGGAAATGTCTTGCCTTCTTCAAAATTGATCAGGCAGGTAAAAAAAATGAAGCCGGGAGAATTTATATCAGTTGCAGGCAGAGAAAGTTTTATTTATTGCATCTCTAAAAAAGAAATAGAAGGGGAGAATAAGATCAAAATGTCAAAGGCCATAGAAATGGATCTTGATCTTACTGAACTGGCTTTTCCCTGGAATATTTTCCAAATGAACAAATGGGCAATCGATGAAGATTTCGACCTGATCACAAAAGGAAGGAAATCACAGAAGCTTTCATCAGGAAATAAACTACTGGGTTCAAAAATTTTTGTTGAAAAAGGAGCCAGGGTTGAGCATAGCTATTTGAATTCTGAAGAAGGACCAATATATATCGGTAAAGATGCCACAGTTATGGAAGGATCAATGCTGAGAGGACCTATTGCAATTTGTGAGGGTGCTACTGTAAAAATGGGTTCTAAAATTTATGGGGCCACTACTATAGGACCCAACTGTATAGTGGGAGGGGAAATTAAAAATGCAGTATTCTTTGGAAATTCCAACAAAGCACATGATGGTTATATAGGTGACTCTGTAATAGGAGAATGGTGCAATATGGGTGCAGGGACTTCCAATTCAAATATTAAGAACAATGCATCGCCTGTTATGGTGTGGACTCCCGCAGGCCTTCAAAAAGCAGGCTTGAAATGTGGGGTTTTGATGGGAGATTATTCCAGGACGGCCATCAATACATCGATTAACACTGGAACAGTTATAGGTGTAAGTTGCAACATTTTTGGTAATGGATTGACTCCGAAGTATGTTCCAAATTTCTCCTGGGGCAGTGATGGTGTGGAAAGATACAGGTTGGAAAAGGCTTTTGCAGATATACATGCCTGGAAATCATTAAAAGAGGAATCTGTCACTGAAAGCGAAAAAAGTATATTGAAACATATCTTTGAACATTATTGAAATAAATATGAGAAAACAAATAGCAGCCGCTAACTGGAAGATGAATTTAACGTACCAGCAAGGAGAGAAATTATTAAATGAGGTTCTTGAAGCCAATATAAAAGTTTCAGAAGATCAATTGGTGATCTTTGCTGTGCCCTTTCCTTATTTGATCATGGCTAAAAGCACGGTAGCACATGAAAAAGGATATGAGATTGCTGCACAAAATTGCAGTGATAAGCAAAGTGGTGCCTATACAGGTGAAGTATCTGCAGAAATGCTTCATTCCATCGGTATTAAATATGCTGTCATTGGACATAGTGAAAGAAGAGAGTATTTCCTGGAAACAGGTAAAACACTGGCAGACAAACTTAATATCTGTTTGCAAAATGATATCATTCCCATATTTTGCTGTGGTGAAGCCCTATCTATCCGGGAGAAAAATGAGCAAAATGATAATGTTCAAAAACAACTGGAAGAATCCTTGTTTCATCTTGATGAAGAGAAAATAACCGGAGTTATTATAGCCTATGAACCTATTTGGGCAATTGGTACCGGAAAAACTGCCACAACCGGGCAAGCACAAGAAATGCATCAGCATTTGCGTTCTGTTTTAGCTAATAAATATGGACAGGAAGTGGCAAATCAAATCTCAATTTTATATGGTGGTAGTGTGAAATCAAATAATGCTACTGAACTTTTTGCATGTCCTGATGTAGATGGTGGACTTGTTGGAGGTGCTTCCCTTCTTGCCCAGGATTTTATTCAAATTATTAAAGCTTTAAAACAATAAGACCCAATTCGCAATATCAAATTGTAGTAGTTCAAAAGAACCATTTTTTATTGCGTTTTTTGCGGCTTCGCTTGATTGTAAACGGCACTTATATATATGCATTGGTAAAAAACAAACCTATAGTTGTTACCATTCCCACAAATCCTTCCAGGATAGTGGTAACAGACGGATTTCACATTACCAAACCGTTAGAGCTTACTTATTCATATACAAAAACCTATTATTTCAAGGTTGTATGTGGAATAGAAAATGACCAGCTTTTGGTTGGTACAATAATCGGAGTCATAATATATATGATGGGTGTAACTTCTGGATTAATCGTATTACAGATTCTGAGTATTTCTCCTATCATATACTTTTTGTTCCTGTATTATATAAAAAGAAAAGAGTTTATACAAATAAGGCCTGTGTGATGTAACGAAAAATGTAACATCATGTATTTGAGAAATAATTGCAAACATCAATAGTTCATCCACTTAATATAAATGCTAAGATCACTAATAATACGGATGCTATATATGTCCATCATGTTTCTAGCTGGCCTGATATTAAGTAATATAGCTTTACCTGAACGATTTGGAACAATATCACTACTGATTTTAAATGCATCACTTCTAAGTATTGTCACTGGGTTAGGAACTGAAAGTATTGTCTTACATAAAGTAAGTCAGGGTAAATGGAAGATTCTAAAGACCTTACAGTTTGTTTGGTATGGAATACTATTGCAGTTACTGTTGTTCTTACTTCTTGAATTCTCAAGTTTGCATTATTTGAATAGAACTTTGCTGTCCAATGAAAAAATCAATTATTTACCTATAGACATTCTTTATTTTATTGGTTTAATACTTAGTGAAAAATATATGATATTGTTATATTCATTCCAAAGGACACTTTTAGCGAATAAAGCAATGATCATAGTAGCACTTTTATATATTAGTGCTCTTTTTTTGTTGTATTACGTAATGAAGGTAAATTTTGTTACTGCATTATATTGTTTTGCAATACAAAGCTTTATCCAGGGAATTATATTGCTTTTACTTTTTCATTTTATATATAGGTTAAATGATACGGATAAACTTAGGCGAAGTGAATTTTTTTCCGCTATAGGCCTGTCGTTTATTGTCATGGCGACCAATATTATTCAGTTAATGGCCTATAGAGTAGATTTTTGGATATTAAAATATTTGTATGGTAATTATGATGTCGGATTATATGCTCAAGCCAGCAAATTTGCCAACCTGGTCTGGATTGTTCCCAATGTGCTTTCCCAATTACTAATAACAAAATTTTCTTCAATAGAAACTGAGCATATTCCAAAAATTTTCAGTGTGGCTTTTTATATAAATTTAATCGGAGTTTTTATTACGGTCATTTGCGCCAATTTATTTTATTACTACTATCTCGAAAATGAATATAAAACCGGATTACCTGCATTTTATTTAATGTTGCCCGGTTATTTCTTTTGGGCAGGAGTAATATATATTGCAGCCTACTTCTCCTGGGAAGGTAAATTTATTTACAATTTACTTGGTTCATCCATTTGTTTAATTCTAATTTTGATTGCAGATTTAATATTAATTCCTGTTTATGGAATTCAGGGAGCAGCTTGGGGTAACACCATAGTTTATTCTTTTGTTTTCTTTATCTATTTATTGTTTATCAGAAAAAACTTTTCGATAAAATGGAAAGAGTTCTTCCTTTTACAAAGGAAAGAACTGATAAAAATTGTAAAGTTTATATCTGCGTGAAAAGAAAAGAACCTTATATTTTATGGCTGCCCTCATGGTATCCAAATAGATTAGATCCTTACAACGGTGATTTTATTCAAAGGCACTCAAAGGCGGCATCTATTTATAATAATATACACGTAATTTATGTAGTAAAGGATATTTATGGATATGTTACTAAGAGCAATAAAAAAGAAACATATGACCATGGGCAGTTAAAGGAAACAATCATTTATTATTATATAGCTCCCCAAAAATTTAAATTATTGGAAAGGGTTATTTCCTTAAAGAAATACCTGTTTCTCTTTTCCCAGGAAATCAAACTAGCTATTCATAATGATGGGAAACCTGAATTGTTACATTTATACATCACCTTTAAGGCAGGGATATTAGCACTTTGGGTATCAAAAAAGTTTAAAATTCCTTATGTTGTTTCAGAACAATGGACTATTTATTTGAAAGAAGCACAACCTAATTTTTTAAACCTGCCATTTTATACCAGGTATTTGATAAAGAAAATATTTTCAAAAGCTTCCAGTGTTATGGTTGTTTCTGATTATTTAGGTAAAACGTTGCAACATTTGTTTACAATTCAAAGACCAATCTTAATTCCTAATGTATTAGATGACCACATATTTTACTACACCAAACATGAATTCCATACAAATAATCGTTTTGTTCATATTTCTAATTTGGACTATCAAAAAAACCCGGAAGATATTTTAAAGGCATTTGCCATTGTAAAACAAAAAGGTTACGAGTTTAGTTTGGATATTATTGGTCGTGCAACAATTGGATTGAATCAACTTATGATTGATTATAAGTTAACTAATGAAATTCATTTCCACAAAGAGATGCCACAAATTGAACTTGCTAAGTTTATCCAGGGTTCAGAGGCTCTTATTCTCTTTTCACGTTATGAAACTTTTGGTTGTGTATTAATAGAAGCAAATGCCTGTGGTGTGCCTGTGATTGTTAGTGACATCCCAGTCTTACATGAAAATGTTGAGGAGTTCTCTAATGGTTTATTTGCAACTAATTGCGACCCTTTTGATCTATCAGAAAAAATTATTTATTTAATAAATAATAAAAAATTGTTTGATCGTGAAAAGATTTCACGAAAAACCATTGAAAAATTTAGGTATGAAATAGCAGGAATGCAATTTCATACATGGTACAATAAATTTATAAATTAAAGCATTGCTTTATTTTACAAAAATCTATGATTTCATGAATATGGTTAGCAAAATGCAATTTCAAAAAAAAGCCTTATTCTTATTTTTTCTTCCGTTGTTTTTTTTATTACATGCATATAACGAGAACTTCGGTTTATTATCGCCAAAAATTACTTCAGTTCTTTTTCTGCATTACATTTTAATTACACTTGGCGTTCTTGTTCTAAGTTTATTATTATTTAAAAATTATAATAAGGCCGACACATTTTCATTTTTTATTCTTTCTGTATTTTTTCTATTTGGTGCATTTCATGACTTTTTAAAGTCTTCTACCATATTTCAATATATTAGTTCTTACTCTATTTTAATTCCGTTAATTGTAATTGTTACTGTTATATTGTTTTTATATATACGAACACGTGATGATAATAATGCATTTTCCATGCGTTATTTTTATTACCTGGTTACAATATTTTTAATACTTGAGGTAGGAACTTTAGCATATAATATAATTACCGGCCAGTCAGGAAAAAATAATCTGGCTGGCAAAAATTATTTTGAGAAATTTAATAAGACTTGCGTAGGAACAAAAAACCCTGATATATTTTTTATTGTTCTCGATGGGTATGCAAGTTCTAAATGTCTTAAGGAAGAATTTAATTATGACAATTCTGAAATTGATTCATTATTAATTCAAAACCATTTTTACATTTCAAAAGATTCAAAAAGCAATTATAATGTGACCCCTTTTTCATTGTCTTCAACTCTAAATTTAGATTATCTAAAAACAGGTTTGGAAAATAACATGGTTTCAAGCAAGACATTTTTGCAGGGTATGGAAACGTTGAAAAAAAACAAACTTGAAAATTTTTTAGCAGAGCAGGGTTATACTCTTAAAAACTTTGGTTGTTTCGACATGGATTTGGTTTCCACTAAAACAGATCCATATTTTAAAGATTTGTATTATAGCCAGGTTGATAATCAAACATTTTCTTCAAGGCTTTGGGGAGATATTGGCTGGAATTTTACCTTAAAAAATATTTTTACTGGAAAATTTCAGATTCCAGAAACTTATAAAAAAAACAAATCTTATCATTTGTTCAGAAATGATTTTAACATCAAAGGTTTGATTGGTGAATTAGACACACATTCTAATACACCCAAATTTGTTTATGCTCACCTGATTTTGCCCCATGAGCCATATTTTCTTGATTCTGTTGGCAATCTTAACTCTGATACAGCTATATTATTAAATAAAATGAATCTTAAACAGGGCTATGTCGGTCAGGTTGCTTATTGTAATAGGCAAATAAAAAGCATAATTAAGGCTATTTCGAGTAATAATCACGATAAGGTAGTAATTATTGAAGGTGACCATGGGTACAGAAATTATGAACCTGGTGTACCGGAGGAGAAAGTCTTTATGAATTTGAATTCTTATTATTTTTCCGATGGAGATTACAAAGCCCTTTACAATAATATTAGCCCGGTTAATAGTTTTAGGGTCGTTTTGAACAAATATTTTTGTCAATCTTTGCCTTTGCTAAAGGACAGTAGCATATTCCTGGTAAATAATATGCTAAAAACGTATACAGCGAAGCATTAAAATCTTATTATTCACTTATAGTAGAAAATAATTCTTACATTTGCGCCCCGGTTTTTCGGGTATTTCCTAAAGAGGCCCCCTAAGTTTCTCCCGGTGGAGAACGCCTCAAGGGTTTAACATCAATAATTAACCAAATGCCAAAGGTTAAAACGAACTCCAGTGCCAAAAAAAGATTTAAGGTAACTGGAACTGGAAAGATCACACACCAGAAATCTTTCAAACGTCACATTCTGACAAAAAAATCAAAAAAACGTAAACGTGCATTAGGAAAAGACGGCGTTGTTGCAAAAGCCAATATGGACTTTGTAATGCGATTATTAAGATTAAAGTAATCAAAACCTGGGAAGTATAATGCTTCCAACCTGGTTTAACACTCAACTTAAACAATAAACTTCTTAAAATATGCCACGTTCCGTAAATGCAGTTGCTTCCAAAGCACGCAGAAAAAAGATTTTAAAACAAGCCAAAGGCTTTTATGGCAAGCGTAAAAATGTATATACAGTTGCCAAGAATGTTGTAGAAAAAGGTATGACCTATGCTTACGTAGGTCGTAAATTAAAGAAAAGAGAATACCGTCGTTTATGGATAGCCCGTATTAATGCGGCTGTTCGTGAGGAGGGTTTAACTTATTCCCAGTTCATAAACCTGTTAAGCAAAAAGGAAATTAGCCTGGATCGCAAGGTGCTTGCTGATCTTGCCATGAACAATCCTGAAAGCTTTAAAGCACTGGTTGCCCAGGTTAAATAATGATATCTGAAATTAAATTTAAGAGGCCGGATGCTAAATGCATTCGGCTTTCTTTTTGTATTCATCATTCTTTTACATTTGTAACACCTATTGTTCAGGAGTTAACCCATTAAACCCATCAATGAACAACTCTTATTTAGACCTTGTACAACAAACATTTAACTTTCCCCAGGAAGGATTAGAAGTAAAGAACGGTTACCTGCAGTTCAATGGCCTTGACATCAAGGCTTTAATAGATAAATATGGTACGCCAATGAAGCTTACCTATTTACCGAAAATTGGTATGCAGATCAATAAGGCAAAAGACATGTTTGCCAAGGCCATAAAGAAACACAAATACGAAGGGGAGTATTTCTATTGTTATTGCACCAAAAGCTCTCACTTTAGTTTTGTCGTGGAAGAGGCCCTGCAACATAATATCCACCTGGAAACTTCTTATGCCTATGATATTGAGATCATAAAAAAGCTTTACGAAAAAAAGAAGATCACCAAGGATATTTTTATCATTTGCAATGGCTTTAAGCAAAAAGGATATACACGTAGAATAGCCCAATTGATAAATGGGGGATTTAAAAATGTAATTCCCATTTTAGATAATAAAGAAGAACTCCTGGCCTACAGGCGTTCGGTAAAGCATCCATTCAAATTAGGCATTCGTGTAGCGGCGGAGGAAGAGCCTACCTTTCCTTTTTATACATCCCGTCTTGGAATCAGGGCAAAAGATATCCTGGAATTTTACGTAGACAATATTGAAGGTTATGAGGATAAGTTCCAGCTGAAAATGCTTCATATCTTTTTAAATAAAGGCATTAAGGACGACATCTATTACTGGTCAGAGTTAAATAAGATCATCAACCTGTATTGCCAGTTGAAAAAGATCTGCCCTGAACTGGATTCCTTAAATATCGGTGGTGGATTTCCTATAAAACACTCACTTGGTTTCGAATATGACTACCAATTCATGATCAATGAAATTATAGGTAATATCAAGGCAGCTTGTAAAAGGAACAAGGTGCCTATGCCTAATATTTATACTGAGTTTGGAAGTTTTACAGTAGGAGAGAGCATGGCTCATATTTACAGCGTCATTGGTCAAAAGGCGCAAAATGACAGGGAAACATGGTACATGATCGATTCATCGTTCATTACTACCTTACCTGATACCTGGGGAATAGGCGAAAAGTTTCTCATGTTGCCAATTAATAAATGGGACCAGGATTACCAAAGAGTCGTCCTGGGAGGAATTACCTGTGATAGTCATGACTATTATGATTCCGAAGAGCATATAAATGAGGTATTCCTTCCTAAGCCTAATGGTGATGAGCCCTTATATGTAGGCTTTTTCCATACAGGTGCCTACCAGGACCAAATAAGTGGTTATGGTGGCATTAAACACTGCCTTATCCCATCTCCCAAACATATCATTATTGAGCACGATAAAAATGGTAAGTTAATAGACTGGGTATATGCTAAAGAGCAGTCTGCACAAAGTATGCTCAAGATCCTAGGTTATATAAAATAAAGAAAACCCCGCCTGGCGGGGATTTTTCTTATAAATGACTATAAAATTAATTACCTAAAACTTTACTACGGGCATCAGATCTTTTCTTCTCCCAATCCTTTCTTTGCTGCTCTGTAGGTTGTTGATTGGTACTGTTATTTGAAGGATAATTATACCCATAGTTATTCCTGGAATAAACCCTGTTCCTGCTGTAATTTCTGTCATAGCGACTATAATTATTATAACCAGAGGAATAACCATAAGGACTTACCTGGTAATACCTTCCGGTATATGGATCCTTTTGCAGAACAATGGTACCATTATAACCATCATCAACATATATCCTGTTTGGAGTTCTGTCATTTGTTGTATAATATTCATCATCATAACCGTTTTGCAGAGTAGTGCAACTAACACCCGCAACCATTAAAACGATTAGAATGACCGCCGATAAAAAATTGAAACGTTTCATGATGTGTTGTTTTACTTTAATGTTCAATTTTACAGCCAAAAAATGATAAGGAAACCTTATATGAAGTCAATTTATATAGTATTAACATTCTTATTTTTTGTTACGTACTGCCAGGCCCAGGACAACGAAGTTTTAGCTATAAAACATACCATTAACAACCTGTTTGATGGCATGCGCAAATCTGATACTGCATTGCTGCGTTCTGCCTTTGCTGAAAACGCAATTATGCAATCCGTTAACAAAAACCAAGAAGGAAAAATAGCTATTCAGTCAGAGCCTTTAGATTCATTTATTTATTTCATATCGAAACCGCACTCTATGGTATACGATGAGCGTATAACATTTGATTTAATCAAAGTAGACCAGGAATTAGCGATAGCCTGGACACCCTACAAATTTTATTTGGGTGATAAATTTAGTCACTGCGGTGTTGATTCTTACCAGCTGGTAAAGATCAACGGAGCCTGGAAGATCCAGTATTTGATTGATACAAGAAGAAAAGAAAATTGCCTGTAGGCTATCCTTTGAGCCTGTATTTCTTATTAACCTTTGGACTGTTAAAATAACGGTTTAATTCCTCTTCAGTCAGGTCATTGGTTAATTCAATTGGCACATCAATTAATTGCATTTGCACCTGGCGCAATTCTTCTTTTAATTTAGCGGTCTTTTTGGTAAGATCAGGGTCTTTACTACCCAAAGCAATATTATCCTGCTTCATATATTCCAGCCTCTTGATAGAAGCCCGTATCTGGGCTGCCTGGTTCTGGTCAACTACTTTACTTGGTACGGATGCTTCTTTAATAGGAACTAAAGCCAATCCCACGCTGGGAAGCACTTTTCCTGTTTTTTGAGCATTATCATTACTGGAGGTGGAAAGGATGGTTCCTGTCAATGAAGTGGTGGCTGAAGTTAGATCGAAAGTGATTCGGGCAGTTTTAGTTTTCTTTAGCTTTTTGTCCAGTTGCAGAAAAGTGTATTTCAGCTTCATTATATACTGATCAACATTTTTTGCTGTCTGGTTATATTCTTCCAGTGCCAAAGGGTAATTCAAGGCATCTCTGACAATGAACTTAACAACCGCTGTATCTCTCACCTTAAACTTGTTGGAACCTATAAAATACACTAAAACAGTCTTTGATCTTGCGCTATCAGATTCTTTGGCTACATCATAGGAAGGTGTCCATTTGAACTCATCTCCGCAATCCTGGACATTGGTATAATTACTTATAGGAATGCTTGTAAGCGTAATTATATTTTCAATAGGGTAACTTCCCGATTCACAAACTACTTTAAAGCTGGCTGTTTCTCCTTCATCAATCCACACCGGGCCGTTAACTGTCGGTTTGACCTTAGAGGGAATTATTTCAGTATTAAAAAAAACCAGAGTGAAATTTGTGTCTATTTTCTCCTTAGGATCATTCAGGTTTTGTACCCCGATGTTGACTTTATAGTCAATATCATATTTCAGTTTGCCTGAGAGGAAGTAGGATTTATCGGCTTTAAAACTGATTATACCGTTATCTTTTTGAATGCGTAAACCAACAGGTGCATTTTTCAAATACCAGAAGTAATTAGAAGGATTTTTATTTATCTGGAGTTGGTAGTTCAGTGTAGAATCGACATGAATGGTAAAATAGGGATTAAGATCAATGATCCTTAAAGAAGAATCAGGATGAAAGATGCGCATCGAATCAGGGTGAACCAAACTTGAACTATCCTGGGCTTGCGAAATTTGAAATAAGAACAGTGCGTAAATACAAAGGGTCAGTGATTTCTTCATGTCGCTACGAATCTGTTTAAGGTTTGCAATATTAAACAATAAAAGAAAACCCTCCGTTGAAACGGAGGGCGTAAACCAAAACCAACTGCTTATGAGAAAAATCTTTATATGTCTTACTGAATATTTATTTGTTTTACTTCTTCTTTGACTGTTTGCTTTTTCGGTAGGTTTAATACCAAAATACCATTAACATATCTTGCTGATATATTCTCACTGTCAATAGTGTTTTCAACTGTAAAAGAGCGTTCAAAAGCCTGGTGCGCATATTCCTTCCTGATATAATTATCAGCAACAGCATTACCTTCTGTTTTCTTTTCAGTGGAAATGGTCAGGATATTTTTATCGAGGTTGATCTTAAAATCTCCTTTTTCATATCCCGGAGCTATCAATTCCATTTCATAGCCTGTCTCAGTTTCTTTGATGTTGACTGGTGCTTTTTGCTTTGAGGTTAATGGAAAATCTTGTTTATATAAAGACGCAAAAGGAGAAGAAAAGCTTTCCATTAAATTGTTAAAACCGGCAAAGCCTGATTTGCCTTGAACTCTTACTAGTGTCATAAATTATTTGTTTCAGGTTTAATTAATATGTTTTCAGGAGATTGATGTTCAAACTATGTTCCATATCGAAAATTAAGTAAATAGCCTGCCTTTATGGCGCAATACTGATACATAGTCTGACAAAATGTGTAAACTATAACAATATTTGTCGCCTGAACTTGCATAACTTTGCAAAAAAAATTAAACATGTATCCAGTAGAAATAGTGCAACCTATGAAGGAAGAGCTGACTGATAATGGTTTCAAAGAGCTTCTTTCTAAAGATGAAGTCGAAAACCAGTTAAATCAATCTGGTACCACACTAGTAATGATCAACTCTGTTTGTGGATGTTCAGCAGGAACTGCTCGCCCGGGCGTATTGATGGCTGTGGCTAATGCTTCCAAAAGACCGGATTTCCTGGCAACCAGCTTTGCAGGGTTCGATACAGAGGCTGTTCAGACTTTAAGAACGCATATGATGCCTTATCCTCCTTCATCCCCGGCTGTAGCGTTATTTAAAAATGGCCAGTTGGTTCATTTTATTGAGCGCCACCAGATTGAGGGTAGGTCAGCCCAAATGATCGCCAATAATCTTATCAGTGCTTTTGAACAATTCTGCAATTAATTCTTTCTAAAAGTTTGTAATGGCTGCCCTTATTAAGGCAGCCATTTTTTATTCGCTTTCGGCTGAAAACAAAAAGAGCGGTTTCTGTATAGTTTCTTCCGGTTTAAGTCCTGTATACGCCCTGGTTAAGGCATGTATACTATGCATCCTCACGGAGTATCCATACCCTTTCTATATCTTTTCTTTACTTAAGCTTTATATAAAAATGGGTGAAAAGTTGTATTGGATAGGTCAAGTGAATTCAGGATTAATTTTCAATTACGGTCTCTATCCGCAGAATTTGTAATAACCCGCTAAAAAGAATCACAAAGAAGGATTTCAAATAATAGCCTGGGTATACTTGCCTTTTATGTCAGCCTCTTTTTTATTTCTGTCAAATTGCTATAACATTGCGTTTTATTCCCCATCGGCTTATGTATCCCAACCTGTATTACGTTTTTAAGGATTTGTTTGGTATCGAGATCGGCTTTTTACGGTTTATAAACTCCTTTGGATTCTTTGTTGCTATTTCATTTTTGGTGGCAGCAGCTATTCTAACAAGTGAGCTAAAGCGAAAAAGCAAGTTGGGCTTGTTCCATCCCACAGAGTCAAAGATCACAGTTGGGAAACCTGCTACAGTTTTAGATCTCCTGCTCAATTTCGTATTGGGTTTTATATTAGGATTTAAGATAATAGCCCTGTTCTTTTTGGATGCTTCCGAAACCCAGGATACCCAGGCCTATATTTTTTCAGGAAAAGGAAGCATTCCACTTGGTTTATTGGTTGGAGCTTTATTTGCCTGGATCAAATGGAGAGACGCTAAAAAGCAGCAACTGGCGAATCCCGAACAACGCGTTATCAGGGTATGGCCGCATGACAGGGTAGGAGAGATCACAATCATTGCGCTTGTTGTTGGGTTGATAGGGGCTAAAATGTTTGATATTTTTGAGAACTGGTCCGACTTTCTAAAACGTCCCTCTGAATATATATTCTCCGGTGGTGGCCTTACCTTTTATGGTGGATTGATTTGTTCAACGATTGTCATTATCTGGTATGCCAGGAAAAATAAATTTTCAGTCAGGCACCTTGCTGATGCAATAGCACCCCCGTTGATGATTGCTTATGCCATTGGTAGAATTGGCTGCCAGACTGCTGGTGATGGTGATTGGGGTATTTATAACAATGCCTATAAGGTTGATTCAAACAATAAGGTAGCCCTTGCATTGCCCAATGATTTTACAGATTCTGTGAATAAACATGCAAGTTTCTTTTCAACACATTACGAAAATATCCAGGATGTTCATCATGCTGCATTTGCCAGGCCTGGTGCATTAAGCTTTTTACCTAATTGGTTATTTGCCTACAATTATCCTCACAATGTCAATGAAACTGGGATACCCATTGCCGGGTGTGATGGAAAATACTGTAACCAGCTCCCCATTCCTGTCTTTCCTACTCCTTTTTATGAAACCATAGCCTGTACTTTATTATTTTTTCTACTATGGGGATTAAGAAAACGAATACAACCTGCCGGCGGGCTTTTTTGCCTGTATCTTATTTTAAATGGCCTGGAGCGATTCTTTATTGAAAAGATCAGGGTCAACAACAGGCTAGACATTTTTGGATTTCAACCTACCCAGGCTGAAGTAATATCCTCCGGGTTGGTAATTGCAGGCATTGTACTTTGGATTTACTTGCGCAATAAATATCATACCACCTCACAAAAACTGTGAATAACTAAAAATACTTATTAGGTCTATTCTTTTGAAAACCTTAACCAGTCAATATTTCGGGAAAATTAGGTGTAGTATAGTTTTTGTAGATAATAATGTCGTAAAAGGATTATGACATTTAAAATTTGAAACTTACCTTTGCAGATAGTCTCGGACGGATTAACGATTCCTATTGCAACTTTCTGTGAAAATCAAGTGTCAAGTTTATTTATTCATCTTAATAATTAAGGATTTAATTTATGAGGCAGCTCAAAATTGCTACCCAGATAACCAACAGGGATTCCCAGGCGGTAGAGAAGTATCTTCAGGAGATTTCTAAGATTCCAATGATCACTCCGGAAGAGGAAACAACTCTTGCCCAGCGAATCAAGATGGGGGATCAGCGGGCTTTGGACAAATTAGTACAAGCGAATCTCCGTTTTGTGGTTTCTGTAGCAAAACAATATCAACACCAGGGTTTATCATTAAGTGATTTGATCAATGAGGGAAACCTGGGTTTGATCAAGGCCGCCCAAAGATTTGACGAAACAAAGGGTTTTAAGTTCATTTCATACGCAGTTTGGTGGATTCGCCAGTCTATTTTACAGGCTTTAGCTGAACAGGGCCGCCTGGTTCGTTTGCCACAAAATAAGATCGGAACGTATAATAAGGCTAATAAAGCCTATATGGCCTTTGAGCAGGAACACGAAAGAGAACCAAGTACAGAAGAGCTTGCAGATATACTCGAAATGAGTGAGATAGAGATCAATAATATTTTCCAAAGTAATACACGTCACACTTCCCTCGATGCCCCGGTACATGAGGCTGAAGATGTTGCAATGGGTGATCTGTTGGAAGGAAGCGATGATACTGATGATGATGTCATGAAAGACTCATTGAGAAACGAGATCCGCCGTGTTTTAAAATCTTTGTCTCCCCGTGAGGCTGAGATTGTAAATGCGTATTTTGGTCTTGACGGTGAGAATGGCACTACCATTGAACAAATCGGGCAGAAATATGATCTTACTAAAGAAAGAATTCGCCAGATAAAAGAAAGAGCTATCAAACGCTTACAAAAAGCCAGGTATAGCAATGCGCTGAAAGCTTATTTAGGATAATTCCCCAAAGGGATTTAAAATAGCAAATTGATGGGTTTATAACAGCCTTGGTCTTTAACGATCAGGGCTGTTTGTTTTTAATTATTTTTGCCAGTTCATGAAAAGAATAGTTCTATTCTTACTTGTCTTAATATTATTTGGCTGTGAAAAAGATATCAATTTCAAGCTGGACAATGCAGATCCAAAAATTGTAGTGGAAGCTACCATCGAAAACAACGAACCTCCCAGGGTAATTTTGACGAGGTCTATAGGATACTTTGCGCAACTAACCCCGGAGAAACTGACACAAAGCTTTATTCATAATGCTGACATTTGGATATCAGGCAGTAGCAGCACGCATAAATTAAAGGAATATACAATCCCCATAAGCCAGGGTCTTTCGTTCTCTTATTATTCTA
The DNA here is from genome assembly GCF_059568575.1 of Flavisolibacter ginsengiterrae DSM 18136. Lineage (NCBI taxonomy): Bacteria > Pseudomonadati > Bacteroidota > Chitinophagia > Chitinophagales > Chitinophagaceae > Flavisolibacter > Flavisolibacter ginsengiterrae. Next base: position 216,923 of record NZ_JCANTR010000003.1, read on the forward strand.
TCGATTCTTCAAACCTGGCTACGGCTTTTACAGGTGAATTGTATCATACTTACTTTTTAAAAATTGCAAGTGAAGGCCAAACATACACATCCAACACTACTATACCAGGAATTACAAGGATCATAGATTCCATATGGTCCAAGCCAGCACCAGGTAATGACAGTACCAAGGCCATTGTAATGGTAAGGGCCACTGATCCACCTGGATTTGGAGACTACATCCGCTATTTCACGAAGATCAATAAGGGGCCGTTTTTGCCTCCCTACAGTTCAACCTATGATGATCTCTTTATTGATGGAACAACCTATGAATTACAGGTATCGCCGGGCGTAGAGAGGAATACCGGGGGCAGGGATGAAAACCTGTTTAACAGGGGAGATACCGTAGTATTTAAAGTAAGTAATATAGATAAGGCAACTTTTGATTTTTGGCGAACCATGGAGTATTCCTACAATTCAGTAGGCAATCCCTTTTCAACACCAACAAAAGTCATTGGAAATATCAGCAATAATGCTTTGGGTTATTTTGGAGGGTATGCATCCCAATACCATACTTTGATCATCCCTAAGTAAATTATATATAGCATTCGGTACCACCAATTATGGATATGTGAATTTCTTAGGTATTCTGTTAGCACATTTCCATCTAAATTCGCGAACTAAGCACAACAATGAGCATGGAGAACAATCAAACTGAAAAAGTAAATTTATTAATTATAGGATCTGGTCCCGCAGGCTACACAGCTGCTGTTTATGCAGCAAGAGCTAACCTAAAGCCTGTGCTTTACCAGGGTATCCAGCCTGGAGGACAATTAACGATCACCACCGATGTGGAGAACTATCCTGGATTCCCAGATGGCATACAGGGGCCTGAGTTAATGGTGCATTTTGAAAAGCAAGCCCAGAGAATGGGTACTGACATCCGTTATGGATTGGCAACTAAAGTTGATCTTTCGGTGAGGCCCTATAAAGTATGGATAGACGAAGAAAAGATCATTGAAGCAGAATCAATTATAATTTCTACAGGTGCCTCAGCCAAATGGCTAAATATAGAAAGTGAACAAAGACTGAATGGCTATGGCGTCAGTGCTTGTGCAGTTTGTGATGGATTCTTTTTCAGGGGTAAAGAAGTAGCTATTGTAGGCGCTGGAGATACGGCAGCCGAAGAGGCTTTGTATTTATCTAAACTTTGCTCTAATGTGCACATGCTTGTCCGCCGGGACGAAATGCGTGCCAGCAAAGTGATGCAGGATAGGGTAAAAAATACACCTAATATCAAGATATACTGGAATTCAGAGACCGATGAGATACTTGGTGAAAAAACAGTTGAAGCCGTCAGGATAAAGAACAATCAAACTGGAGAAAAGATCGAAGTGCCGGTTAAAGGTTTTTTCGTCGCCATCGGTCATACACCCAACTCAGATATATTCAAAGGATTTATAGATATGGATGAAGCCGGGTATATCAAAACAATACCAGGTTCTTCCAAAACCAATATCGAAGGTGTCTTTGCATCAGGAGATGTGCAGGATAAGATCTACCGTCAGGCTGTCACAGCCGCTGGTAGTGGATGTATGGCTGCCCTTGACGCTGAAAGATACTTATCGGAAAAAGGCATTCATTAAGCCAATCCAATCATAAACTTCAATGCTGCCATGCACGGACAATTTAATATTGAACTAAAAGGTCTTCGTTTTTTTGCCGGGCATGGCATGTATGAGGAAGAATACAAGGTTGGTAATGAGTTTGAAGTCGATATTTCCATAGACACCATCGCCCCGGCATTGCATATCAACTCCCTGTCACAAACAGTTGATTATGTCCAGGTATATCGTATTGTGCAGGAAGAATTCAGGGTCCGTCAATATTATATTGAAACCTGCGCCATGCAAATAGCTGATAAACTGGAACACCAATTCCCACAAATAGAAAAAATAGTCATCTCGATCCGGAAACTAAATGCACCCATTACCAATTTTACAGGTTCAGTAGGAGTGACATATACCCGAATAAGTCGCGGTAAATAATATTGCAGTATTTGTTAAAGAATATCCTGTAAGATTTAAATAACGGTGGCATACCATCTTTTACTCCTGATATACATATAAGAGAGCGTAAATAGAGCCGACCAGTAAAGCAGTTCTGACATCCACCCCCATACTATTGACAATTTGTTCAATTCCAGTACCAGGTAAACATATATACAGTATAGCGATATGGCTATTAGTTCGATAATAAAGGTCATTCGACCATTACCAGTACCCGTAACCGCATTAAGCCAGATGGTGCCAACCGACATGAATAACATGGCAACAGCAACCACACGCAATACCGGGATGCCAAGCGCGATGAATTGCTCATTTTGACCATAAATGGATAAAAAGGCTGCAGGGAATATATTGAGAAATAGAAAAACAAAAAACGCTACAGAACAACTCAATTTCATGATACGGGTTATCAGTCTCATTACCTCTTCCTTTTTTCCCTGTCCAATGATATTGCTAACCATTGAATTGGTGGTGGAAGAAAAAGCCCAGATAAAAGATCCAAAAAAACCAAAGATGTTCCGCATGGTGTTGGATACCGCCAGGCTGGTTTGTCCATGGTGTTCTACCAGTATGTAAAAAAAGAACCAGCTAATAATGCTGATGGCATGCTGAAAGGCCAGTGGCCCTGAAATAGTTACGATCAGTTTCAGGTAGTGTTTGTCTATTGAAAACTTCTGGAACAATGAAAACCTTTGGCTTATGCCCCTTGACCTGATGACCAGGAAGATGACAAACATGCCAATGAATTCAGCAATTACGGAGGCCACTGCAGCGCCGTCAAAACCCATCTTAGGAAGTCCGAAATGCCCGAATATCAGTGCATAATCAAAGATCACATTGGCCAGTGCTTCAGCAAAGGTTCCAATGACCAGTAACCTGCTTTGATTGATGCCGACCAATAAGGCATTACGCATTTGGTAGATATACAGAAAAAGTAAACCGAAGATCCTTATTCGCAGGAAGCGTATCACATCATGAAGTACCTGTTCAGAATGAATCGTTGCCCTGAAGATTAATGGAGCTATAAACCAGGTAAATAAAATACCAAATGAAGCTATAGCCAGGGAGATCAGCACACCCTGGTTGAATATCTTACCTATTTCTTCAGGCCTGTTTTCACCCGCTCTCCTGGAAATGATAGATTGCAGGCCATTATTTAAGCCAAAACCAATACCGGCAAATATCAGGTAATAGACCCCTGTAATGCTTGCAGTAGCTAAAGCTTCCTCACTTAAATGCCCCAGGAAAATATTATTTATAATGAAATTGAACTGTGGCACAAGAAGTGCCAATCCTATAGGGAGTGCGATTTTTAATATTTGCCTGTAAGAAATATCAACTTGCAGCTTTTCGGCCATACTTAAAAAAATCGCAAACTACTGAAACATTTTTCTGTAAATCAGTTTTTAATGAAATACGTACTTTGCAGCAAATAAAAATAGTGAAAACACTTTTCCATATCCGATCTGAACATATGCAGGAAGGTAATGCTGTACTGCTTCTTGAAATAGGGATAGATCACATTAATTATTCATGGTACATGGACGGAAGCAGGGTGTTAACTGAATTGAAATACTGCACCATTGATGAATTTGAATTAAAAACGGCCCTTCAAAATATATTGGACGAGACCAAACAACGGGCTCCCATCAAGGTTTTTATTTGCAGTTCATTTCCCACATCTTTTTTAACTCCCTTAAAATATGCTTCCAATGCAGATGACCTGTTGCAATTAACCTATGACAGGCCAGGTCAGTCCTTTTTCAGGGACAATATCAATGACTGGCAGATGGTGAACAGTTATTCACTGTCTTCAGATGTACATGCCCTTATCAATACCATATATCCGGAAGCACTCTATGTGCATGAATATACACCTGCTTTAAAAAACAGCATTTCATACGATGGTATAGAAAAGATATTTATTCACTTCACTACCCAATTTTTCCGGATACTGGTTAAAAAAGGTGCGCACATTGAGCTGGTTCAAACCTATGCCTATAAAACTCCGCTTGATGTAGTGTACTATTTACTAAAGATCGCATCTGAAATAGGAATAGATCAATCTGAAGCCTCCATTATTTTATCGGGCCTTATTGAAGAATCCTCTGCGCTATATACTGAAATACGTAATTACTTTTTACATATCAGATTTTATAACGACACTTCAGTTTCATTGCCTGGAAATGAACATCCCGGCCATTTCTTTGCTTCTACTTCTAATCTTGCTGTATGCGTATAATAAGTGGTGATTATGGGGGTAGAAGAATAAACCCTCCGGCTAAAATGCCTTATACAAGGCCAACAACCGATATAGCTAAGGAAGGTCTTTTTAATATCCTTCAAAATAACCTGGATTTTTCCGAGTTAAAGACACTTGATCTTTTCGGTGGAACAGGAAGCATCAGTTATGAACTGGCTTCAAGGGGAGCCGCCGATCTGACCATTGTTGAAAAGGATAACCAGATGCACGCCTTTATCAAAAAGACTGCAAAGGGTTTGGGTATCAAAAACATAAAGGTTGTAAAATCAGATGTTTTTCGTTTTATGGAGCAATGCCAGGAAAACTTTGACTTTATTTTCGCCGGACCTCCTTATGCATTGAAAAATATTGATGACTTGCCCCGGTTTGTTTTTGAAAAGAAATTATTAAAAGACAATGGTTGGTTCATTCTTGAACACACACCTGCGAATAACTATGAAAAATTCCCATTCTTTAAAATGGCACGAAATTACGGCACCACTATTTTTTCCATTTTTGAGAATAGGATAAATGATTAAACATGCGGAAAAAGGAGATCAGGAGTTTATTCAGAAAAAAAAGAGAGGCTGTTTCCGTTACTGATAAAATGAAATGGGATGATCTGCTACTGATCCAGTTTCAGACCATTCAATTGCCTTTTTTAGATTACGTTTTTAGTTTTTACCCCGTGCAGGAATATAATGAGATCGATACCTTCCCTATAACGGATTACCTGCATTTTAAAAATCCCAGCCTTCATATTTGTTATCCCCGGACAAACCTTGTGCAGCAGACCATGGAAGCCGTAGTTTGCAATGCTGACAGCATTTTCGAAGCCAATGAATTTAATATTCCGGAGCCACTGGACAATGAGGTGGCACAACCGGATGTATTGGACGTGATATTGGTTCCTATGCTTGCGTTTGACCTTAACGGTTACAGGGTAGGGTATGGAAAAGGATATTATGACCGGTATCTCAAAAATTGCCGGCCTGATGCTCTAAAGATCGGTCTGTGTTATTTTGAACCTGTTGATAGTGTAGAAGACGCCAATGAATTTGACGTACCTTTAGATATTTGTATTACCCCTCACAGGACTTATGTTTTCTAATTGGTTTTTAAAATCGTTCCGCATACTTCTTTTACCCTTTGCTATTCTATATGGATTGGTGATCTGGATCAGGAATTGGCTGTATGATCACAATTTGCTGAAGTCAAATTCTTTTGGGTTGCCATTGATTTGTGTAGGGAATCTTTCAGTTGGAGGCACAGGCAAATCACCGATGGTGGAGTTCTTAGTACAGCACTTAAAGAACCGGTATAAAGTGGCAACGCTGAGCCGGGGCTATAAAAGAAAAACCAAGGGATATGCACTTGCAACTGATGAAACTACCGCATTGGATATTGGGGACGAACCGATGTTATTTCATAGAAAATTTCCTGACATACCCGTAGCGGTGGGTGAGGAAAGAATTGTTGCCATTCCTCAATTGCTGCATGATAATCCTGCAACCCAGGTTATTATTCTTGATGATGCCTTCCAGCACAGGGCTATTAAATCAGGTATCAATATTATTCTGACAGAATATGGCAACCTTTTTACCAGGGATTTCTTTTTGCCTACCGGCGATCTCAGGGATATGCCTTCCAGTTACAAAAGGGCAGATATAATTGTAGTTACAAAATGCAGGGAGGATATATCCCAGCAGGAAAGAATAGATATAATAGAGGAAATACGTCCTTTACCAAATCAAAAGGTATTCTTCAGTACTATTTCTTATGGAACCCCCTATCATATCAGCAACCATAAGTTTAATTTTATAGACGATAAAACTGAGGTGCTTTTGGTTACTGGCATCGCCAATCCAAAACCATTAAAAAAGTTTCTTGAGGATCGTATAGAAACGTATTATATGATGCCGTTCAATGATCATCATATATTTACTATTGATGACTGGCGGGATATCGTTAAACGATTTAACTCTATTGATTCACAGAGAAAGATCATTCTTACCACGGAAAAGGATGCCATGCGGTTTATGAAATTCAGGCAGGAATTGAGTGGCATGCCTTTTTATGTTATTCCCATTGAAAATCAATTCCTTTTTGACCAGGAGAATGAATTTACGAATACAGTAATTTCATTCATAGAAAACTTTAAACAACCCTCTTAATCATAACCATGGGCCGTAAAAATTCAAAAAAATCAGACAGGAAAAAGACAAGGAATTTTGATGAATATAAAGGTGTACTGGAGATCACCCGTTCGGGAATGGGCTTTGTGGTGGTAAGCGGTTTAGAGACAGATATATTGGTAAGGCCAAATGATTTTAATACTGCCCTCCATGGAGATACAGTAAGAGTGCAGGTAGATCCTGATAAAACAGGCAAACGCATGCAGGGTGTGGTGGTGGATGTGCTGGAGCGTAAGCAAATGGAATTTGTTGGTCGTCTTGAAATGAATAAGGGATATGCATTTTTTATTGCTGAAGGAAACAAGAAGATCCCTGATATTTTTATTCCGCAGGGAAGCTTTAATGAAGCACAGGATGGAGACAGGGTGGTTGTAAAAATAAAGGAATGGGAAAAAGATACTAAAAAGCGGCCTGTTGGTGAAGTGATCAGTATCCTGGATGCAGAAGATAGCAACGATGTGGCCATGAAAGAGATCCTGTTGGAAAATGGTTTTCCATTGGGGTTCAGCGATGAAGTGTTAGAAGAGGCAGAACGTATCCCGGATCAGATAGCGCAGGACGAGATCAATAAAAGAAAGGACTTCCGCGAGGTTTTGACATTTACCATAGACCCGGTGGATGCCAAGGACTTTGATGATGCCTTGTCCTTAAGGGTACTGAAAAATGGCAATTACGAGATTGGCGTACACATTGCTGATGTCAGCCATTATGTGCTCCCTGATACAGCGCTGGATGAAATGGCCTATCAAAAGGCTACTTCTGTTTATTTACCTGACAGGGTAAATCCCATGCTTCCGGAACATATTTCAAATGTTTTGTGTTCCCTTCGGCCAAATGAAGATAAACTGACCTTTTCGGCAGTATTCCAGATGACTCCCAAGGGTCAGGTGAAGCAATACTGGATCGGCAAAACAGCCATTCACTCCGATCACCGTTTTACGTATGAAGAAGTACAGGAGATCATTGAAAAGGAAGACGGCTTGTACAGGGACGAGGTATTGCTTTTAAACAGTATCGCCCAGCGTTTGCGTAAGAAAAGGTTTGAAGCAGGCGCTATTAATTTTTCCAGTACGGAAGTGCGTTTCAAGCTGGATGAAAAGGGAAAGCCCATTGGTATAATCGTAAAAGAAAGTAAAGAGGCTCACCAGCTTATCGAAGAGTTCATGCTATTGGCCAATAAATACGTTGCGGAAAATATTTCTAAGATCGAGATCAATAAAAAACCAATACCATTTCCTTACCGGGTGCATGATCTTCCATCAGAAGAGAAATTGTTACCCTTTATGGCCTTTGCCAGGAAATTCGGGCATAAGTTCGATACTTCCACACCCGAAAAAATTGCGGAGTCCTTCAATACCATGCTAAAAGATGTGCAGGGAAAACCTGAACAACATGTGTTGGAACAGTTAGGTATCCGCACTATGGCAAAGGCTGTCTACACTTCAGAGAATATTGGCCATTATGGGCTGGGGTTTGAACATTATTGCCATTTCACATCACCTATCAGGCGTTATCCGGACATCATGGTTCACAGGGTGGTGGAGCAGGTGATCAACAAGACCATCAAGCCCGATAAAAAAATGGAGCAAAAATGCAAGCATAGCAGCGAACGCGAAAGGGCGGCAATGGATGCGGAAAGAGCTGCAAACAAGTATAAACAGGTCGAGTACATGAAGGACTTCCTTGGAGATGAGTTTGAAGGCGTGATCAGCGGAGTGGCAGCCTTTGGCTTTTGGGTTGAGACCATCGAACATAAATGCGAAGGAATGGTCAGTATTACCAGCCTCGCTGAATATGATGAATTCAGGTTGGTAGATACCGATTATAGCCTGGTTGGGATGAGAAGCGGAAGGAAATTCCGCATGGGAGACCGGGTGAGGATCAAGGTCATTGCTGCTAACCTTGAAAAAAGACAACTGGATTATGAATGGGTGCTCACTGCTACGCTTGAAGAGCAGGAGGAAGAAAATAAATCAAAACAAAAACGTAAAAAGAAAAGGATTGGAGAATAATGCACACGTTTGAAGAACTTTCACAGCTTTTTATTGAAAAATTTAATACAGATCATTTCCCAAAAGAACCTGCATCATTATATGAACCCAATCGTTATTTCCTGAAACTGGGAGGTAAAAGAGTCCGGCCTGTTCTATGCCTGATGGGAAATGAACTTTTTGGTGAGTTGTCACCTGATGCTATGCATGCTGCAACTGCTATCGAATTGTTTCACAATTTCACGCTCATTCACGACGATATAATGGATAAAGCGCCTTTGCGGCGGGGCAACGAAACAGTTCATGAAAAATATGGAGAGAGTACGGCATTACTGGCCGGGGATGTCATGTTGGTAGCGGCCTACGAATACCTGAACAGGATATCGCCTAACTATAGTTCGCTTATTATTTCCTTATTCAATAAAACAGCACGTGAAGTATGTGAGGGCCAGCAGTTGGATATGGATTTTGAAAAAAGAAACGATGTAGGGTACGAGGAATACCTGAATATGATCAACCTGAAGACCTCCGTATTGCTGGCTGCCAGTTTGAAAATGGGTACCATATTGGGTGGGGCACTGGAAAGAAACCAGAATCTGATATATGAATTCGGACGAAAGTTGGGACTTGCTTTCCAGGTGCAGGACGATTACCTGGATGCTTTTGGTGACCCCGAAAAATTTGGTAAGCAGGTAGGTGGAGATATCAAAGCCAATAAAAAAACATTCTTATTGATCCATGCTTTTGAAACCGCATCTGAAGTCCAGAAGGAGGAGTTGCATAGTTTATTGAAAGGTAATGAGGACAATAAGGTCATTCGGGTATTATCCATTTTCAAAGACTGTGGCATAGATGAATGGGCCCGGGAACTCAAGGAAAAATATATGCAGCAGGCATTTGAACACCTGGAAGATATTGCGGTGCTTTCAAAAAGAAAAGAGCCATTAAAACAATTGGCTCTTTATCTTACGCAACGACAGCATTAGGGTTTAGATGTAAGTTTTGGCAATGTCTAACCCTATAGCAAAGCAAGAAATCAGTACAGCTATATCAATAAGCACACTTAATACAAAAACAGGGATAGTGATCTTTGTAGGCATGGCTGCCAGGTTTGTTACCAGGGACATACCCATGGCAATAATGCACAGCATAAATAAAAACATATTGGTGCCGGCCAATAATACAGCCATTACCGTCAATGGGGTTAAAATACAACCATGTCCTGCCAGGGCAATGCCGATCCACATAAAGCGATTTTCATCCTGCCCTTTACACCAGGCCATGAATTTAGAAAATAAGCCCGTTTGGCTGGCTTTTTCAGCATAGGTTGTCGAAAAGGAATGGTCCATTGTTGTAGTTGACATATCGTTTCAATTTTGAAGGACAAATTTCAGATCCGGAGATCCTTTTATTATTGATGTTTATAAACTTCAAAACTGATTTTAATCAGCTTTTTATTGCCATTATGGGCAAAAACCTTTCTTTCACTGATGGGCAGAAGCAATTTTTCGATATTTTGAGCCCTTCAAACATTGTATTGGATGACAAATCAATTGCTTAGGAAAAAGTCTATACCTACTATTTTAAGGGAAGCTGAAGAAGGTTTACACGATAGCGAGGGTCATAGCTCTGGATTAAAAAAAGTGCTTGGCGTACGGGATCTCACATTTATGGGCATTGCGGCTGTTATTGGAGCCGGCATTTTCAGTAGCATTGGTAATGCCAGTTACAACGGTGGGCCAGGTGTCATATTCCTTTACATATTTACCGCTATCGCCTGTGGTTTTGCTGCACTGTGCTATGCGGAATTTGCTTCCACGGTACCGGTATCCGGGAGTGCCTATACCTATTCCTATGTTGCCTTTGGTGAGATCTTCGCCTGGATCATTGGATGGGACCTGTTGATGGAATACGCTATTGGTAACGTGGTGGTAGCTATTTCATGGAGTGAATATTTTACTGGCCTGTTGGATAAGGCAGGAATGCACATCCCTGATTGGCTGACCATGGATTATGTTACTGCCCAAAGAGGTTTTGCCGAGGGTACTGAAGCCGCAGTCCGGGCCTGGACAAATGCGCCGCAACTTTTTGGTCTGCGCATATTAATGGATGTTCCTGCATTTTTGATTGTAGCCCTTATCACTTATGTTGTTTTTATCGGTATCAAGGAATCAAGGTCCCTGAGCAACATCATGGTGATCATCAAACTAGCTGTTGTTTTTTTAGTAATAGTTCTTGGAGCTTATTATGTCAACCCTCAAAACTGGTCACCCTTTACACCAAATGGAATCAGTGGCATACTTAAAGGAGTGTCTGCTGTATTCTTTGCATATATAGGCTTTGATGCCATTTCCACTACAGCAGAAGAATGCAAAGATCCCCAACGCGATCTTCCAAAGGGAATGATCTATTCCCTAATCATTTGTACAGTTTTGTATGTCCTGTTGGCATTGGTGCTTACCGGTATGATACCCTATACCAAGTTGAATGTGGGCGATCCCCTGGCAGAAGTGTTTGATCAGCGGGGATTATATTGGGTGTCAGGAATCGTTGCCGTAAGCGCCATCATTGCAACAGCCAGTGTGTTGTTGGTTTTCCAGTTAGGCCAACCGCGCATCTGGATGAGCATGAGCAGGGATGGTCTCCTGCCTAAGATCTTTTCACGTATTCATCCCAAATATCAAACACCTTCCTTTTCTACCATCCTGACAGGACTGGTAGTGGGTATCCCGGCCCTTTTTCTCAATATTGAGGTCTTGCTTGCCTTGACAAGCATCGGAACCCTGTTTGCCTTTGTATTGGTTTGTGCCGGTGTCATTGTTTTGCAGAAGCAGACGAACAGGCCAGAATCTAAATTCAGGGTCCCTCATGTAAGTGGAAAGTACATAATACCTGTTTTATTTATTGCTTCAATAGCCCTTGTGGTGAAATACAACCCGGAGCATTTTCAAAACCTGCTCACAAAGGAAGGATTCCCTATGGGCCTTTTCTGGGTGGTAGCAGCAATCATTGCCGTCCTGACATTTGTAAAGGATTTTTCCCTGATACCAGTTCTGGGTTTTACCAGTTGCTTTTACCTCATGGCCCAGGAAAGCCACACCAACTGGTACCGGTTCCTTATCTGGCTGGCCGTTGGACTGGTAGTGTATTTTACCTATGGTTTTAAAAACAGCAGGTTGGCTAAAGAAACACTGGCAGGTGCAGGGACACCTCTTGGATAGTATTAGCCGGCTGTATGGTTTCAACCTTGTTAATTCTAAAGGGCGCTTCATTGGAGCGCCCTTCTTTGCTTGTTTCGATCGTACCTTTACACGCTGTTTTTTTATGCAGTAATCAGTTAATAATCGTTTTTAAGAACATGAAATACCAGGTAGGCGATAAGATTGTAGTGTTACATTCCAACGAAGAAGGGGAGATCATTGACATTATCAATGAAAAGATGGTAATGATAGAAGTGAGGGGCGTTAAGTTTCCTGCCTACATGGACCAGATAGACTTTCCCTATTTTAAAAGATTTACCGAAAAGAAGCTCTTTCCGCCAAAAAAGGAAAAAAAATATGTGGAGGATGTAAGAAAAGAAAAGGTAATTGTAGAAAGGGTTGCAGATGGGGTTTGGCTTTCTTTTCTTCCCAAATTTGAAACGGATGAATTTGGAGATGATGTAGTGGTTGAATTAAAGGTACACCTGGTTAACAGGACGGAAAAAGCCTACAATTTCAATTATTACCTGCAGTTCTTTGGCAGGTCTGAATTTGAGATAAGAAATGAGATTAATTCATTTGGCGATTTTTACCTGCATGATATCCCTTTCGAGGATATGAATGACAGCCCCAATTTTACCTTTGAATTTTCCTTATTACAACCGGATAAATACAAGGCAGATTATTATGAATCGAGCCTGAAACTAAAGCCCAAACAATTATTTGACAGGATAGAAGTATTAAAGGAAAAAGGTGAAGCGACATTTGCCTATAAATTATTCGATACATATCCAGAAAAACCTAAGGATGAAACCATTGACCTTGAGGCTTCGCCCAAAGGCGTTAAAGTTTATAGTCTTAAGGATATCCGTAAGCACCTGCAGCCTGCCCGCACGGTAGTAGATCTGCATATTGAAAAATTATCCGACAACTGGAAGCATCTTTCCAATGCTGAAATATTGCATATACAGCTAAAGGAATTCGAAAAATGGTACGAACTGGCCCTTGCCCACCACCAATCTCAGTTGATCATCATCCATGGTGTTGGCAGTGGGAAACTAAGGGATGAGATTCATGATATGCTCCGTTTAAAAAGAGAAGTGAAATCTTTTGTTAACCAATACCATCCATCTTTTGGATATGGTGCCACCGAGATATTCTTTAAATAATTACTGGTATAGGTTCAGACAGATCAAAATAGTTGATGGTTATTTACCTGTAACTTTGTTTTACTGCAAGCTTTGCTATCGATCCTGACATTGATTTCATCAACTGGTGAAGGTTGATCGTTAGGGTAGGAAAGTCCGGACAGCGCAGAGCAACGTACCGGTTAACAGCCGGCTCCTGGTTTTCCGGGACGAGAGAGTGCCACAGAAAATTACCGCCGCTTTGGTGTTTACATCAAACCGGTAAGGGTGAAAATGTGGGGTAAAAGCCCACAACTGTTGTTAGTGATAACAATGGGGGGTAAACCTTACGTGCTGAAATGCCATGTATACCAACGCCTGAGGGCTGCTCGCCCGATGTTGGGTGGGTAGGCAGATACATTCCTGTAGTAATGCAGGAAGCAGATAAATGATAGCAGCTTTAGTGTTCGCATTAAAGTACAGAAACCGGCTTACAGGCTTGCAGTATTTTTTATCAGTAGTACATATTTCCAAGGTAACCTCCCAGTTCCATGAGCCAGGCAGTACCCAGGTGAACTATAACACCTCCCCAGATGGTTCTTGTATGGTACGTAATAACGCCCAAAATAATACCTCCAAAAAAAGAGCTGATACATTCTGCCAGGGGCTTGCCAAAATGAATGGCACAATAAAATACCGCCATTGGCAAAATAGATTCCCTACCGGCATATTGAATAAAAGCTAGTATCAAAAAGCCACGAAAGAAAAGTTCGATGGTAATGAAGTCAGAACCATAAGCCAGTTCATAGGCCAGTTTATAGAATCCATTTTCCTGTACAACGGGCAAATGGTGCAGGTTTTTCAATTTTGGATAAACAGCTAGAAAATCAGGCAATGTAGATGCTGCAGCAATCAATGGCACCATGATACAAAGCATTCCCAGGTAGGGTAGAACATCGAAGTTGGAGGGTACGGTTCCATAAAATGGTTGTGATGGATTATATTTTTTCCAGACTACCACCAGGATAAGCGTAACTATCAAAAGTTTTAAAGGCCAGTAAACAACCTGGTTATAATATATATTGAGTTCATTGGAATTGGAAAGATGTATATTGATATTAAAAGCCATTTTCCAGGCAAAAAGGGCGGGTGCCAATAATACAAGTGTTACAAAATTCGCATTGGTAAAAAGGCGTCGACCTTTCAAACACGAATAGATGCAATAGGGAATGGCAAATGCAATAAAAAATACCAGGTACCAGGATACATATTGTATTTGGCGTGGTGTTGTATTGATCTTTCTGTTTAACTGGAAATGGTAATTTATCAAAATACCTGTTGCAGCCAGCAGGCAACAGAACAAAAGCATCCTTTTATCAACAGCAATAATAAATTCCTTTAAATAGCTAAGTATGCTTCTCATTTATAACATATGGATGCGGCCTCAATATAAACGCGGTTCCTGTTTTGAAGGCCATAGAATGTCCAATCAATAAAATTACTTTTTCAGACAACAAAAGATACAGCATTTTTGCCCCCTGAAATGGCTATTATGAAATATGGGTTCTGTTCTTTTTTAATGGTTTTTTTGCTGGGTTGTGCCATACAACGCAAACCTTTTAATGATGAAACCAGGCTGGAGTTAATAGGGCAATACAACATACCCCTGAAAGCTCAATTCAATGGAACAACAGTGGGAGGTTTATCAGGCATAGACTACGATCCAAAAAAAGAAGTGTACTATATTATTTCGGATGATGGGTCAAAGATCGACCCTACACGTATGTACAAGGCAAGGATCCCGGTTAGTGAAAAAGGTATTGATACAGTTCAGTTTCTTTCCGTAACGACATTGTTGAACGATAAAGCAGTTCCGTTCTCACCTTCCACCATTGATCCTGAAGCTATACGCTATTTCCCTTCCAGGGACCAGGTAGCCTGGAGCAGTGAGGGAGAAAGAACAAAGAAAAATAATGAATGGACATTACGCGATCCATCGGTTTTTCTCAGTGATCAACAGGGTAAATTAGTAGATAGTTTTTTGTTGCCCGCCAATTTGCATATAAGCAGTTTGGAAAAAGGGCCAAGGAATAATAGTTCTTTTGAAGGCATCACCTTCGATAGGAAGTACAGGTCCTTATTTGTTAATGTAGAGGAGCCTCTTTTTGAAGATGGTGTCCAGGCATCTACCGGGGACACTTCAGCATGGACCCGGCTAATCCGGTTTGATGTGAGGACACGAAAACCTCTTGCCCAATATGCTTACAAGACTGATCCTGTTGCCTACCCGGCGCAGCCCTCCAATGCTTTTAAAATAAATGGAGTTTCCGAAATATTCTGGATTGCTGAAAATAAGTTGCTGGCTATAGAGCGATCCTTTTCTACCGGGCGGCCAGGTTGTGTAATTAAACTTTACCTGGTGGATTTAAAAAATGCTACGGATGTATCTTCCATCACATCGCTAAACACTGTTCAGGGTTTCAGGCCTGTCGCCAAAAAATTATTGTTGAATATGGAGGACCTGCACATACCCGTTTATAATATTGAGGGTGTTACCTGGGGTCCTTATCTTCCCAATGGACATCCTACGCTTTTGTTTGTAGCAGATGATAACTTTTCGCAGGTTGACAAAACGCAATTTCTCCTTTTTGAAGTAAAATAAATTAGTGGAACTGTGATTTCTTTTTTAAGCATTTACAGATGATTAGTTTTTAACCTTGCTTAACATGAGAAATAAATACCTTACTGGTCTAAAATACAAACAAATGAAAAAACTGTTTTTCTTATTGGTATTGTTTACAACAGTATATACCACAAAAGTTGTGGCGCAACAAAACGGTGGTGACCGCGACCCTGCAGCAATGATGCAAAGAATGAAGGATAGAATTAAACCATCCCTGGTTGAAAAAACAAAGCTTACAGATGCACAGGCAGATAAGGTCATTGAGATCAATTTCAGCAACCAACGTAAAAGAAGGGATATCAGGATGGATCAATCACTGAGCGATGAAGAAAAAACCAAAAAAAATGCGGAACTACAGGAAACTCAAAATAAAGAATTGAAAGCTATCCCCCTTACTGACGACCAGGTAAAGGATGTAAATACATTTTTCGAGGAAATGAGAAAAGAGCAGATGCAGAGACGCCAGGCTTCCGGCAATGGTGGGAACTGATAAAATACCTTTAGATTATCACTATAGAGAGCTGTCTTCAAGGGCAGCTTTTTTTATAAGCATGTAGCAGGTTGAATTGTCGCAATGAAATGATTGATGGTTTACCTTTACGCACTATGGCAGAAGACTTATCAATTATAGCGGGAACAAAGCAGGAACAATATGAGGCTTTGTTACCACAGATCAAAGCTTTGTTGGAAGGCGAATCGGACCTGGTGGCTAATCTGGCAAATATTGCTGCGGCTTTGAAAGAACAGTTTGGCTGGTTATGGGTAGGTTTTTACATGGTAAAAAAAGATGAACTTGTGTTAGGCCCATTCCAGGGACCGGTAGCATGTACCAGGATCAAAAAAGGCAGAGGAGTTTGTGGGGCAGCCTGGGAAAGAGCCGAAACATTAATTGTCCCTGATGTGGAAAAATTCCCCGGTCACATTGCCTGCAGCAGTTTATCAAGGTCGGAAATTGTTATTCCTATCGTGCAGAATGGTATCGTAACTGCAGTGTTGGATGCTGATAGTGCTGAGCTTGACCATTTCAATACTGTTGACAAAAAATATCTTGAAGAAATAGTTGAACTTGCCCGGTTTTAAAATTTATAGTCCTCTCTTTCAGGATTAAAAACATCAAGTAATATACAATCTGTTATCGCATGGCCTCCATGAGGAATGTTGGGTGGTATCACAGCAACGGTGCCAGGTTCTAATATCCTCGTTTCTCCATTTACAGTAAGCTCAAATTTCCCTTTTAAAACATGGGCAGTTTGTTCATGCCTATGGTGATGAACAGGCATGACCGCACCGGCTTCTACTGTCCAATACATGAAGGTTGTTGTGCCTGTATGAATTGCCCTGCCTGTATAACCTTTTATAACTTCTTTGGTGGTAAGGTTCGTAATTTCTATGAAGGCCATTTTCAAAATATTGATCTAAAGATAAAAGTTTATTCAAGCCATTGCGGCATAGTATTTATTGACTATCTTATAAATAATTTTATGAAAAAGGCTAACAATAATCCTCAACAAGGACACCATGAACATCCTTTGCCTCAGGAGATTTCTACCAGGCAAAAACAAATAAATGAAAGGGCCCATGATGAGGCTATAAATGATATAGATAATGATCCGGACCTAAGTGCTTCCAGCCCCAACGATGATCTTGATGAAGGTGAGTCTGCCAGGCTGGGCGAGGAGAACACAGATTTGGTATAATATTTAGGATCATAATTTAATAAACAGCAATCATGTCACGGAATAATAATAGTAATAATCCAAGAGAACGGAAGCCTGGAATACCAAGAGGTTTTGGATATTCTGAGGAAAGAAGTTATACACCTGCCCGCTCAGGCAGGGATAAAAATGAGAACCGTGTATCTTCAATGAATCGTTTGGAATTGAGACGAAGCGATCGTGAGAATGATCTGTATGAAAGACAAAGTATCTGATGGATTTGAACCAGGTTACGGTTCAATTTTCCAAATTCATATCCCTGGTAGTAAATAAACAGTCATCTAACTGAAGTATAATTCCTCAGTTTACTACCGCTTATTTATAGTTCCCTTTTGAAAATTACCTTGAGAATAATCAGCCGGAAAATAATTTACCCCGGATGATGCATTACAATGCAATAAAAAACCCCGGTAAATTACCGGGGAGTTTGTGCTTTCAATTCTTCCTTTGCTTTGATACAAAGTAATGATCAGGGATACATTATTTACTTTCTCCTTGAAGGATTTAAAAAGAAATTCGGACTTGCCCAATATTGAAGTGGATGCATTGCATAATTTGCAACTTCCTCTTTCACATTATCATTGTTGCCAGGTACATTAACCTCTGCCTGGGCCTTTATCTTTACGTATCTTTTTTCCTGGTCTTGAGTGATCGTGTTTTTCATGTGTTCTGTGTTTTAATGCTAAATAGGATCTGGCTAAAAAGCCTTCCTTCTTTCTGATTGCAAAAGTAGCGCCATTTGTTTAAACGTTTAAACAACATGCTTACTTTTAACAGTTCCGGGTTGTCGCGGATCAACTTTCCTTACCATTAAAGCTTTGTAACTGTAACATCTTCAACAGTATAACTGGAAGTGTTGATCTCGAGGGTTTGAGAATGCCTGATCTTGCCGGATGTAAATACAAATGTCAATTTAACATCTGGTGATTCGCCCTGTGCCACCTGGAATCTCCTGGAAAAATTGGGTTGATTGAATTTTGTAGCATACAATACATTTCCTTCAGGATCTTGCACCGTTAAGGACCATGGCTGGCTGTTCGCATTTTCAAAATTTACCTGCACCATATGTTGTCCCTCTGATTTTCCCAGGTAACTGATGCCTGGCTTTTGAATGTCAACTATGCCATGTGCCATAGAGCTCGTAGCTGTCGCCAATATAATCAGGAAAAATAAAATTCTGGAAGCGATAACTCTCATTGGATTTTTTGTTTGCGTTTTCATTTTTGTAATGTTTAATTGAGAAAAAAGATTTTCATGAAAAGCAATCGGTAGGAGCAGGCAATAGTTAGGAACCAATATTGAATTCCTGGTTTTTCGTAATGCAAATATAGAGCAGGCATATAAGTGTTGCAACACCAAATTGGCGTACATCTATGATGGCAAACCGGGATGATCTTTTGTAAATCAGCCATGGTGGCGTATTGTAGCAGATTGTAGTTATCATTCCCAATGGTGTATTACTGAAATGTTAAGCCTGTAAACAAAAAAAAGTCCGATGTAGAAACATCGGACGACTAACGATTGCTTGCTATATGAAAAGTTGACTTGTAGTATTCGTGTTAGAAACTAATCCTGTTTTTAAACAGTGTTCAATAACTAAGACATCACAAATGTACAGCATTGTTTAAACGTTTAAACATTAAATTACTGTTTCTTAAAGAATTTTAACAATTAGGCTGTATTTCTGATAATTATAAGGCAGGGATGATTATCTTGGCAGCATCGATTCTGTTTCCATTGCCAATTATGAAAAAAAAGGTCTCCTTAAAAGATATTGCCCAGAAGGTTGGTGTTTCCATTGCACTGGTTTCCTATGTTTTGAATAATAAAAAGCAAGGCCGGATCAGTGAGGAAGTGTCTAAGAAGATCAGGGAAACGGCCCTCAGGCTAAACTACCGGCCCAACCAGATTGCCAAAAGCCTGAAGACCAATAAAACCAATACTATCGGATTGGTAGTTGCAGATATAGCCAACCCATTTTCCTCCACCATTGCCCGTATCATCGAAGACGAGGCTGAGAAAAATGATTATACCGTCATTGTTGGTAGTTCTGATGAAAAAGAAGAACGCTCCAAAAGGATCATAAATGTTATGCTGGACCGCCAGGTGGATGGGATCATCTTTGCACCCGCGGAAAACGACCAGCCGCTTATACAGTATTTGCAAAAATCCAAGGTGCCGTTTGTTTTGATCGATCGTTACTTTCCTGAAATGAAGGTTAACTACGTTGCCGTTAATAATACAGAGGCTTCGTTTACCGGCGTCAATCACCTCCTAACCGTTGGTTGCAGCCGCATTGGATTCGTGGGATTTAAAACATCCTTATTCCATTTGCAGGACAGGAAGAAGGGATACCTGGCTTCTTTAAAAAAGCATGGAATAGCCATAAACAAAAGCTGGATAAAGGAAGTTCCCATAGATACTTCCGCAGAAGAAGTTAAAGAAGCGATTAAGGCTTTGCTTTCTCTGGCTGAACCTATAGATGCCATATTTTTCGCCAGCAACAAAGTGTCCACCTTTGGCTTGAAATACATCAATACATTGGGACTAAAAGTTCCCGCCGATCTGAAGATCCTGAGCTTTGACCAGTCAGATGCTACCGATCTGTTTTATGCCACGCTTACCCATATCAGGCAGCCGCTTGAAGAAATGGGACAGGTAGCTGTTCAGACACTTATAGAAATAATGAACAAGCCTAAAAAGATCACGCAAATTCACCTGCCCGCAAAACTGGTGATTGGTGAATCGACCGGGATGAAGAGAAAAAAATCCCCGGTGTAAAACCCCCAAACCGGCTATCATTATTCACTAATGATATTTTTAAAATCTTTTTGATCCAGTAGTCCCGGCTCATACGTGATCCCATACATTTTTAACCGCTTGTTAAAGGCATGTAAATTGTTTTTGGAACCCATGGCCAGTATATCGAATGTATGCAGGAGGTCAGATTTAATAGTGACAGCTTTTGCCTCATGAAGTGCAAGCAGGCTCATTTCTTCCAACAGGGCACCTCTTTTAAGCGCATCTATCACCGATAAGGATCCTTTTGAAATAGATTCATGGTAAATGGTTTCTGCCTGTGGAGTTGTAAATCCTGGTTTATTATCTGTTGATCCATTCTTATCAAGTACCACATCATAATTTTCAGCAACATCAACCAGGAAATCAACATGCTGGCTTTCAGCCGACCGGATATTTCCAAATGGATTGATCCCCCAGATAGCAAATAAGGAATCGTAAACAAACAATGACAGTTTTTGATTGTCATGCAGATTGATCAATGCTTTTGTTTCTGCAGGTGTAAGAGTGATTTTCTGTGCTTTGGTAACAACACTTATATAGCAGGCACATAACAACAGGCATAGGGGAATTAGTTTCATTTTGATTTGATTAAGGTTGGGGAAAAAATGCTTGACTGAATATACCTTATATCCCGTATTCCTTAAAAACTATTTATAGAATTCAAGAGTAGCTTGCGGGGGAATGATAATTGTTGACTATAGATAGATTGTAGTTGAAGAAACCGCAAGGCTAATTTTAGATATATTGAAATACATCAAATGACTGCTGGCAAAAAAGATTTTGATGCAGTTGTCGTAGGATCGGGGCCCAATGGTTTGGCTGCAGCCATTACCATGCAGCAGCAAGGACTTTCTGTGTTGTTGATGGAAGCAAAAGATACCATTGGTGGTGGACTCAGGTCACAGGAATTGACCCTGCCGGGATTTATCCATGATGTTTGTTCAGCTATTCATCCCCTGGCTGTTGGGTCGCCGTTTTTTAAAGGCCTTCCATTGCATCGGCATGGCCTGGAATATATTCATCCCGGTTTACCTGCATCCCATCCTTTTACAGATGGTACTGCTGCAGGCGTATTTCATTCTCTCTGGCAAACAGCAGAGCATTTAGGGGCAGATAAACAAACTTACCTGCAGTTATTACAGCCTCTGGTAAAAAGCTGGCCGGTAATAGCCAAAGATATCCTGGGTCCTCTGCATCTGCCCCGGCATCCTTACCTGTTGGCGCAATTCGGATTCAAAGCATTGACATCAGCTACATACCTGGCTAAACGCATCAATACCCGGGAGGCTAAAGGATTGTGGGCTGGAATGGCGGCTCATGCACTACAGCCTCTTTCCAATGCGGCGACTTCCGCTATCGCTTTGGTTTTGCTCATCTCTGCGCATACAGGTGGATGGCCTGTTGCCAGGGGAGGTTCACAGTCTATTGCCCGGGCATTGTCTTCTTATTTTATTTATTTAGGTGGTAAGATCCAGGTCAATTTCCCGGTGAGCTCCCTTCAACAGTTACCCTCTGCCCATGCGATCCTTTTTGATATTACCCCCCGCCAATTACTGCAAATAGCCGGTCATAGCCTGTCTGCCATTTATAAATGGCAATTGAACCGTTACAGGTATGGAATGGGAGTGTATAAGATCGATTGGGCATTGGATGCGCCCATTCCTTTTACTGCTGAACCATGCAGGCAATCCGGCACAATCCACCTGGGAAATACGATGGAAGAAATAGTGGCGGCTGAAAAGTTTACAGCGAATGGCGGGCACCCGGAAAAGCCATTTGTTCTCCTGGCACAGCCAACCTTATTTGATGCATCCAGGGCTCCTGATGGGAAGCATACGGCATGGGCCTATTGCCATGTGCCCAACGGTTCAACGTTTGATATGACCAGCCGTATCGAAAACCAGGTGGAAAGGTTTGCCCCGGGCTTTAAAGAACGTATACTCGCCAGGCATGTTATGAATGCGGTTGACCTGGAAAATTACAATCCCAATTATGTGGGTGGCGATATCAATGGGGGCATACTTGATATTGGCCAATTGTTTACACGGCCTGCCTTGCGTTGGTCGCCCTATAAAACCTCGGCAAAGGGCCTTTATGTATGTTCTTCGTCCACACCACCCGGCGGTGGGGTACACGGCATGTGTGGATACTATGCCGCCAAAAGGGCTTTAAAAGATATATTCGGTCTTAATGCCCCGTTACTTTTTACCGAAACAGTAACCAGGGTTCGTAAAACCCAATAAGTAAAGAGTTTTTATTCAATCCTTTATTTCTTTTTCAAATGATATCTGTTGCCAGCTTCCTGTTTAGGCATTTTGATTGCTGCAATTCTTTATCACCATGCAAGAGGAACCATACGAACATTCTCAGGAAGCCCGCCCTGCATACATGAGTGATCAGGATGGGGACCTGGTAAATGATGTAGTGCGACCAACTTATTGGCTTACACGATTCATGATCCTTCGGTTGTTGGGTCTTGTCTATGTTATTGCTTTTCTTGTGGCCATCAACCAGGTGCTCCCGTTAATAGGGTCAGATGGGTTGACGCCGGCCAATCTTTATTTAACTCGGGTTACTGCTGCCTATGGTTCGGAAGCGTCTGGATTTCTGCGTTTGCCCTCGCTGTTCTGGTTCTGGCATTCCGATACGGCATTTGCTGTATTGGGCTGGACGGGGTTTTTTCTTTCCCTTGTTGTATTAGCTGGCTATGCCAATGCCATATTGTTAGCAGTGCTTTGGATACTCTATATGTCCTTCGTTCATGTAGGGCAGGAATGGTATGGCTATGGTTGGGAAATACAACTAACCGAAACAGGATTTCTTGCTATTTTTTTATGTCCCTTGCTGGATCTGCGTCCGTTTCCCAAAACAGCACCACCATTCCTGCTCATTGTTTTGTTCCGGTGGCTCATCTTCCGCATCATGTTAGGCGCTGGCCTGATCAAATTAAGAGGTGATGCCATTTGGCGCAATGCTACAGCCCTATATTACCAGTTCGAAACCCAACCCATACCAGGGCCATTAAGCAGGTGGTTTCATTTCCTGCCCCACACCATGCTGAAATTGGGAGTTTGGTTTAATCACCTTGCTGAACTGGTAGCACCCTGGTTTGTATTCTGGCCACGTCTGGCACGCCATATTGCCGGGATAATTATCATCCTGTTCCAGGTGAATATTTTCCTGAGTGGTAACCTGTCATTTTTAAACCTCTTAACCATTATTCCGGCGCTGGCATGTTTTGATGATAAATGTTGGGCCAGGATATTACCCGTTCAATTAGTGCACAAGGCACATGAAGCCGCCGCCAATGCCGTTGAATCAAAATCAATGCATACAGCTGCATTAGCTGTAACCCTTGTCATTGCATTACTAAGTATCCGCCCGGCAATAAATATGTTATCTACCCGCCAAATCATGAATACTTCTTTTGATCCGTTAGACCTTGTCAATACTTATGGCGCTTTTGGAACAGTAGGAAAGGAACGCTTCAATGTAGTATTTGAAGGGACCCTGAATAATGACACCAGTGATAGGGCCAACTGGAAACCGTATATATACAAAGGCTTGCCTGTTCTATTGGATAAGCGTTCACCCCAGGTAGCGCCATACCAGTTACGCCTGGACTGGCAAATGTGGTTCGCCTCCATGTCAACACCTAACGAATATCCATGGACGCTACACCTGGTTTATAAATTATTGCATAATGATCCCGGTGCAGTTGGTCTTTTTGCCAGCGCCCCATTTGGAAATACACCTCCCCGGTATATCCGCGCTGTATTATACCGGTATGCCTTTGCCCCGCCTGGAAACCCACAAGGATTGTGGTGGAAAAGGGAAAAGAAAGACACATGGCTTCCTCCAATGTCTGCTAATGATAAGATCTTATTAGATTTTTTAAAAGCTGAAGGCTGGAATCCATGATTTTGCCCGGGAGCTTATTGCATTAGATCCCTAAGCATTGTAATCATTAACCCAGGCAAATTTGGTGCTGCCCGGATGCCTGGCAAAGTGTACCGCATCCCAGGGATATACCATAGATGAGCCATAGTTGTCCCGAGGATATCCCGATTCTTATAGCGTCGGCTTATCGTCGGGATATCGTCGGGATATCATCGGGACATCATCGGGATATCTCCCCATTTGGGTAGCCGTTACATAAGCCTGGAAGAGCTTAGTCTATAAAGGTCTTTATGGATTGGACTAGCTTATTGTTGAAAATGCATGGATAAATAGGGTAATGATGAAAATTGGCAACTGAATGATTGAACTGGTGATCGTTATTTGATAGGGTGGGTAGCCAACCATAATTCTGAAAGGACAAACTGTGAACCGGGGTCCTTCTTTAATCCATATTATCACACATTTCAAGCAGCAACTTGTATAGAACTGTTTTGGGCCCGTTCTGGCAAACCGTATTGACGTCAGCAATGCCAGTATTTCATTTCATTTTCCAGTGGAAACCAATGAAATATCAATGTGTAATCTTACATTTAGCGAGGTTATTATAAGCCCGGACTGTTTGCATGAGTGATTGCGTGGATAGGCCAGTTACAAATCCCTTTCAATGCCCATGGTTATATGAAGTTTTTTTCCCTGCAAAAATTGATGATTGCTGCTATTGTTGTGATGGCAATGGGTGCATGGTGGCTGTTTAAACCTGCTGCTACCATTGACTTCAGCACCGAGGTAAAGCCCATACTCAATAAAAAATGCATTACCTGCCATGGCGGTGTCAGGCAAAAATCAGGCTTTAGCTTATTATTTAGAGAAGAGGCCCTGGCCAAAGCGGAATCAGGAAAATATCCCATCGTTCCAGGCGACCCGAATGCCAGTGAATTGGTCAGGCGCATTCATTCCAATGACCCGGATGAGCGCATGCCTTACCACGCAGAGCCATTGAGTGAGCACGAGATCAGGATATTGACAGATTGGATCAAACAGGGAGCGCAATGGGGTGAACACTGGGCCTATGTGCCTGTGCAGAAAGTTCCTCTTCCAAAGTCCTCCACATCTTTTTTTGGATGGTTCTCAGCTGGCAAACCAGACTGGGTAAAGAACGATATTGATTATTTTATTTACGAGCAGCTACAGCAAAAAAAACTGGACCCTTCTCCCGTGGCAGATAAATTTACCTTATTAAGAAGGGCCAGCATGGACCTTACAGGTCTTCCACCTGCCGATCACCTGGCACAACAGTTCCTGCAAGACAATTCACCAAAGGCCTATGAAAACCTGGTTGATTCATTACTGGCTTCTCCCTCTTATGGTGAAAGGTGGACGGCCATGTGGATGGACCTGGCCCGCTATGCAGATACCAAAGGTTATGAGCGGGATGCTAACCGTGACATCTGGCATTACCGCGACTGGCTGATCAAAGCGTTTAATACGGACAAGCCCTATGATCAATTCCTGACCGAACAGATAGCCGGTGACCTGTTACCCAATGCCACCGATGATCAATTGATTGCTACGGCTTTCCATCGCAACACCATGACGAATGACGAGGGTGGAACCGATAACGAAGAATTTCGAATTGCGGCTATAGTTGACCGTGTGAACACTACCTGGGAAGCTTTAATGGGTACCACTTTTGGTTGTGTGCAATGCCATAGCCATCCTTACGATCCTTTCAAACATGACGAGTATTATAAATTCATGGCCTTTTTCAATAACAGCCGTGATGAAGATACGGAGGCTGACTACCCGCTGCTTCGACATTTTTCCGGAGCTGACAGTGCAGAACTGGTCTCAGTGGTTAAATGGCTGCAGGATAATGGGTTTAAAGAAGAGGCTAAAAAATCATACAGGTTTTTAAAGACCTGGGAGCCAACCTATAACTCCTTAACAACAGATCAATTTGTCAATAGTGAATTGAACGATACCAAATGGCTGGCCATGCGTGCCCCCTCCAGCGCGCGGTTAAAACATGTATTGCTTGACGGTAGATCCGAGCTCATTTACCGGTATGCAGGTTATGCACCCGGGGGTACCATCACCATTCACCTGGATAATGTGAAGGGCCCGGTATTACTGACAACGCCGATCAAAAAGACTAAAGATTGGGAAATAACAAAAATTACATTCCCGCCGGTGCAGGGCACACATGACCTGTTCTTTGTGTATACCAACCCTTCCCTGAAAGATCCCAAAGCAAGTGGTATCCTGTTCGACTGGTTTTATTTTACACAGCCATTGCCTGGACAATCGCTTCCCGGTTATGATTCCACCAGTAAAAATTTCTGGAAAGTATTAACCGCTAAAAATATTCCCGTCACACCGGTCATGATGGATAACCCCCCGGAAATGTACCGGCCAACTTACGTATTTGAGCGCGGCAACTGGCTGGTGAAGGGTGATGAAGTAAAACCTGCCGTACCCAAATCCTTAGGTGCTTTATCAAAGGGAGCGCCCAACAATCGATTGGGTTTGGCAGAATGGCTTACAGATAAAAGAAACCCGCTTACCGCACGTACCATGGTCAACCGCATGTGGGAGCAATTGTTTGGAACGGGTTTGGTAGAAACGCTGGAAGACATGGGCACACAGGGTGCAGAGCCAACACACCGGCAGTTGCTCGACTACCTTTCTTACCAGTTCATGAACCAATATAATTGGAGCGTTAAAAAATTAGTAAAGGAAATGGTCCTGTCGGCCACCTATTGCCAGGATTCTAAAGTCTCCAAAGAAGCTCTCGAAAAAGATCCTTTTAATAAATACTACGCAAGAGGAACAAGGGTACGTTTTTCTGCCGAGCAGGTAAGGGACCAGGCATTGGCGGTAAGTGGTTTGTTGAGCCGTAAGATGTATGGACCAAGCGTAATGCCCTGGCAGCCCGGGGGCATCTGGATGTCTCCGTGGAATGGATATACCTGGACAAAAAGTGAAGGGGAAGACCAGTACCGCAGGGCCATTTATACTTTCTGGAAAAGAACAGCACCCTATCCTTCCATGATCAGTTTTGATGGAGTAGGCAGGGAAGTTTGTATGCCGCGGCGCATTAGAACTAATACGCCCTTACAGGCCCTTGTCACGCTCAACGATTCTGTATACCTGGAAGCATCCCGTTATTTTGCTTTCCGCATGCAGAAAGAAACGAAAACAAAGGATGTGCAGGAATTGATTAGAAAAGGATATGAACTGGCGATGTACAAACCGATAGCACCCGGAAAATTAAAAGCTTTGGAAGAATTGTACACCACCGCCTTGCAGGGTTTTAAAAGGGATAAGGATAAGACCTGCGAGATCATAGGTAGGAATGATGAACACAATGATCCTGAATCAGCAGCCCTGGTGATAGTAGCAAATGCTATCCTGAACCTGGATGAACTCATTACAAAGAGTTGAGGTAGCGATCATAAAAAGTATTTGATTAAAGGACAGCAAGTAATACACATGACACAAAAAGAATTGCACGAGCAGCGATTGCTGAAGGAAGCCGAAGAGGCTGCGGCGCGGATGCACACCAGGAGGCATTTTTTAAAGGATTGTGCCTTTGGTTTTGGTTCCCTGGCCCTTGGTTCCTTATTGCAATCCTGTGGTCTTGGTGCTGAAAATGTTGCCATGGCTAATGCATTTGATCCGGTGCATCCATTGGCACCAAAGCTGCCTCATTTTGCAGCTAAGGCTAAAAGCGTCATTTACCTGCACATGGCGGGTGCACCATCACAATTGGAATTGTTCGATTACAAACCCGACCTGATGAAACTGGACGGGCAGGATTGTCCTCCTTCTTTACTGGAAGGAAAACGCTTTGCCTTCATACGGGGTGTACCCAAGATGCTTGGCCCGCAGGCAAAGTTTGCGCAATATGGACAAAGCGGTGCCTGGATCAGCGACAACCTGCCGCATCTTTCAGGTATTGTAGATGAAATATCTTTTTTGAAAGCAGTAACCACCGACCAGTTCAACCATGCACCTGCGCAATTGCTGATGCATACCGGTGGTCCCCGCCTGGGAAGACCCAGTATGGGATCATGGGTCACCTATGGCCTGGGTACTGAAAACCAGAACCTGCCAGGTTTTGTAGTGCTCACTTCCGGAGGCAAGTTTCCTGATGCGGGTAAAAGTGTTTGGGGCAGCGGGTTCCTGCCTTCGGTCTACCAGGGCGTACAGTGCCGCAGTGAGGGCGACCCTGTGCTTTTTATCAATGATCCAAAAGGCATGGACCGCGACCTGCGCAAGGCTTCCATCAATGCCATCAATAAGGTGAATGAAGAGGAATACCACGAATACAATGACCCCGAGATCCTTTCACGCATTTCACAATACGAGATGGCGTACCGCATGCAGATGTCGGTGCCCGAAGTGATGGACATCAGCAAGGAACCACAATACATCCACGATATGTACGGAACCAAGCCCGGTGAAGCGCATTTTGCCAATAATGTATTGCTGGCAAGAAAACTGGTAGAAAAAGGCGTGCGGTTCGTTCAGCTGTTTGACTGGGGATGGGATAGCCATGGTACTGATCAGTCACTGTCCATTGATGTGGGTTTGATCAACAAATGCCGCCAGACTGACAAGGCGGTAACGGCATTGATACTGGACCTTAAACAAAGAGGCTTGCTGGAAGATACACTGGTAGTATGGGGAGGAGAATTTGGCCGCACACCTATGATGGAGAACAGGGAAGGTAAACAAAATCCATTCAAGGGAAGGGACCATCATACTGAAGCCTTTACCATCTGGATGGCCGGTGGTGGCATTCGCAAAGGAGCCAGTTATGGTGAAACGGATAATATAGGTTACAGTGCCATCAGTGGAAAAGTAACAGCATTTGATATCCAGGCCACCATTCTCAATCAACTGGGATTTGACCATGAGAAGTTTACCTACCAGTTCCAGGGAAGGCCGTTCAGGCTAACAGACGTGCATGGTAAAGTGATACAGGAGATCATTGCCTGATCGTTAGTATTAAAATTTAAGATTTGGTTCTTGATCCGCTTTTGAAAGATCTGATTTATTAAGCATTATTTTCGATACCGGCATGATACAACACAGGAGAGATTTTATTAAAACAACCGCTTCGGCAACAACAGCGCTTATGCTTTCATCATTGGATATATTGGCAAACAGCAATCAACCCACATCACAGGGCAGTCAAAACTTTGATTTAAAAATACTGGCCACCAACTGGGGTTTCCCGGGCAGCCTGGAAGAGTATTGTGCCCGCGTAAAAAAAGAAGGATATGATGGCATTGAGATCTGGTGGCCATTTGAAAAACAGGCACAGGATGAATTGTTTGGCCTTTTAAAAAAGTACAACCTGGAAGTAGGCTTTTTATGTGGCGCGCACCAATCCGCTTATGCAGAACATGCGGCCCTGTTTAAAAAAGCGGTTGATGATGCAGCTGCTAGCAGGCAACGTCCTTTGTATATCAATTGCCACTCGGGGAAAGATTATTTTTCATTTGAAGAGAACCAGGCTTTGATAGATCATACCCTGCAGGTGGCCAAAACTACAGGCGTCTTAATCTGCCATGAAACACACAGGTCAAGAATGTTGTTTGCCGCTCCGGTAGCCCGCAAGTTCCTTGAAAAGAATGCTTCTTTGAAGATCACACTTGATGCTTCACACTGGTGCAATGTAAGTGAGTCGCTGCTGGAAGACCAGCCGGAGACCATGAAGCTGGCCCTGGAAAGAACAGAGCATATTCATGCCCGTATTGGCCATGCCGAAGGGCCACAGGTGAATGACCCCCGTGCACCTGAATGGGAGGCCGCTGTGAAGGCACACCTGGGCTGGTGGGATACGGTGATAGCCCGCAAGAAGAAAGAAGGTGGCAGGATCACCATATTGACAGAGTTTGGCCCACCAGACTATATGCCCACCACACCCTATACCCGTCAACCGCTGGCCGACCAGTGGGGCATTAATGTACATATGATGCACCTGTTGCGTAAACGATATTTGACTGCTTAAACCATTTTTCCGTGCTCCTTTCTGTTTCAGAATTTATAGGTCGTTTTCATCCTGTGCTGGTGCATTTGCCTATTGGCATTTTGCTGCTGGCATTGTTGCTGCAGCAACTTTCCCGAAAGGAAAAATATGCGGTATCACCGGCAGCGCTAAAACTTATCTGGCTGCTTGGTATGGCATCTGCACTGCTGGCATGTATTACTGGCTTTTTATTATCCAACAATGGAGAATATGATGATACTACGGTGGCGCTGCACATGTGGGGCGGTATCGCTGTTACAGCAGTTTCCTTGTTAGTGGCATCCAGGGTTTTTATTGGCCGCTATGATGGTGTTTATAAGGCCGGTACTATCGTATTGCTGATCCTGATCATCATCACAGGACACCTGGGCGGAACATTGACGCATGGCGAAGGCTATTTAACCGATGCATTGAATGACAAGGAAAAAACGCCTGCCCCTGTGGTAATGCCTTCTGGCAATGTCCAGGAAGCCATAGTGTTTAACGATATGGTAAGACCAGTGCTGCAGTCCAGGTGTTATGATTGCCATGGAGAGAAAAAGCAAAAAGGCAAACTACGCCTGGATAGTCCCGAAGCTTTATTGAAAGGAGGCAAGAATGGTGAGATCCTGGTAAAAGGCAAGCCTGACGAAAGTGAATTGATCAAAAGATTGTTATTGTCCAAAGACAATGATGACCACATGCCGCCAAAGAAAAAACCACAACTGACCAAAGACCAGGTTGCGCTTTTACATTGGTGGGTGGAACAAGGTGCCCCTTTCAACAAAAAAGTAAAAGACCTGGAACAGCCGGGTAATGTAAAGAACCTGCTGGCATCACTTCAACAACCTGTTATACCCGGAAGCGAAACAGGTGCTCCTGAAACACCTGTAGCAGCTGCGGATTCCCGGGCCATCGAAATATTAAAAAGCAGGGGCGTGGTGGTCCTGCCTATAGCCCGGAACAGTAATTACCTCTCTGTAAATTTTGTATCTGCCGGTAAGATCAATGATAAGGATCTGCAATTGTTACTGCCTTTACAAAAACAGCTTATTGACCTGAAACTTAGTAATGCACCCATAACCAACGCTGCCATGCCGGTACTGGCCAGCCTGGGAGCTCTGAGAAAACTATACCTCGATCATACCAGCATTACAGACGAAGGTTTGGTACACCTGCAAAAGCTGCTGCAGTTACAATATTTAAATTTGGTAGGTACCCAGGTAACTATAAAAGGCTTGAAGCCACTACAACCATTAAAATCATTAAAGACTATTTACCTCTACCAGACCAGGGTGCGGTCAAATGAATGGTCAGCGGTGCAAAAATTGTTTCCCGGCGTGCAGGTAGATTCGGGTGGCTATCATGTCCCCATACTGGTAACGGATACAACAGAGGTGAAGCCTAAAAAATAGAGAATACAAAGTTCTAAGCTCATAGAATTCAATCTTTGAAAACAGGAGCAGTCTTGAGAAATAAAATACTTTGCGCTGACTCATCGGAAAGTGATTTGCACAAGGTTCACTAAAAGCTAATTATTGATTCGGCTTTCTTTTTTATGTTATGGGATTATCAGAAAGGACTACGTTTATTTGTTGAATAACATAAAAGCGAAACTGCAAGTCGTTGCGCATTATTATCAGTGTAATTATTTTTATGCAACCATCTCTTAAACTTCTACTGCTTTTGAGTTTGATTACGTTCTCTTGTGCGACAAATGACCAGAAGCAGGAGCCAGATAAAGACACCCTCATTTCATCTGCTGACACGACTCAAAAGGATGACACACTAAAAGAGCAAATGGCGTTGCAACCGTCTCCTTTACATTCGGATACATTGATCATAGACAGGCAGGCAGCCGTATTTTATCAACCGGACAGCCTGCAGATAGAAAAGCGAATGAAAGAAGTCGGTGAAGCTGACTTCAGAGCGGGAGCGGACGACTACATCTACTATGTAAATACGTCGGTGGAATACCTGGAAAAGAAGGGTTTGCCTGTATTGGACGCTAAAAATAAAAAGTATCTGAAGTTCGTATTAACTGGCAAGCAGCACCAGTTCATCAAGCTTGATACTTTAGAAGAATTATGGGGCATTTACTTGTTTGACCCAAAGAAAAGCGTATATGCTGCTGACATGACCATTATTGAAGATGAATACAAAAGCTATTATAAATAATTGGAGCATTCATGTGTCATGATAAAATGGCTTTTAATATCGTATTGCAGCAATGCGGACTGAAGAACATGGTCCTGGCTACACGTTTCTATTTAGCTTCTTGTATTTTAGTGTTGCTGAAGGACAACAAATATGGTAACAGCAAAAGCAGTCGCCGTTATATAAAAAGGAAAATGCACTACTCGACATATTGGTCAGTTCTTGACACACCATCTAAGACAATACAATCAAATCTTGTTTTTCTATTCATCGCTATTGGTGCAGGTCTGCTTTGGTTTCTTACATATAAATTTAAAAGGGATAGAGGTGACGGAGAAAAGGCAAACCTTCTTTGGGCGACAGCGGCATTTGGTGTTCTAGGCATTGCTGGATATGTAACACTGACATTTTTATACCCAGATAAGACCAATGAAAAGACATTGGAAATGCTCAACGCCGCGACTACTTCTAAAGTTGAAGGAGTAGTGACCAACTTTGAGCGGATATATCGTAACACAAGGTATGGTTACGAAACAATTGAAAAGTTTTCTGTTGACAGTGTTCAATTTGCGTATGGAGATGCTGTATTAGGGAAATTCAACTCATTTGCGCAGACAAACAACAAAGTAATATTTAATGGACAACGATTTCGTATTACATACAAGCCAGGTTCACCATATGGAAACACTTACAATTCCATTTTAAGACTTGAAATCTCAAAATGATTTCTGATAGTTCGCAGGAAGTGCTACATATTTTTACTATGGTTTATGGGCTTTCCAGGCGTTCAGCCTGGATTGAGATATGCCATTTTGGAAGAAAGCCGAATGAACATAGTGCAGTAGTTGGTTTGATTAGAAACACCCGGCTAACATAATCTTTGTAAAAAAGCTGCTGGCGAATTACATTTAGTCAATAATACATCAATCAACGGCAGAAGTAATTGAAGCCTGGGCTTTTCAAATTCCTTTAAAGAAACCATTTTTATTAATTCAACAGGAATGAACCATTTGAAGATATTATCAGCCATTTGCCTCAATTTCTTAGTAGCAACAACACTCTGTGCCCAAACAAAAAAAGCAGGGGCACCAGCTCCCGTACTACCCTTACCATCGCCCGCACAATTGCAATGGCACGAAATGGAAATGAATGCTTTTGTGCATTTCACTATCAACACCTTTACCGGTAAGGAATGGGGGTATGGTGACGAAAGTCCTGCCTTGTTCAATCCTACCCAATGTGATCCGAAGCAATGGGCAAAAGTTCTGAAAGAAACGAGCTTCAAAGGCCTTATTCTTACCTGCAAGCACCATGATGGCTTTTGTCTCTGGCCTTCGAAATACACGGATCATTCTATTAAAAACAGTCCCTATAAGTTTGGCAAGGGCGACCTGGTAAAAGAAACAAGTACTGCTGCAAAGGCTTTCGGTTTGAAGTTTGGCATTTATCTCTCACCCTGGGATCGTAACCGCGCTGATTATGGCACACCTGCTTACATCACCTATTACCGCAACCAGTTAAAAGAATTACTACACAATTATGGTCCTGTATTTGAAATGTGGTTTGATGGGGCTAATGGCGGCGATGGCTACTATGGTGGTGCCAGGGAAATGCGCAGGATCAATGGGAAAACCTATTACGACTGGCCTGCCACGTTAGAATTGGTACGCACCATGGCTCCTGGTATTATTTTCTTTAGTGATGCCGGTCCCGGTGTGCGCTGGGTAGGCAATGAAAGAGGTGCTGCAGGGGAGACCAACTGGAACAGCATTTCCATAGATACCCTCTATGCCGGCAAAGCGGGTATTGAATCCTTGCTGAACACCGGCAGTCCTGATGGTAAAAACTGGGTGCCAGCAGAAGTGGATGTTTCTATCAGGCCGGGATGGTTCTACCATGACACGGAAAACTCACTGGTTAAAAGCCCTCAGCAATTATTTGATATCTACCTCAGCTCTGTGGGGCGTGGCTCTACTTTATTATTAAATATTCCTCCCGACAAACGGGGACTGTTTCATGAAACCGATGTAAGATCTCTAAAAGGTTTTGCAGCCCTGCTGAAAAAAGAACTGGGCAGCAACCTGGCTGCAAACGCCAAAGTCAGGGCCAGTAATACCCGGGGCAGGCAACAACAATTTGCAGCAGTCAATCTTACAGATGGTAAAAAGGAAACCTATTGGGCCACTGACGACAATGTAACAAAGGCTAACGTGGAGATTCAGTTGAAAAAAAAGGTAATGGTAAAATATATCCTGTTACAGGAATATATCAGGTTGGGGCAAAGGGTAAGATCTTTTACAGTTGATGCCTGGATCAACAACTCATGGCAACAGGTGGCAACTGCCACCACCATTGGATACAAACGCATCCTTAAAATTGACCCTCTTGAAACGGATAAATTAAGGCTCAATATCACAGACTCAAAAGCCTGTCCTGTATTGTCAGCGATTGAAGTTTATTAAACAGATTACACGGTATGTTCAAAACTAGTTGCAAGCTAACCCGTCATTTCATCGGGCTATTGATCCTGTTACTTCCAGGATCTTCGTTAATAGCGCAGCATCATCTTCCTTTTCGGAATACTTCATTGCCCCTACAGACAAGGGTAGCAGACCTGCTGTCAAGATTGACACCGGAAGAAAAGATCTCCCTGTTGGGTTACCGCAGCAAGGCAGTGGAGCGATTGGGCATACCTGCCTATAATTGGTGGAACGAAGCGCTGCATGGTGTGGCAAGGGCAGGCAAGGCTACTGTTTTCCCGCAGGCTATTGCGCTTGCCGCTTCCTTTAATGAGGAATTGATGTACCATGTGGCAGATGTCATCTCCACAGAAGCCAGGGCTAAGTACAACCTGGCTGTGAGGCAGGACCGGCGCCTGCAATACATGGGACTAAGTTTCTGGTCACCCAATATAAATATCTTCCGCGATCCACGCTGGGGCAGGGGACAGGAGACCTATGGAGAAGATCCTTTCCTGACAGCTACCATGGGAACTGCTTTTATCAAAGGTTTGCAGGGGCCAGATAAAAATCATTTGAAAACATCTGCCTGCGCCAAGCATTTTGCCGTGCACAGCGGGCCAGAAGCCAGCCGTCATAGTTTCAATGCTGTAGTGGATGAAAAAGACTTGCGTGAAACCTACCTCTATGCCTTTAAAAAATTAGTGAATGCCGGTGTGGCTTCTGTGATGTGTGCCTACAACAGGGTTAATGGTGAACCTTGTTGTACAGGCAATACATTACTGCAAAACATCCTGCGCAAAGAATGGGGTTTTACAGGGCAAACCGTTACTGATTGCTGGGCACTGGAGGATATCTGGTCCAGGCACAAAACACTTCCTGGCAGCGTGGAAGTAGCAGCGGCAGCCATCAGGGCCGGAGTAAACCTCGATTGCAGCAACCTGCTGCAGGATGATGTCATGAAGGCCTTACAACAAAACCTGCTCACACAAAGGGAAGTGGATAGCGCTCTTGCTATATCGTTAGGTATGCAAATGAAGTTGGGATTCTTTGATGACCCTTCCGCCAGTCCTTATAGATCCTATGGTGCCGACAGTGTCAGTAATGCATACCATATTGGCCTGGCAAAGAAAATGGCTGAAGCGAGCATGGTCTTATTGAAAAATGATCATAACCTGTTGCCGCTAAATAAAACGAAATACAGCAGCATCATGGTGGTGGGACCCACTGCCTCATCGCTGGATGCTTTGATGGGCAACTACCACGGCCTTTCTGGTAAGGCTGTCAATTTTGTGGAAGGTATTACTGCTGCATCAGGGGCAGGCATAAGGGTGGAGTACGACCAGGGTTGTGATTTTACAGACTCCACTCATTTCGGTGGCATCTGGGCTGCCGGCAATGCCGATATAACCATTGCCGTAATAGGACTTACGCCTGTTTATGAAGGTGAGGAAGGCGATGCTTTCCTGGCGCCTGGTGGTGGTGATAAAAAGGATATAGGTCTTCCTGCTTCTCAAATTGCCTATATGAAAGCTTTGCGGGCAGGGCATACAAAGCCGATCATCGCGGTGATCACTGCCGGAAGTGCTGTGGATGTTGCTGCCATTGCACCGTATGCAGATGCTATTGTATATGCCTGGTATCCCGGGGAGCAGGGTGGTACAGCCCTGGCTGACATACTATTTGGTAAAGTTTCGCCTTCCGGCCGCCTGCCGGTAACATTTTATTCTTCTATCAATGACCTCCCTCCATATGACAACTATTCCATGCAGGGTCGTACCTATCGTTATTTTAATGGCAAGGTGCAGTACCCGTTTGGTTATGGATTGAGCTATACATCCTTTGATTATGCCTGGAAAAAACCATTGAGATCAAAATATACAGCCGGGGATAGCATCGTTGTTTCTTTAAATATTAAGAATACAGGTGCCATGGAGGGGTATGAACTGGTACAGGTGTATGTGGAGTATCCAAAAATGGAAAGGATGCCCCTGAAAGAATTAAAGGCATTTAAAAAGACCAGGATAGGCAAAGGCGCCAACAAAGAGGTACGGCTGAGCATACCCGTAAGCGAGCTGCAAAAATGGGACGCTAATGAACATAAATGGAAACTTTATCAAGGCACCTATACCCTGGATATTGGTAAAAACGCAGGAGAGTCTTATTTACAAAAGTCCTTCCAGGTGGCTGATCATTAATAAAAGATGAGATTTATTCACTGATCAGTTTATATAGAACCAATTCTAAAAGAATATAGTTATCCATTTCATTCTTACTGATAGCTATCACTGGTATTTCTGTCCCCGGTCATCGGCTGATTCATCTTCATTCCGGAACTTTTGATTCCGTATTCTTCCAAACTATACTGAAAGCTTTTACAGCCATTCCTGGTTCATAAAGCCTGGATAATTATTCTTCTCAAGAAATTACCTGTTATGAAAAAAATACTATTGGTACTTATTCTAACGGCATTGTATAATTCCGGCTTTGGCCAGGCCGGCAGCCTTGATCTTTCATTTGGAAATAAGGGTATTGTCAGAACAAGTTTCGGGGGCAGTGAATTTTTCTATGATAACCAATGCCAGCAAATATTGCTTGCTCCCGACGGCACGTTCTTCCTGGTTATCGAAATGAATATGCAAACCCTGGTAACCCATCGCCTGGCTAACGGTACTATAGACCTAGCCTATGGAGAACAGGGTTATTCGGTTCCTGTTTTTATGCGTGAGCCAAAAGCTGTAATGCAGCCGGATGGGAAGATCGTAGTGGGTGGCACAGCACAAACCTCCAACAGAAAAGATTTTGCCCTGGCCCGCTTCAACACTGATGGAACTCCTGACATTAGTTTTTCAGGCGATGGCTATGTCACAATTGATTTTAATTCTACAGATGATTCTTTTTTTGACCTGGCACTGCAGGCGGATGGTAAGATCGTTGCCGTGGGAAGCAACTATGATAATGTAAGGGACAGGATAACAATGGCCAGGTTCAATCCTGATGGTTCCCTTGATAATAGCTTTTCCGGTGATGGTAAACAGGTTACTAACCTGATAGGTGGTGCCGGTGCAGCTGCAGTTGCCATACAGAAGGATGGAAAAATAGTCATTGCCGGTTATTATAATAATGCAGGTATAAACAGCATGGCCATTGCCCGTTACCTTCCTGATGGCGCTATTGATGTTGCTTTTGCTGATAATGGTTTCCGGTTTATTACCTCTGGCTGGAACAGCAATGCTAAAGCATTAGCCATACAAAATGATGGTAAGATCATAGCTGCAGGTTTTACACTCAATGAGCTTAATATTATGAAGTTCATGTTGGCCAGGCTGAATAGTAATGGCTCATTGGATCCCGGTTTTTCAGAAGATGGCATACAGGTAAGCAATTTTAGCAATGAGGATGCACTGATCAATGCATTGGCGCTACAAAATGATGGAAAGCTGGTGGTGGCAGGTGGTGCACTGACCTCAGCGCACCAGGATTTTATAGTTGGGCGTTATAATACAGACGGTAGCCTGGACAATAGTTTCTCGGGCGACGGTATTGCTATAGCTGGCGTTAATGATAATCAAAGTTCAGCAGGTGCTTCGGCTTCTTCACTCGTCATTCAGCCATCCGGCAAGATCATGATCGCCGGTACTTACTTATATTCTATGGCCTATGCAGTAGCCACCTACAATAGTGACGGAATGTTGGATACCAATTTTGGAACCTCCGGCATTATAAAGGATTTCAAACATGCAGGGAGAACATCCTTGAATGCATCTGCCGTGCAGCAGGATGGGAAAATAGTAACTGCCGGGGTAACCCAGACATACCCTGAAAAACTGGATTTCGTTGTAATACGGTACAATACGGATGGCAGTTACGATAATAGTTTTTCTGAGGACGGAAAACTGATTGTGAATTTTGGACTTGCCGGGGCAGAAGCAAGGGCACTTGCCATTCAGCCTGATAGCAAGATAGTAGTGGCAGGCGAGTTCTGGAATGGCAGCGATGGCAAATTTGATATTGCATTGATCAGGCTCAATCCGGATGGTTCCTCCGATAATAGTTTTTCCGGTGACGGCCAGGTGTTGATGCGTGTTCAGGATAATAGTATAGCAACGGATATGGTTATCCAGCCCGATGGGAAGATCATCCTGGGTGGATTTACAGCTACACCCGGCGGTGGAACGGATGTAGCACTGGTGAGATTCAATAGTGATGGAACAATTGATAACAGCTTTTCCGGGGATGGTATACAGATCGCTGATTTCGGATCCTTCAACGACCAGGTAGTTGATCTGCTTTTAAGGCCAGATGGAAAACTGGTGTTGGTGGGAAATGGTCAACCAGGTAGTCTTGAATTGTGGCGTTATAATCCTGATGGCTCTCCGGACCTGAGCTTTAATGCAAATGGCAGGATGATCATTACAAACGGTGCATTTATGTTTATGGCCACTGCGGCTTTGCTGCAGCCTGACGGAGCTATTGTAGTAGCCGGAGTAAAAGGAAGTAATTTCAGGATCGAACGATTTAACAGCAACGGATCACCGGATAATAGTTTTGGAGAGAATGGAAAAGTGCTCATTGACTTTAACCTGGATAATGAACAGGCTACTTCAATGGCATTGCAACCTGGTGGTAAAATCGTAATTGGTGGTTTTGTTAAGGCCTGGCCTCTTGCGGATATTGCACTTGCACGCATCAATTCAAATGGTATCCTGGATAACAGCTTTTCCGGCGATGGTAAACAGGTGATAGAGATGGGTTTAGGCGAGGATATGATTCAAAGCCTTTCCATTCATGGTGATCATTTATATGCCGCAGGAAGTACTACCTATGGTGGTCAACTGGGAATGTTGGCAGCCTTCCGCCTTGGTTGTGAACTATCAGTTACTATTCCGGATACGATCAGTTTGAAAAGGGGTGTAGATTCCAATACGGTTTATCCGGCTTATTTACCTGCATCAGGTATTACCCTTGCGGCTCATGCTTCAGGTGGATCAGGACCATATACCTACCTATGGAGCAATGGAGCAGTTACATCTTCCATTACCGTTTCACCAACTATACCGACAACTTATTCTGTTACGATGTCTGACGCTTCGGGGTGTAATGTAACCACCAACAAATTGATAAAGGTGGTAGATGTTCGGTGTGGCAATAAAATGGATAAGTTAGCAGTCTGCCAGGTACCACCCGGGAAAGCAACCAACGCCCATACCATTTGTGTGAGTGCCAATGCGGTGGCTGCACACCTGGATAATGGCTCACGATTAGGCAATTGCAGCCAGGATGCTTCCATAACTAAACGCAATGCTCCAGATGATCAAATCGAAGAAAATGTGCCTGTCATCCAGGTCTATCCAAATCCAAGTCATTCAGGTTTTACGCTTTTGTACAGTGCGGTGAACATTTCATTGACCGACCTGGTGGTATATGATGTTTCAGGAAGGGTAGTGGAGAAAAGAAATATCTATCCTGGTAAGCCTGTTGAATTGGGAGCTGCTTACATGCCTGGTATTTATTATGTGCAATTGATACAGGGAAGTGTAAAGATGATGACTAAAATAATCAGGCAGGCCAGGTAATGAAATAGGTTGAGTTTATGTCTTTTTAAAAAGCCATTCACTACATAAAACTGGGTGGCTTTTTTAGTTCCAACTGAATTTAGAGGCTTTGTACCTGGGACCCTGGTAGCTGGCTCCTGGACAACCCTGTTTGGATGTGCTACAACCAGCCATAATGAGTATAAACAGCAGTAAGAACAGTTTCGGTTTCATGTATTCAATCATTTAAAACAGTACGGACTGCTAAATTAATAATTGAAACTGGAAAAGTGTAATCAGGCAATAAAAGAAAGATCGTAAAGGCTGGAGAACTGGTTTATGGGTTTGCAGGTATCTACCGGATTAAGGCAAAACTTGTTGCTATAAAACCTTGATACTTTATACAATAGCGATAATCAGCTATTATGACTAATTAGCCTGTTAATACAATATGAAAACACTATGAGACCAATCCAATAAATATGATTATCTTTTAATGATCAAACTGCCTGGTTTCCTTCCCTTAGAATCACTTCCACGTTCCTTCCAGTTTTCATTGCCAAAAACCGATTGTTTCCTTTGTGTAGATAATCTATGAACAAAATAATACGGCTACAAAATATTTAGCAATAATTCTTTTCCTTGGGTTGGTAAGCACCCATCCTTTGCTCAAACAAAAAACAAGACATCCTTTAAGCCAGGACAAACTTTTAGAGATTGTAAAGATTGTCCGGAAATGGTAGTAATACCTGGAGGTAATTTTATGATGGGTTCTCCAGAAACAGAAAAAGGACGTTTATCTAACCCTGGTGACGGCCCCATAGAAGGTCCACAAAGGCTGGTACATGTTCAACAATTTGCTTCGGGCAAGTTTGATATAACTAAAAAAGAATGGATGGATTTTGTAAAAGCCACCAACAGAAAAACAACAGGCGGCTGCGGCTTTGCTATGTTGCCTGGCGATACACTTCAACCATGGCAACCTAATCCTATTGCTAACTGGAACCATATTGGGTTTGCACAGGACAGCAGCCATCCGGTGGTCTGTATAAGCTGGGATGATACCCGGGATTACCTGGCCTGGCTTAGTAAAAAAACCGGTTTCTCATACCGTTTATTATCTGAAGCAGAGTGGGAATATGCCGCACGTGCAGGAACAACCACTGCCTATTATTGGGGTGATACTGCAAGCCATGAATATGCTAATTACGGTAATGATAGTACATATGGAGTAGGAATGGCTTCTGGTTATGACAAATGGGTGGGCACCTCACCAGTGGGTTCATTTCCACCCAACGCTTTTGGACTTTATGATATGAGTGGTAATGTTATGCAGTGGATTGCTGATTGCTTTTCCATTTCTTATTCCGGCTTACCAGCAACCGG
This sequence comes from Flavisolibacter ginsengiterrae DSM 18136, assembly GCF_059568575.1. Classification (NCBI taxonomy): domain Bacteria; kingdom Pseudomonadati; phylum Bacteroidota; class Chitinophagia; order Chitinophagales; family Chitinophagaceae; genus Flavisolibacter; species Flavisolibacter ginsengiterrae. The sequence continues at coordinate 258,380 of NZ_JCANTR010000003.1, forward strand.
TGTTGCCAACTTGATTAAAACAAAACTACATCTGTCCGGTAACCTTAGTATTGCGAATGGCAAAAGTTCCTGCGACTTTCACATGGTGCGTGGCGGTTGCTATGCAGACACACCTCCTTTGATACGCTCAGCTTCACGTAACTGGGGGCCTGTTCCTGGGGTTATGCCTGAATTTATGCAAAGCAGTGCAGGCGGGGGATTCCGTGTAGCAAGAACACTTTAAGTAGATTAAAAACATTTCCTTTTAAACTTCCTGTATAAGCCTTAAATAACTTTCCTTGTGAAGCCTTGCTTTCGCTTATCCATTTAATCTACCAGTAGCTGCGGTCTTGTTTACCACTGGAAAGTGATATAAATACTTTAGAAATAATAAAAGGCTATGGAAACAGGTATTGAAAATGGCAGTGCAACTGAAAAAACAAAACCAAACTTATATAAATTGTTTCTAAATTTTTCGCTTCCCTTTTCATTAAATGTTCCATCAATCAAACTTCCAAGTCCATAAAATATATTGGCAATTCCCATCATTATCAAATAACCAAATCCCTGTAAAATGGTTGTAAAACCAGTTACTTCGAAGTCCTTGACAAATATTGACCCAAGGATGCAGTAAAATATAAATGCGGTGACGCCGGATATAACCAATCCTTTGTTATAAGGAAGTCGTTTTCCAGACCAAAAAGCGGTTATTGCATCTTCTCTTTCCTTACCAGAATTTTGATGATTATTCATGTAACCCTCTATTTGTCTTTCATTTCTATGACATAGGTTTCTGACTGGCTGTTTTGTTCAGACTTCCCGGTTTTTTGATACGCTACTTTTGATACCCAACCTTTAGAAGGAGATATCCTGTACTCGGTTTTTATGAATATGGAAAAGTTTGCCATTACCTTTTTTAATTCTTCCATTGGAATTCTTTTATCATCTGTCAGCCCCATTTTTTTGAAAACATCATTTAACAACTTTGCAGTTGCAGCCTGGTCAATTTCCTGGATGTTGGAAAGCTTAAAATAATCCAGTTTAGGTCTTAGTTCGGTGATCCGGGTTGAAGTTACAGCGGGTAATGGATCATTGCCGAATGGACTGGGTAATTGGGTTTGCACCCTGGTACCCCTGGTAGAATAGGTGTAACCATAGGGACCATGATAAATTTGAATATCCTGGATAAAGGCATTTTCCACCATTTTTTGGGTACTAAACATGGATTTTACCCTATCCATTATGGAATCCATTGTAGTGTTCTCTCCTTTGGGAACGGAAAGATCGGCCATACCAATATAGGCATCCCGAACTTCCTGCCAGTTAACCAGTTCTGAAAATCCGCCCATTTCATCCGTTTTATAAATAATCTTTAATCCATTAAATACGGGGAGTGAATCAGCTAAATGTGGATTTAATTTCTTTAGTTGATCTGGAAGTTCCATTCGCCATTGCATGGTGTACCCGGCCGAATTTTTATCCAGGACGGTTAGATAGGCCAGGTAACCAAACGGATTATTCTCTTTGGGTTTCCCGGCTTCATAACTTTCTTTATTATGCAGAATATAAAAGGTTTTTGTATCTCCCTTGTTCCATTTGGCAATACAACTGGCGGTGGAATCTTTTAAAAATACTTTTTGCGAGAAGGTTGTTATGGTGAATAGGAATGTGGTTAATGTAAAAATGATTTTCATGGTGGATAGTTTTGATACCAGCCAGGTTAGTTACATACTAACCAAACCTTGTTAATAAAGACATGCTTGCTGGTCTATGCGCCGGTAAAATATTAAAAAAATGACAGAAGTGTTAACTTTCAACTACAAATATTGTTGACCTCCAATCTATACGGCCATGAAAACATTTAGCGTTGTTAGCTCCATTTCAATGGTATTGACCCTTACCGTAGCAGTACTGAGCATCATTGGCCTTGCATTCACTGGTTTTTACCAGGGAATTGTTGTGTTATGCTTACTGGCACTAATTCCAATGGCTTCAAAATGGTACGCTACAAAAAATAGTACAAATCTCAATAGTATAAAAAGAGATCATTACACTGCACTCACTGTGATTAATTTGCTGACCATCCTGGTGGTGCTGTGGATGACATTGGTTATTGTGCATGACCGTGTGCTCCAGGATTGTTGTTGATCATTATTCCGCTAAACTTCTTCGCGGTTCCAATATAAATGGCCCCGAGTCCTTTGCTTATAACAACGGAGATATTGCATTGTGAAACAAAGCAAAGACACCAACAGGCGGAGAAAATGGTCATTGCTTTATTTTTCAAAAACAACTGCTTCGGGGGCAACACCTGATTTTTTGAGGATCTCCTGCATGTCTTCCATCATCTTAGGTGGTCCGCATAGGTAAAAGTTTTTACTAAAGTCTTCGATATGTTGATTTATGAATGCTTGGTCAATATAGCCTGCATGATATTTTGTATGGCTATCCTGCGTAATTACATGCACAACGTTTTTTCCAAGCATTGAATTAAATTCATTTTCAAGAATAATATCCCTGTCTGTCTTGTTGGAGAAAAACAATGTATTGCCATTTAATTGGTTGTCTTTCTCCAGTTGCCTGAATATGGAGATGAATGGAGTAATGCCTGCACCGCCGGCTATAAAATAACCTGATCCATTGTACTCAATAGCTCCCCAAACATCACCTATGATCAGTTCATCCCCTTCCTTAAGTTGGTGTAGTTCGTTGGTTACACCTGGGTGGTCAAAATAACTCTTGATGGTAAATTCAAGGTATTCATCAGAATGTAAAGATGTAAAAGTAAACGGGCGTTTCTCATCCTTCCAGCCTTCTTTATTAATAGAGACCTCTGTTGCCTGGCCGGGCACAAAATTATAGTTGGCTGGTTTTTCACAACGATAGCTCCTGACATCGTGCGTCCGTTGAATGATGCTTTTGATAGTAACGATCTGTTCCATTCTAATTGTGTTTAGCTTTAAGGTTCAGCAGCAGAAATAGCTTTCAGAAAGATTGTATAAGCATGAATTTCCGCAACTTTAGCTATTAGATCAGCTATATGGCTAAAAGGTTACAATGGCTTATTCCAGGCCACCCTGCCAAACGAGACAGCGGGTGATGAAGTGCTAACAAAATAAAAAAACAGCCTTTCGGCTGTTTTTGGTTTTAATAGGGATAATAATTCCTAATGACGATGGTGAACCTCCACCTCGGTTTCATGGTGCGTCCGGAAGTTAGCAACGATAGCATCGAATAAATTCTTATTGGTGCTGGAAGAGATAACGATCATTCCATTTGTTTGCGTGGCATTGGTGAAATCTGCCGCAGAAAGACCATCCGTTAACTGGGAAAGGGTTATGGTATTCAGGGCTATATCTGCACCTGATAATGTGACCTGCGATTGTTCTGATTTAATTTCAATCGAATTGTCAACTTTTAAGATAACAGGAACGCCATTGACAGTTCCTTTCAGTTGAAAGGCTGGTTCATTACCATTGGGTGAGGCTTCTATCTTAAACTCCACTTCATCAAACGTACCAGTGGGTAGGTTAATAGTACCTATGGTTGATAAAGTGCCAAACAGGTCCACATGCTTATGGACGTTAGACTTGAATTCAGTTTCCTGGCCGTTTTGTTTTGCCTCAAATTTGATCTCATTGGCATTTACAAATCCTGAATCCCAGGTAATGGTGGCAGTGGTGCGTGCTACAATAGAGCTTGGACTGGTAGCCCTTAGTTGGAAGTCAAGTCCTGAATTGCTGCTGCTAACACTGTCAACGTTCTTTTTGCAGCTAAATAAGCCTGCTGTAAGAATGGCAGATAAGATTATTGTTCCTGTTTTCATACAAAATGTTTTTTGGTTTTATAATTATGAGTAAGCGCAGGTTTTCAAAATGTAACCGGGTCAGCAAAAAATTTATAATTCCGGGGTATTTTCGTCTGGAAAGCAAGATTTTTAAAAAATGTTCCCATTCCAAGGTTACATTCTAAACCTGCATATAAACTAATAATGGATAAGCGGCCAGGATCATTCAGCGATGCGGAGTTGTTACACAATCTTTTAAACAATGTATCCATTGATGACTCTATCAGGTTCTTATACAGGCAGCATTTCGAATTTCTATCCAGGTATGTACTCCATAACAGCGGTGAAATCCATGATGCCGAAGACATGTTCCAGGAAGTCATTGTTTCCTTTATCAACCTGGTAAAAGCAGGTAAGTTCAGGGGGGAGTCATCGATCAAAACGTTTTTATTCGCCATAAACCGTAACCTCTGGCTGAATGAATTGAAAAAAAGAGGAAGGGCGCAACTTAGGGAGATGAAATATGAGCAAATAAAAGAGGCAGATGAATCAGCAGTAAGCCTGTCAATGGAGAGCAGGGAAATTTCTGCAAGCCTGATGGACACCATTCAGAAACTGGGCGAGAACTGTAAAAAGATATTAGTGCTCTTTTATTTCGAAAACCGGCCGATGAAGGAGATCCTGGGGGTACTGCAGTACGAGAATGAACAGGTAGTGCGTAATAAAAAATATAAATGCCTGAAAAGGCTTGAGGAAATGATCAGAACTGATAAGACTTTATACGAACAATTAAAACAGTTTGTCCATGGATGAATCTTTACATAACAACGAAACAATACTCGATTACATAGATGGCATGATGAACCCGGGTGAAAAGGCTGCGTTTGAAAAACAACTGGAGCAGGACCCCGGTTTACAAGAACAGGTTGAATCTTTGAGAGTTGCCATTGAAGCCGTTAAACAATCGGGAACAAGAGAAAGGGTAGGCGCTATACACCAGGAAATGATGCAGGAATGGCAATCTCAAAAAACTCCTGCACGGGTTATTGGTATCAATAGAACGATGCGGTATGTCATCGGAGTGGCTGCTGTTTTGTTGCTGATTATCGGGATACAAACCTTCAGGCATTACAGCAATTCGCCGGGGAGATTGTACAATGAAGCCTTTGTTGATTATTCCTTGTCGGCTGAACGGGGAGCAGGAGATGGCGCCAACCAGCTTGAAAACAATTATAGGAATCATGACTATAACAATGTGATCAAAAATGCCGGGCAGGCAAGCCTGTCGCCAAAGGATAGTTTTTTGACAGCTATGGCTTTTCTACATACTGGTAATACTGCTTCTGCCATATCATGGCTGGAACTGGTACAAGCGAATAGCCCTTATGCAAAGGATGCCCAATTTTATTTGTCACTCGCTTATTTAAAAAACAGGAACTATCAAAAAGCCATTGACCTGATGCTATTGATCCGTAACGATCCCAATCATCCTTACCACGATAACATCACCGAGACTTTATTGGAAAAGACAAGGAAACTACAATAATACTTAGGCTCAACCTATGAAAAACGGGTCCCGGGTTTTCGGGACCTTTTTATGAATATCCCTATAAGAATAAGAAGACCAAGGGCTATGGCAAGTACCACCCATGTCCAGGGAAATAAATTATTCTCTGAAACATTGCCTAAAAATACAAGGTGCGACCAGTAGTAAGGTTGCTTTAACCGGGGATTGATCTTTTTATCACCCAGGTAATCGAGCTTAGCTTGTTGAAGAGCCTTGTCAATGGTGAGTCCTTTGTCTAAATAATCATGGATCTTGTTACTAAGGTAGGCTGTCGAATAATCATCTGCTTTCCATAAAGTGGTAACAATATTGGAGCATCCAGCATAGCTGAAGGACCGGCTTAAACTCATCACACCTTCACCCTTTATGAAATTACCTGCCCCTGTTTCACAGGCACTCAGAATGACCAGGTCCGTATGTTGTAAAGGAAGATTATAGATCTCGCCCAGGTATAACCTGCTTTGAATGCTGTCAGCTCCCGAAAACATAATGTAGGAAAAGCTGTTCTCCCTGTTGTTCACTACAGCATGGGTGGCCAGGTGAATGACCTTGTAATCCTGCAGGTGATTCAACAGGCTTTCTTTAGTGGCTGCGGTATCAACGTATTTTTTACCGCTCAATGCAGCTACCTCGGAAAGCGAATTCGGTAACCTTCCAAAGCCTTGTCCTGCTCGGGAAGCAAAAGGTGCAAAAGACAAAGTTTGATGACCCCTGAACCGGGCAGCTGATCTTTTCAATATCGAGGTGGAATATTGGTATTGCACCGAATAGTTTTCTACCAGGTATTTGTCCTTCTCATCCACCAGGGTTTCAAAAGGGAGGTAACACAATTCATTGTCAGGGATGAAGACCAGGTGTTTGATCTTACTACCAATGGGTTTGACCAGAGTAGCATACAAAACCTTTGATGTTTCCCGGGAGAAAGTATCGGAAGGAGCCAATAAGGATTGGATATAGCCTTGAAGCTGCGCATGAAAATTAAGTGATAGGGTATCCTGGTAACAGTTAAAAGAATCCCTGGTAATGACTGTTTTGGTGAGCTTGTCATCGGAAAGGGTATAGGAGAGGATGGCGGTTTCATCATCGAGCACGTTTGCCTGGAGATCACTCACAGCCTTGACGGTATTGGAAGGCAAAGCAATCTCATTGGCCAATGTTTCCTGCTTCTTACCGAGTTCCATCTCCAGGTTTCGTATGGTAGCTGCCGATGCAACAATATCAGCGCTATCAGTGATTTCATTGGCCTTTATCGACAGGGTGGTGATCTTTCTTTTCAGGTCCTGCACTTCTTGTAAGAAAGGCAGGTTGCTTTTTTGCGCCAGCTCTGAGAACTCCTGGTTGAATGCCAAAACTGAGGCCTTGTTCTGCTGGTCAAAATTGTAAAGATTTTCCAAATATCTTTTATCGTGGGTCCTGGCATAGAGTTCATAGGCAATTTCTATGGGCCTGGAATGGATAGCGTATTTAATTTTTCCAAGGAACAACCTGGCCTGGTCACTATCATACGTTCTTTCCACGTAGGCAACCAGGGCAAAAGCAGATGCATAGGTATTCAATTCTTCTTCAGCATCCCGCAGGTCCCGTGTTTGCTGGTACAGCAAATGCCATGTTTCCGCTTTGGCCACAAGAACATTGAAAAGATCTATATAAGAAAATACCCCTGAAAACTGGCGTGGAACTGCATGTATGGAGCTGTCTGTAAATCCAGGATATAGTTGATTGCAGGCCTTTTGATACCAGGCCAAGGCTCCTGCAAGATCATTGGATGCTTTTTTAATATCCCCCATCAACTTACAACTTCGCCCCAGGTCTTTATTGTGGTCCTGTTTATAGTAAGCAGGATTTTTACTGATGGCAAGTCGCAGGTATTTTTCTGCAGTGGTATAGTTTTTTAGATCCAGCCAGGCAGCGGCTATATCATTCAGCAAGCCCAGTTGTAAAAAGTTATTATATGTTACTTTCCCGAAATATTCAATAGCCTTTTCTGGCTGATGAGAATAAAGATTGACCAGCCCGATATTATTATAGATCTCGTCCTGGTATATGTGGTAGGGCAATAGGTCGTGGTATATTTTACTGGCAGTATCATATTCTTCTAATTTAAAGAGCACAGTTGCCAGGTTGATATGATAGTTTACAAACAAACCCTTAAAAAAGGAATGGCTTTTCGGAAGTGTTTCAACTGCTTTTAAAAAGTAATTTTTTGCCTGGTAGTAATTGCCCGACTCATAATAAATGGCGCCAAGCATATTGTACAAACGTTCACTTTCCAGAAGTTGATGGGTATAATGCTTTTGTATGGCCTCTGCTTTTTTAAAATAACGGGCAGCACTGTCAGTTTGGCTTTGCTGGTAGTAAATAAGCCCGGCAAATAGCATAGGTTTGAAATACAGCGAATCGGGTAGAAACGGAAGTTTTGGTTGCATATCCAGGGCCTGGCGGTAATAATCCAGGGCCTTATCGGTGCTGTCAAAATAACTTTCCAGTTCGCCCAATTTGATGCAGGAAAAGAACTGCACTGTATCGATGGTCTTTTGATCACTAAACTTACGCAAAAGAGATTTGAACTCCTGTAAAGCCAACTGATTCAACCTGCCTTCTTTTTGATCATCATTGGGATATTGTAAGGCTTCGTTATAATATTGATTAGCCTTGTGATATTGTTCCAAAATTGGCGAGGGCAGGTTACGGGTAGCCTGTGAAAAGCAGTACAGTAGCAGCAATAAACAGGTGCAGGAAAATAAGCAGTAAACGATTTTCATTTTAGTGGCCAATGATCACGATACAGGGCGGTCTTGGCTTTGATAAAGATAGGTTACTGGACAGGTTATTATCTATAGGTGCAGGGGTGGAAGGAATGGCCATGCGGTTCAGGCCTAATGACAAAGACTGGTGCGCCTGCATCAGCCCACTCACATTGGTTGGCACATCTGCAAGGTTGTTGTAATGATAAAGGATGATATCCAGCTGGTTTTCTATGGCATTGCTCTTATCGTTGATCGCGTATTTGATGGTGGTTTGTTTCCAGCTGCCATGCGTGGGGTCATCAAAATAACCCCTTCTGATGGATTCATTGATATTGATTTGACCATTGGCCGGGTTGATGGCCAGCTTGCTGTCAGCGCCTATGCTATAATTTCCAGCTGGTAAAGCCAGGCTGTTATTGGCATTGTAGGTGGGAGCAACGATGGAATCATTTTGTGCCAGGTAATGAAAACCGTCCAGGTAGTTGATACCTGATATCGTTATAAAGGTTGAATCTGTAAGATCGCTGTTGGAAGCCCTGAAGCTGATCTTATATTTCAACCCTGTCTGGCTTTGTCCATCTTTCCCTTTCAGTGCTATGGTGATGACACCTGTGGTATTATCAATCAAAAGATTGTCCGGGAAGGCAGTATAAGTGCCGGCTATTGCATTGGACGGGGATAGCGTATAGTTGCCGGGCTTCAAATAAAACAGCGAGTCGCCATAATCCAATTGTTCCCTGGGAGCTATGGTATCTTTTTTACAGGAAAAGATCAGCAGGCAGGCAAAGGGCAATATGTAAAAGGATGTTTTCATGAAGCAGGAAATTTCGGGCTCCGCTTTGATGAAAATACGGTTTTGCCCCGGAACGGGGTAAAAAATGCAGGAGGTTTACATATATGTCGTTTGATGGCCATTGCTCTCAATCTATTACTAAGTACGAGCCGGGTAAGAAAATGTAACCACCGGCACAAAAATATTTTATGCGGATATTATTGCTATGAACCAGTTTGACCACTGGCCAGTCAAGACAAGCGGGGAGAAGTGGAATAATTGGTTACTTTAGAACATTTATCAATGACTAAGGTGTTCCGTTCGAATAACCATTCAGCATAACCGCTAATAAATAAAATCGTCTCCATGAAATTGATTGTATCTCTTATTCTCATAGCTGGCACCTTCCTTTTCCATAAGGATCCACCTTCTTCCATTCACAATGAAACTAAGAGCAGTATACAAACCGGTGCAGAACAAACAGGTAAATACCTGCCTTACCTGAAAGGTAAAAGGGTGGCCATGCTAGCCAACCATACAACCATTATTGGCAAAAAACACTTGGTGGATAGTTTGCAAACCCTCGGCATTCAAATCGTTAAGGTCTTTGGGCCGGAACATGGCTTCCGGGGCAATGCCAGTGCCGGTGCTTCTGTTGCCGATGAAACTGATCTGGCCACAGGTATACCCGTGATCTCTTTATATGGAAAGAAAAATAAGCCAACAAAAGAAGACCTTGCAGATGTAGACATCGTTATCTATGACCTGCAGGATGTAGGCTGCCGGTTCTATACCAATATCAATGCGTTGGCCCGTTTGATGGAGGCCTGTGCTGAAAACGGCAAAGAGCTGTTGATCCTGGACAGGCCCAACCCTAATGGATACCTGGTTGACGGCCCGGTGCTGGATATGCAATTCAAATCAGGCATTGGTATGTTTCCCATCCCTATAGCACATGGATTGACGGTGGGTGAATTTGCGCAGATGGCCAATGGGGAAGGATGGTTGACCAATAAAGTACAATGCAAGCTGCGCATCATTAAGCTGGCTAACTACAACCACGATATGCCCTATGTACTGCCGGTAAGCCCTTCCCCCAACTTAAATACGCAGCAGGCCATCATGCTCTATCCTTCCACCTGTTTATTTGAGGGCACCTACCTTAACCATGGCCGCGGTACTTATTTTCCCTTTACGGTCATTGGCAGCCCGGAACTAAAAGGAAAATACACTTTCAACTACATACCAAAAGGAATAAAGGGCATGGCTGAAACACCACTCTTCATGAACCAGGTATGCTATGGGCTTGACCTGCGCCAGTATGATGTAGAGCAACTTCGACAAAAGAAGCAGATCAACCTACAGTGGATAATGGAACTGTACAAGGCTTCTCCTAACAAAGAACAGTTCTTTGATTCCAAACTAAGCAAGGAAATGGGAGTGATTGAAAGATTGACTGGCTCCGCATTGTTCCGAAAACAGATCATTGATGGTAAATCTGAAAAAGAGATCCGCACTAGTTGGGAGCCTGGATTAATTCAGTATAAAGTGATGCGGAAAAAGTATTTGTTGTATCCTTAAAAGTTCACTATCCAGTTTGCCTTTTGACAATCACAGAATTCGCCTATTTTAGTCTTTATGAGTCCAGAGTTGAAAGAAAAAAACGCGGATGTCCAGATTCAATATGGCTTAATGAATGCACTGTTCAAGAACTACGAACTTGATTTAAAGGCAGACATTGAATTGTCTAAATATCCATATAGCAATAGAGCTGTCTACAATGGAATTAAAAAAATGGATTTGGTAATTGAAAAACTTATTTCTTGTGATAGCTTTTATGTTTCAAACGTGCTTACTCGTGTCTTATTTGAACATTATATTGTGACTTACTACATAGCAGTAAAATCACAATTGGAATTCTCAGATTCTGTAGGACGTCAATATTATAATGAATACAGATATGCAGACCATTTGAAAAGATTAAGTTACGATTTGAAAGTTGAACGGATATCTCAAGACCAACTTGCACCGCAATTTTTAGACTTACAAGCCAGGTATGATGAGTATGCGAAACTTAGTGTTCAAGAAAAAGATAAGCTCATGGAGGTATGGAACAGTTTTTATCGGATAGATAACATCATTAAGTATTTACTCCACAATGAAAAGCAGGATAAAGATTCAAGATTGTACCATGAGCAACTTCCTATTTTGTTGAATATATATAATGTAACATCTTCTTACGTGCATGGAGGTGCAATTGCCGAATTTGAAACATTTGAAATGGATGGACACTTTCGCGATAATCGAATTGAATCTTTTATAATGTTTGGAAAGATTGTTGTTTATTCCTTAAAACTTCGTTTAATGAGTTCACTTATTCCAAGAAATCGAATGTACAGTAAGGCAGTATTACCGATTGAGTATTTTATTCTAAAACAATTTTTCAGGTTCAATTACACAAATCCTATTTAATTCTTTAAATTTCTATATTCAATATTGTTTCTCAAGAGAGTCTCGAGCTAGCTATCGGTTTTCAATTTGAAAATGTGAATGGAACCATGAGCTTCCAAAGTTGTTGCTCCAAAACTAATAGCTACTTTTTCCGGGGAGTCATTTGTTTACAGCAAAGGAGATAGAGAGAATGATATTACTTTCTATATCAGATAAAAAAGCCTTAAAAGTCAATACTTTTAAGGCTTAATAAATTTAACTGTGATCCGGATTGGATTCGAACCAATGACCTACTGCTTAGAAGGCAGTTGCTCTATCCAACTGAGCTACCGGACCTTTTAAAGAGCGGCAAATATAAGAGAATCCAAAATATTATGAAGGATTAATGCATCGAAAAGCTGTCTAAAAACAGGTCCTGCTGCTCCACGGTGCTCTGATTGATGTTTTTCACATACAATACCGCAATGATCTGTCCATCGGTATATCCCTTTACTTTCCAGTCCATCTCGTCTTCATCCTGCCAGTAATCCACCATTTCAATGCAGCTTGTTTCTGGCTCCAAAGGTTGACAGAGATCAATACCTGTATTATACAATGCATGGAATGGCTTGTGCAGCCTTTCCAAATAAGAGTCCATGATATCCCTGGCTTCATCCAACGGCACCCTGCTGCTGATACGGGCACACAATACGCCATAGGTCACTTCTTTTTCCGTGTACTCGGCAAAATACAATTCATCACCTTCATCAGACCTGGTATAATCAAAAACAGCATCTGGGGAAAACAGCACCGAACAATGGGTATCGCCAATGCGGATCTTCTTTGGCTTTCTGGCAGACTTATACAGCACCAGCGATGCTGTGAGCAGGAATATCAGGTTTTCCATAATGGAATAAATAGTGGCTTGTGGCTGTAAGATATAAGTTATTTTCGACCATCAAATTATGAAGCAGCCCTTTTTCTACGGAAAAGAAAAACTGACAGTTCAAAAGGCCATATCACTGGCTGAAGGCGGATTAGAAGGAAAATTAGACCCAGATGTAATAGGCAGGATACAACAAAGCCAGCAACATATCCAGCGCATGGCCGATGCCAATAAAACGGTCTATGGCGTTACCACAGGCTTTGGCATACTGGCCAATACCAGGATCAATGATGCCGATACAGCCACCTTACAATACAAGATCTTGCAAAGTCATAGTGTTGGTGTAGGTGATCCGGTTCCCCTGGATATTGCCAAACTAATGCTGATCACCAAGGTGCATGCACTGGCCCAGGGCTACTCGGGCATCCAGCTAAGCACCCTGCAACGCATCCTGTGGCATATAGAACAAAACGTGATCCCCGTAGTTCCTGAAAAAGGTAGTGTAGGGGCTTCGGGTGACCTGGCGCCGCTGGCGCATCTGTTCCTTCCCCTGATAGGCTTGGGAGAAGTGTTCTATGAAGGTAAGAGGTACAGGACACAGGAAATATTCAAACGGTTTTCTTTGCAACCCATACAACTGGGACCAAAGGAAGGCCTGGCGCTCATAAACGGAACACAGTTCATCCTTGCATTTGGCATCAAGGCTGTGCAACGAATGCACAACTGCCTGGAGGCTGCTGATGTGATCGGGGCCATGAGCCTCGAGGCATTGACAGGCACCAAGGCGCCCTTTGATATACGATTGCACCAGCTCCGGCCATTCGAGGGAAATACACTGGTAGCGCAAAGACTCAGACTATTGCTTGATCATTCAGAGATCATGCAAAGCCATATTGATTGCGGCAGGGTGCAGGATCCCTATTCGCTGCGCTGTATGCCACAGGTGCACGGCGCCTCGCGCAATGCCTGGAAACACCTGAAGGACCTGGTTGAAATAGAAGCCAATTCCGTTACCGACAACCCGGTTGTTTTTGGTGAGGATGATACCATCAGCGGTGGCAATTTCCATGGACAGCCATTAGCGCTTCCGTTAGACTATGCCTGTTTTGCTTCTGCTGAAATTGGTAATATATCAGACCGCCGCTGTTACCTGCTGCTGGAAGGTAAATGGGGATTGCCCATGCTGCTGATGAACAACGTGGGATTGAACAGTGGCTTCATGATTCCACAATACACCACTGCCGCACTGGTCACGGAAAATAAAACGCTTTGCTTCCCCAGCAGCGCTGACAGTATTCCAACTTCACTGGGACAGGAAGATCATGTAAGCATGGGAAGCATTAGCGGGCGCAAAATCAACCGCGTGATTGACAACCTGGAATTTATACTGGCCATAGAACTCATGAGCGCCTGCCAGGCCATTGAGTTTCGCAGGCCTTTAAAAAGTAGCGCCTTACTGGAAGGGGCACACGATTTTGTACGGCAGTTTGCAGGCTTTGCCGAAGAGGACAGGATCTTTGCTGATGATATCAACAGCATCAAAAACATCATCAGTGATTTTTCCTTTGTCCGCAAGGTCAATGAGCTGGCCCAATCCCTGGGTATTAAATTGAATGAAGGATTTGAGGCCTACCAGTAAGATCTCAAATCCTTCCGCATTTATTTTTTGATGAAGGTATAAGGATCGTATTCCACGAATTCATTCTGCCGGGTAATTACCGACTTTACTTTTTTACCTTCAATAGCAAACTTGATATTGAAAATGCCATACTCGATATTGTTGTATTGCATCAGCCACTCCCCATTGTCCATATAATCCAGCGTAGCCGAAAGATCCGGCTTGGCGCTGAAGTTCATCTTCAACCGGTTGCCCACCTGGCTGATAGTAATGGGGCCATACAATTCATTGTTGTAAACACCTGCGTAAGCTGTTAAAGGCAACTCAGGTTTATTGTTTTTCACCCTTGCCTTCCAGTCAGCGATCTCTTTGAGTTGTCCTGCCATTTCTGCCTGGAAGTTTTGCAGTTGCTGCTTACTCCTGTTTACATAGGGTACACCCAAATAGGAATCCATGATTTGATAGCGCAGGAATTCAAAGAAGCTCTGGTTGTCATTATTGGTAAGGATGGCGATGCCCAATTTTTCTTCCGGTATAAAACAAACATTGCTCACCATACCACCTGCACCACCGGTATGCCAGTACACCTGCCTGCCATTGTAATCCGCAACAAACAATCCCAGGCCATACCCACGGAAATGTATAGGGTATATTCCAGATTTACGGCTGCCGGTAATGATGTTAACATCCCTTGTCTTTTGAATGGCAGCCCAGGGTAGTACCTGCTGGCCATTATAACGGCCGCTGTCCAGTTGCATCAGCAGCCAATGGGAAAGATCACTCACATTGCTAACGATACTGGCGGCAGGAGCCAGGTTGTTCCAGTTATCATACGGCACCTTTTCCAGTTTGCCGGTATAAGAAGTAGTGTAGGGAACAGCCACATTGGCCTGTTGTGCAATGCCTGTAGACAAGACAAGCGATTGATTCATCTGCAGGGGTGTGATGATCGTATCTTTTATAAATTCCTCCCATTGTTTTCCTGTCACCTTGGGTATCACCTGTCCTGCAGCCAGGAAGCAACTATTACAATAGCCATAGTCCTGCCTGAAAATGCCTGAAGGTTTCAGCAGGCGCATTTTCTTCATGATCTCCTCCCTGCTGAGCTTTGTATTCCAGAAGGTAAAATCACCCTGGAATGTTTTGGTGCCCAGCCTGTGCGTGAGCAGGTCGCGGATGGTTACCAGGTGATTAACGGTTGAGTCATATACCCGGTAATCAGGAAAGTATTTAGTGATTCGGTCATTAAGGGATATTTTTCCCCTTGTTTCCAACAATGCCAGTGCTGTGCCGGTAAACAATTTGGTGTTGCTGGCAATCATGAACAAAGTGTGCTCATCTACAGCCTGCTTCGTTTCAAGGCTGCGTACGCCATATCCTTTGGATACTACTACCTGCCCATCCTTTACAATAACGATGGCAAGCCCGGGTATGTCCCAGTCCTTTAAACCTGAATTGATATACTGGTCCAGGCTATCCCTGACAAAGGAAGGGGTTTGGGCTATACAGGACAGTGAAAAACAAAGGCTCAGTATACAGGCAAGTTTTCTCATACGTATCAATGGTTAAAAAACAAAGTAAAGGTTTTTTAGATTCATGCAGGGAATACCTTCAGTAAGTTCTGTTGAAGAAATAGATGAATATTTGTTGTTGTGAATAATATTTTAGTCTATCCTTAATAGTGGCATAAAAATTTCTGCAAAACCAGTAACAAACATTCATGTATGAAAAAGAATTTCTTAGCCCTTTCAACCCTTTTATTAGCCGCCACCATCTGGTCCTGCGGCAACAATAAATCCAGTACGGAAACCACTGATTCAACAACAACTACAACCTCAACAACGGGGATGGACACTGCTAAGACCCCGACAGCGCCAACCACAACAACTCCCATGAATACGACACCCATTCCTAAGGAAGACAGCCTGTTCGTTTTGGAAGCAGCCAAAGGCGGCATGATGGAAGTAGAAGCCGGTAACCTGGCTCAGCAAAATGCAGCCAGCCAGAGAGTGAAAGATTTCGGAGCCATGATGGTGCGCGATCATTCAGCGGCCAATAATGAATTGAAATCACTGGTTTCAGGAAGAGGTATAATGCTGCCGGATAGTTTACCAGCGGATATGCGCAAACACCTTGATGCCATGAAGAAAATGACAGGTAAGGCTTTCGATTCCCATTATGTGGGCATGATGTTGAGTGACCATAAAAAAGATGTCAGCAAATTTGAGAAGGAATCAAAAGATGCCAAGGATGCGGACATCCGCAATTTTGCAGGCAAGACCTTACCTACATTGAAAACGCACCTGGATTCTATTCAGGCAATTTCTAAAGGAAAGATGTAAGGACTATTTCGTATTCTTTATAAGCCTTTTATGCAACCGCGTAAAAGGCTTATTTGTATTCACCAAACACAGATCTTAGTACATCGGCTATTTCACCCAGGGTGCAATAATTCTCCACTGCTTCTATTACCGAAGGCATCAGGTTCTCATTTCCCGTGGCTTTTTGCCTGATCGTTTCAAGGCTGGCACTGGCCTTCGCGGCATCTCTCGTTGCCCTTAGTTTTTTGAGCTTCTCCACCTGGTGCTCCCTGATACTATCATCGATACGGAAGCCAGGTATGGGGGTTTCCTGGTCTACCTGGAATTTATTGACACCCACAATGATCTTTTCCTTGTTTTCTATTTGACGCTGGTACAGGTAGGCACTTCTTGCGATCTCGTCCTGAATGAATCCCTGTTCAATAGCCGACACACTGCCACCCATAGCATCGATCTTTTCAATCAGTTGCCATGCTTTTTCCTCCACTTCCCTGGTCAGGCTTTCTACATAGAATGATCCCGCTAATGGATCAACCGTATCAGCAGCGCCGCTTTCAAAGGCCACGATCTGCTGCGTACGCAAGGCTATACGGGCCGCTTCTTCTGTTGGTAGGCTTAATGCCTCATCATAGCCATTGGTGTGTAGGGATTGTGTACCACCTAACACGGCAGCCAGGGTTTGCACAGTTACCCTTGCTATATTGTTCAATGGTTGTTGTGCAGTCAGTGTGCTGCCGCCGGTCTGGGTATGAAACCGCAGCATCATAGCCTTTGGATCGGTAGCACCCAGGTCTTTCATGATACGGGCCCACATGCGGCGTGCGGCGCGGAATTTGGCTACTTCTTCAAACAGGTTGTTGTGTGCATTAAAGAAGAAGGAGAGGCGCTTGCCAAAAACATTGATGTCCAGGCCTTTTTCCAAAGCTGCCTGCACATAGGCCTTACCGTTACTTAAGGTAAAAGCTATTTCCTGCACGGCCGTACTCCCGGCTTCCCTGATATGGTAACCTGATATGGAGATGGTATTCCATTTGGGCAGTTCAGCGCTGCACCACTGGAAGATATCCGTGATGATGCGCATGGAAGGCTTGGGAGGATAGATATACGTGCCCCGTGCCGCATATTCTTTTAGTATGTCATTCTGTATGGTACCAGTCAGCTTCTTCAGGTCTGCACCCTGTCTTTTGGCCAGTGCCACATAAAACGAAAGCAGGATGAATGCCGTGGAATTGATGGTCATGGAAGTGGACACATCTTCCAGTTTAATATCGTGGAAAAGTGCTTCGATATCATCGATCGAGTCAATGGCCACACCCACTTTTCCAACTTCACCTTCGGCCAGTTCATGGTCACTGTCATAACCTATTTGGGTAGGCAGATCAAAGGCCACGCTCAGTCCCATGACACCCTGTGACAATAAATAATGGTAACGCTTATTGCTTTCTTCCGCAGTAGAGAAACCGGCATACTGGCGCATTGTCCACAGCTTGCCCCTGTACATGTCATGCTGCACACCACGGGTAAAAGGAAATGCACCCGGCGCTTCAAGGATGATATCGCCGGTATTTTCTTTGGAGTAAAGGGTTCTTATTTCTATACCGGAATCGGTGAATACAGGTTTACTCATGATTTGAAAGCTTTTGATATACGGTTTACCATCCTATAGAATCTCCTGTTGGAAGAAAGCTACTTCATGATCTTTTTCGCTTCGCTGTTGAGGGTATCAGCAACATAGGTGTGCAGGGCTGCCTTTTCTTCGTGCATCAGTCCTTCAATGATCTTCTTATTCAGGTCGGCCGCAGTGGATTCTGGTGCCAGTGTCTTGGAGATGGTATTGATCATCAGCATATTCTGGTCTCTTAAATTCCTTACAGCTTCCCATGATTGCTGGCTCACATAGATCTGCTGTGAGGCATTGTATTCATATTCCTGTTTGATGGACTCGATCAGGAATACCTGCATTTCTTTGGCAGAAAGCCCGGGTTGGTAAAGGCGGCTGATCAAATTAGGCAGCGCGATCCTTTCGCATAGCAGCACCAGTCTTTCATAGGCCTGCAACTGTAAAGGCCGGGTGGAAAAGCTGTCCGGTGTGCTGTTGTCTTTGTCTTTCAACTGGAAAAAAACAAATAGGGACAATATAAGGGCAATGATTGAAACAACTAAACTGACTACGGTTACTCCCATTAGATTTTATTATGGTGGCAAATTTAATAGGAAACGGTCATCCTTGCAGGTATTGTTTGAGGGAAGGTGAGGGTAGGTTAAGCGGGTTGAAAAGTTGACAGGTTGACAAGTTGATAAGTATCCACCTACGCTAAAGCTTCGGCGGACGAGGGAGAGGGAACCCAGAACAATAGAACAAGGAATATCGAAGGGAGAAAGGAAGAGAAGTTTCGAAGGAAAATCAATAAATAAAAGTCATTGCGAGGAACGAAGCAATCTGTTTGGCAGATGGGTGAAGGCAGAGACGATTCATCTTATTAGTTGCACTTAATACACATTGCGTAATAAGTAACGCGAAGGACGCAGCGTTTCCCGCAAAGTTTCGCAGAGAAAGGGGCAAAACAGTTGATGCCAAATCAAACAACATCAAACAAACGAAACGCAAAAACACTTCAATCTTTCAGACTGTTCCAGCACCTCATTGCGGGTATTCGATTACTGAAACTTAGTTAGGCCGAAGCCCTCCGTCCGCAATTCAGTGCCTTCAGTATCCGCGCATATCACGTGATTGTAACTTAAGACCTTAGCAATATGTAGTAAAGTAAACACTATCAAGGAAAAACTGTAATCATAATACATCAAGCTATAAATAGTTCTGACCGTTGTGGGCAGGCCCGGCAAAACCCGCGGAAGTCCCGCCATGGCGGGAGGGTTTGCCTGCCCTTTTTTGCCTGCCCCGACGAGCGCAGCGGAACTCGGGGGTTCTTTTTTTTGGGCAAGCAAAAAAAACGAACAAGACATTTGCCGAAGGCATACAACTTCCTTGCTTTTTATATGATTGTTAACCTTCTGTCAGCTAACAGTCAAACAAGCAAACATGATCCCCGGATTAAATAACTTTGCATTATGGAAACGAAAACACTATCACCGGTAAAATTTACAGAAGGCGCCATAAGCGAAGTCAATCGCTTAAAAGGCGAACCCGGTTTTGATACCACCCAATACCTGCGGGTGGGAGTGAAGGGCGGTGGTTGTTCCGGTATGTCTTACCTGTTAGGCTTTGATACCCAAAAACCCAATGACCATATGTATGAAGCCGACGGTTTCAATTTTATCATAGACAGGGCGCATGAAATGTACCTGTTGGATATGGAAATTGATTACCAGGGCGGATTGAACAGCCGAGGCTTTACTTTCAAAAATCCCAATGCATCAAGTACCTGTGGATGCGGAAGTAGCTTTGCGGTGTAAAGAACTAAGATAGGCTGGATTGGAGAGGATTTTTGAGGAATTTGGAAGCGTACTATATCTCTTACTTGCTTTAAACTTTACCAGATTTTAATACCTGGGCACTTTTACATTTTCCGGTAAGCAGCGAATGCTTTTCATCTAACCGACATCAATATTCCTTTAGCCTGACAGAACTAAGATTGCCAGGAGTGGAGAGGATTTTGAGGAGGTTAGAGGATTACTGGCCTTCCCCTGCACCCGGGTTTTACATTACACATTTTTTTACCGGGCTCCCTTTTCATTTACCAGGAATCAAAGAATTATTTCCTGGCTTTCATTCCCATATTTTCAATATAGCATGGTCCTGTCATCGGCTGTTTTAATTCCCGGCTACTCCTTAGCTGGAGTATAGCTGCCCCCTATCTACTCCCTACCTGCGGTATAGATACTGCGTGGTGATCACGCAGTATCTATACCGTAGCTATACTGAAGGTTGGGCGCTGGTATACTTCAGATAGGGAGAAGGAGGGGAATATCGAACAGATGAACAAGGAATAACGAATGATGAAGGGAGTTTAGGTCGGAGAGGCATTGTTTATTGCGGTCTTTTCTTGGGTTGAAGGGGGAATAATGCTCAATGAGCAATGCTCAATGTTCAATGTTCAATGAGGGGAAAAGGAGTAAGGATCAATTGGTTAGAGAGGAAAACGGACAAAACCGGCCAATACGGTCAAAAGCGGTCAATACCGGTCAAATCGGTCAAAAACGGCCAAAACGGACATAGGGGTTTTGAACTGAGAGGGATTTTCAAAAACTTGCAGCTATTAAATCTAATACAGTTATGGCCAGGCAAGTAGGATACGTTACAGCAACAGGAACCGTGGATGGTGACACCAACTTTTATAAGGATGTGGAATGGGGATTTTTGGTAAGAATGCTTCCGGGTGTAAGCAGTAAGCGCTTCTGGAGTGATCCTGCCTTTGAAGGAAGCCGCAGAAGCGCTGAGAGGTTTGGTACAGGCAATATCATCTCTTCGATCATCTACCGCTTTGTACCGGTTAAAAGAAGGTACAGGCAGTTGTTTAAACAGGTAAGGACCATAGCCATTGTTTGTTTAAAGCAGGGAATGGATAAACCAGGGGTATTCACAGCCCTGCATACCTTCCTTACTGAACAACAGCGTACTTCCTTAACCAATGAGCAGTTTACCCTTTTGCTCTCTTCCTTTGAACAAGAGCTGGCAGAAAGGCTGAAGGAGCCAAAGCGGGAGAAGGAAAAGAAGATGAAGAACAAGCTGGAAATTACAGTGAAAGCACCCCTGAGTGCAGAAGACACCGAGTACTTACAATTGTACATGGATGATTATGAATGGACCATTAGGTTTAAGGGAGATTTTCCACCAAATTACCAGATACCATTTTTTTTGCTTAAGCATGCTGCTTAAGCGTTTCTGGTTTCTGGTTTTTTGTTTCTGGTTCGTTAGGTCTGGGCAGAACTATAATATGCAATCATTCTTTAGGTCAAACTATTGGTATAGGTTGGAGAGCATAATTGCAGCGAATATTTACCAGGCATGAATATACAATTCCCCTTAAAATAGCAAGCTAACTGCAATATATAAACGCCCATGCTTGTCATCCTGAGGAACGAAGGATCTTTGGACTGCACTTGAGCGGCGTAAATGTTTTATAGGAAGCGTTGTGTTATGCACAAAGAAGGCATGATGCTCTTTATTGCCTTTCCTTGTCAACTTGTCAACTTTTCAACTAGTCAACCTTGTTATAATGGTGTAAACGTTTTTAAATTTTCTGTTTGCATTTTGACCATTCTTTTTGAAACAAATCCCCCTTCAGTATGTGTCCGATTTGCGGAATGCCTGCTTTCCCCCTTTGCAAAGGGGGACCTCGGTCTCTCCGCACATTGTAAGCTTACCAGAGGGGGATTTTGTTCAATGGATAACGCCTTATGCAGTTGATGCTAATGTTAGCAACCTCTGTCAAGGGGAATAATTTTATAAATGCAGGCTAACTGTATTATATAAACGAAGCACTAATTATGTTTTGAATTTTCAGTGGCATTTTGACCATTCTCTTTGAAACAAATCCCCCTTCAGTACATGCCCGATTTGCGGAATGCCTGCTTTCCCCCTTTGCAAAGGGGGACCTCGGTCTCTCCGCACATTTTGAGCTTACCAGAGGGGGATTTTGTTCAATGGATAACGCTTTATACAGTTGATACCTTATGTTGGGACCTCAATCAAGGGGAATATTTTTATTAATACAGACTAACTGTATTATTTAAACGGAGCACTGATTATGTTTTAAATTTTCAGTTTGCATTTTGACCATGCTCTTTGAAACAAATCCCCCTTCAGTACGTGCCCGTTTTGCGGAATGCCTGCTTTCCTCCTTTGCAAAGGGCGACTTGGTTCACACCTTTTTAGTTTGCCAATTTTGAGTTGCATTTAAATGCGAAAAAGTATTTGCCAATTTCTTTAATGTCCCATAGGGACATCTTGTAGGTAGCATGTAGTAATTGAGAAAGAAATAGCGTGCCGTAGGTACGCTTGGTGGGTTAATTCGTTTATTGGCATGTAATATCATTCTATCGAAACTGCGGTAAAATATTTTATATTGTACAAAAAATTATGGCTAACACCTATACACAGGTGCATATACAATTTGTATTTGCCGTAAAATATCGCACAGGCCTCATACAATCTCAATGGAAAGAACAGTTGCATCAATACATCACCGGAATCTGCCAATCCAACAACCATAAAATGTTACGTATCAATAGCATGCCTGATCATCTCCATATGTTTATAGGCATGCGCCCACACCAATCTATTTCTTCATTAATTCAAAATGTAAAGGGAGAAAGTTCTAAATGGATCAATGCAGAAGGCTTATCCTCAAATTTTGCATGGCAGGAAGGATATGGTGCCTTCTCTTATTCAAAAAGCCATGTACCTGATGTGATCAGTTACGTTGAAAATCAGGAAGCTCACCATAAAAAACAAAACTTTCTTACTGAATACCAAAATATGTTGAAAGCATTTGCCATTGAATATGATCAACAATATATATTCAAGGAATTGTTGTAGTACATCAGAGTTTATGAAATATTCCTTTACTAATAGAATGCAAAGCTTTGGGAAGGAAGATTAACCCACAAGGCGTACCTACGGCACGCTAATCATCGTTTCTCTTGTTGTTCTACCCACTAAATGTCCCTATGGGACATGGTATATGATTTTGTAGCTTATTGCAAATTAATAACTATGCAGCTGCTAATTTTAAAATCATTTGCTTCAACAAAAAAAGCCTCCCGAAGGAGGCTCTTTCAATATGAGATTGCTAAAGATTAATGTTTGGCAATAGCAGGCTTTGTTTTGGTTGCCGGCTTTTCATTACCTGTAGATCCATTGGAAGCAGCTAAGGCTCTTTTACCTCCAAGGTCAACAAGGATAGGAGCTGCTACGAAAATGGATGAATAGGTACCTGTAACCACACCAATCAACATGGCGAAGGCAAATCCTTTGGTAACTTCTCCACCCACCAGGAACAGGATCAGGATGGTCAGGAACACCGTTAAGGAGGTCATGATGGTACGGCTTAAGGTTTCGTTGATCGCTTTGTTGATCACTACTTCTTTTGGCGCACCGATCATCTGGTGACTGTATTCCCTGATACGATCAAACACGATCACCGTATCATTCATGGAGAAACCGATCACCGTTAGAATGGCAGCGATAAAGTGCTGGTCAAGCTCTAATGGGAATGGCACTACATTCTTCAGGAAGGAGAATACCGCTAATGTTACCAATACGTCGTGCAGCAAGGCGATGATCGTACCCAGTGAATACCTCCAGTCGCGGAAGCGGATAAAGATATAGATGGCAATGATCAATACCGACCAGAACGTGGCCCACTTGGCACCGCTTTTCAGGTCATCAGATATGGTAGGTAATACGGTTGTTCTACCGATCACATTCTGCTTATCAAATTTCTCGAAACTGGTATTGGCAGGTATGTAATTGTGCAAGCCTTCTTTCAGCTTGTTCAACACAAGCGTACCTGTTTCAGGAGAAGTATTCTCGATCTGGTAAGATGTGGTGATGTCCAGGTGGTTGTTGGCACCAATGGTTTTGATCACGGGCGCTTCACCAAATGACTTGGTCAGGTCTCCACGGATCTTTTCTACATCCTTGGTTACATCTTTATCAAAAGCAACCACATAGCTGCGACCGCCTTTAAATTCCACACCTTCATCAAAACCATTAAAGATGGCTCCGATACCTAAGGCCAGTACAATAAAAGAAATCACATAGGCAACCTTCCTGTATTCAATAAACTTAAAGCTGGCATGTTTGAAGATGCGCTTTGATAATGGAGTGAAATACTCCATGTGGTGATTCTTATTCGTAAACCAGGCAGTTACCCAACGGCTCACCAGGATACCGCAGAACAGGGATAATAAGATACCGATGATCTGGGTAGTGGCAAAACCTCTAACAGGTCCTAATCCAAAAGAGAACAGGATAATAGCTGTCAGTAAAGTGGTAACGTGGGCATCCAGTACAGGAGGTAAAGAACGCTTGTAACCTTCATTTACGGCAGGTATATAGCCTTTGCCTTTCGATAGTTCCTCTTTGATACGCTCGTAAATAATTACGTTGGTATCCACTGCCATACCGATGGTCAATACGAGACCAGCGATACCAGGAGCAGTTAATGTAGCACCTAAACCGGTCAATACACCAATGGTGAAGAGCAGGTTCAGGATCAGGGCAATATTGGCGATCCATCCGCTGGTATTGTAATACACCAGCATCAGGGTAAAGATAACAAGGAATGAAATTCCAAAAGCAAGCATACCACCATGGATGGCATTTTCACCAAGCGTTGGACCAACAACCTGTTCCTGCACGATCTTAGCAGGCGCTGGTAGTTTACCTGCTTTTAATATGTTGGCAAGGTCAGTAGATTCTTCAGGAGTAAAGTTTCCGGAGATCTCCGTATTACCACCCGTGATAGGACCATTGTGTGCTATAGGGGCTGAATAAACAATATCGTCCAGTACAATAGCGATCGGCCTTTTTTGTTCATAGCTCCTGCGGGTGATCTGTTCCCACTGGCGTGATCCCACGCTGTTGGTGGTCATGGACACGCTGGGCTTTCCAAACTGGTCGAATGTAGACCTTGAAGAAGTTACTACTTCACCTTCCATTGGAGGCTTTTCAGAACCGTTTGTTTTTAAAACATAAAAAGGAACCACTTTTTCCTGCTTACCCGCAGCATCACGTGCCGGGATACCATAGGCAAACCTGGCATCAGAAGGGAAAGCATTGCGGATCTCCTCCATATTCAAATACTCCCTTAATGCTTCGGTGTCTTTTACAGCCACAGTTAAACCGGGCTTGAAGAATTCCTGCATTAAAGAACGCTTGCCGGAAAGGCTGGTGTCAGCAGCTTTCTTGCCTGTATCATTTTTGATCTCCTCAGATAGTTTTCCTGTTTTAGAAGTATCGGCAGGAGTGGCAGGGGCAGCTTTAGTTGTATCAGTTGTTGTTGGTGCAGCTGTGTTTTTAGTTCCTGTAACCATAGCATTGTAAGCCTGGTCTGCCGCAACAAATGAATTCTGTAATTCTTCTATTTTGTACACTTCCCAGAACTGCAGGTTGGCAGATGATTGCAGGTACTTGCGTACGCGCTCCTCATCCTGCACACCCGGTAATTCCACGGTGATCACACCACGGTCGCGGTCAGGGTTGATGTTGGGCTGTGCCACACCAAACTGGTCGATACGTGTACGTAAAACGCGGAAGGTACGGTCGAAGGCATCATTGGCTTCCTGCCTGATGGCAGCAATTACTTTATCATCACTGTCTGTAACCTTGATGCGATCCTGGTTACCGGTAGCAAATAAAGAAGCCAGGCGTCCGTTTGGATTCAGCTTTTTATATTCTTCTACAAACAGGGTAATGTAATCCGCACTGCTGTTGGCTTTCCTTACATTGGCATTTTCAAGTGCCTTTAAAAAATTAGGCTCTTTGGTATTGTTGGCCATAGAACGAAGTAAGCCGGAAAGCTCAACTTCCATGGTTACGTTGATACCTCCCTGGAGGTCAAGACCCAGGTTCAATTCTTCCTCTTTGGCTTTCTGGTAACTGACAGGACCTGTGAAACTGTAATGAACAGTAACATCCTTGGTGCTGTCTAATAATCTTTTCAGACGGGCTTTGTAAACAGAGTCTTTCAAAGTCTCGTCAGCATTAGCATAGTTTTGGGCTACGAACGATTTAGCCTTAGATTCCATTTTGTTCTCATGGCTACGAACGACCCATGTAAAGGACAATTCGTAAATAGAATAAAGGATCAGCAGAATAGTAAAAAAGCGGACTAAGCCTTTCAATTGCATACACGGTTTTTTTAAGAGTGGGCAAAGATAGTTTTTTCGCCTTAAATTCAGGCTTTAATTATACGCCTTTTGGTCGTCTAAAACGGCCTGTTTAAAGGCTTTTAGCCTTTTTTTAGCTTTATGATTACTAAATCCCTTTGGCCTGTATTGCAGATTGCTGTAATATTCTTAGTAAGCTGTGGTACCTCAAAACAAACGATGACACCCTCCCTGGAAATGAAAAAATATCCCGGTAAAACCCAATCGGAAACATTTCTGAAAAACCTGATCAGGGAATCATCCCCACACCTGGATAGCCTTATCAATGCCAAAGAAACCTACCATATCAAGATCATTTATACCCAGGTAGACAGGTCGGCATCCGGTAAGCCCAGGTTTACCAATTACTATTTGAATGCAGACCCGGGCCAGTATTTTTATCCCGCTTCCACTGTCAAAATGCCTGTTGCCCTGCTGGCCCTCCAAAAACTCAACCAGTTGAATATTCCGGGTCTGGATAAAAACACTACGATGATCACGGAGGCGGCTCACACGGGACAGACAGCAGTGTTCAATGATCCAACAACCATTGATGGACGGCCTACTGTGGCCAACTATATAAAGAAGATCTTCCTTGTTAGTGATAACGATGCTTTCAACCGTTTGTACGAATTGCTGGGGCAGGAGTATATCAATAACAGCCTGCATGAAATGGGTTATGACAGCGCGCAGATCATTCACAGGCTGGATGTGAGCCTCAGTGAAGAGGAGAACCGGGCCACCAACCCGGTAAAGTTTTATGACACCTCTTCAAAGCTGTTATGGGAAAAGCCTGTGCAAAAAAGTGAACTCCAGTACCAGCCGAGAAAAACTTTTTTGGGTAAGGGATATATGAAAAGCGGCAAACTGGTGAATGAGCCTTTCGATTTTTCCAAAAAGAACCGGTTCACCTTACCAGATCTGCATTCCATTCTTATGAGCGTGATCTTCCCGACAGCTGTTCCCAAAAAACAACGCTTTCAACTCAATGAAGATGATTATGCTTTTTTATACAGGTATATGTCTATGAAGCCCGGTGAGTCGAAGTTCCCCCAATATGACACCAGTTTTACTGATGCCTATTCCAAGCTATTGATGTTTGGAGGAAGGGGAAAGATGGAGGATCCGGGTATCAGGATATTTAATAAGGAAGGGGATGCCTATGGATTTTTAACCGATGTAGCCTATATCGTTGATCTTACCCATAACGTGGAGTTCTTTCTGAGTGCCAATATTTATTGCAATGCTGATGGTGTATTCAATGATGATCATTATGATTATGATACCATAGGCTTCCCGTTTTTGAAAGAACTGGGGCAGGTGATCTATCAATATGAACTCAAACGTCCACGAAGGCACCAGGCTTCACTGGATCAATTTAAATTAAGCTATGATTAATTAGTTCGTGTAATACTTACATTTGTTGCTTTGAAAAATCAGCATGGAATTATCATCATTACTTTCAAGATTCAGCGAGCCCGAAACTTTACGCATGGCCAAATTGGGCAGAGAATTGAGGGCCAAAGGCTTAGATATTATTGACCTGAGTTTGGGCGAACCAGACTTTGATACTCCTGAACATATAAAAGAAGCTGCAAAAAAAGCGATAGATGATAACTGGAGTCACTATACACCCGTATCAGGATACCTTGATCTCAGGGAGGCTGTTTGTTCCAAATTTAAAAGGGATAATAACCTGGATTATAAGCCGGAAAATATTGTTGTGTCAACAGGCGCCAAGCAAAGTCTTGCCAATGCGATATTGAGTATTGTTGAAACAGGCGACCAGGTGATCATCCCTACACCATTTTGGGTGACCTACCAGGCACTGGTAGATATTACAGGTGCTGAAGCCGTGCTATTGAAATCATCGTTGGAACATGGCTATAAGATAACACCTGAAGAACTGGAAGCGGCGATCACGCCAAGGACAAAGCTGTTTATATTTTCTTCTCCATGTAACCCCAGTGGTTCCGTGTATAAGAAAGAAGAACTGGAAGGCCTGGCCCAGGTATTTAAAAAATATCCGCATATCTATATCATTTCCGATGAGATCTATGAATACATCAATTACTTCGGCAAGCCTGAAAGCATTGCGCAGTTTGAATACCTGAAAGACCGGACCATCATCATCAATGGTTTGAGTAAGGGTTTTGCCATGACAGGATGGAGGCTGGGTTATATGGCCGCTCCCGTGGAAATAGCCAAAGCCTGTGATAAATTGCAGGGACAATTTACCAGCGGTACGAATTCTATTACGCAGCGTGCTGCCATCACAGCTTTGACTTCACCTCTCGATGCTACCAATGAAATGGTTAAGGAATTTGAGAGAAGAAGAAAAAGGGTCATGGAACTGATGCATGCTATTGAAGGATTTCGCTTTGCTGAACCTGATGGCGCCTTTTATGCATTTCCCTGTGTAGATTTTTATTTTGGCAAATCAGATGGTGAGGACGTAATTAAAAATGCGGATGACCTTTGCATGTACCTTCTCAATAAAGCACATGTTTCCACTGTTACGGGAACTGCATTTGGAGATAGCCAGTGTTTGCGCTTATCCTTTGCCAACAGCATGGAGAATATTGAGAAAGGTTTTGCAAGGATAGCAGAAGCCTTAAAGAAACTGAAATAGAACAGGAGAAAATCCAGGTTTATTGTATAGTTGCTGCAGCGGCTTTTTGCAGGAACTCCGTGTGCAATTGTAACACCTGTGGGATCACCAGTTGTTGTTCATCATTGTGAATGATAAAATCGCAGAGGCCCATTTTAATATTTTCATCCATCTGCCTGTCCATGCGCTGTTGTACCTGTTCACGGGAAACCAGGTCTCTATCCATAACTCTTTTGATGCGAAGATGTACAGGCGCTGTAACACCAATGATAAAATCCAGTTGCCCTGCTGAACCGGTTTCAAATAAAAGGGCCGCTTCTTTAATGATATAGGGAGCAGTTTGCCTGGCTATCCATTGCTCGGCATCACGCAGGGTGGGGGGATGAACAAGGCTGTTCAACAACTCCAGTTTTTCGGGCGCATGAAAAACCAGTTGCGCCAGCCGGACTTTATCAAGCTGCCCATCTTTATATACATCCGCTCCAAAATGCTTTACCATTGCATCTCTTAATGCAGCATCCGTGTTATACAATCTTTTGGAAGCTTCATCCGCATAATACACAGGAACATTTAATAATTCAAATACCCTGGCTACTGTAGACTTCCCGGAACCGATGCCACCTGTTAACCCGATCTTAAGCATAAATGGAAATAAAAATCCGAAGCTGCTGCTTCGGATCTCTAAATTAATTATTGTTTACTTATTTTTTCTCAACTACAGGAGTCAATGGTTTATTGAGCTGGGTAGTCCACTCCATGGATATAGCGCTTTTCTCAATTTTGATATAGCTGCCAGGATTGATCTCCAGCTGAATGGTGGTGCCATCTTCATTCACTTTATTGATGGTGCCATGTATGCCGGCAATGGTAACGATTTTGTCACCTTTCTGAAGGTTATCTATAAAGGTCTTTTGAGTCTTTGCTTTTTTAGCCTGAGGGCGAATGAAAAATAACCAGAACACAAGGATCATTAATCCAAGGAAAATGAACTGAAAAGAACCTCCACCTGCCGGTGCTTGTAATAAATACATATTAGATGATTGAATGATTAAACTACTTTTTTGTTACGTTCACATTGAATGCCAGGAAATAAGATTTCTCTTTGGTGTTGGCTGTAACGGTTATATTCTTCCTGTGCTCACCTTCCGTTTGATTTTTGCTGTCAAACTTTGCCTTGATCACACCATCGGCGCCGGGAGCAATCGGTTCGGTAGGTTTTTCTGCAACAGTGCATCCACATCCCGGGATAACACTGGCGATCACTAAAGGCTTGGTGCCGGTATTCTTTACATGCCAGGTGATGTCAACCACCTGTCCTTCATTTACTTTTCCCAATTCCTGGAAGGTGGAATCCACCCACTGAAGGCTGGTATAATTGGCAGAATCTTCCAGTGCGACCCTGTTCAATGAATCTTTGTTAACTGATGCGGACTTCTGGTCAGAATTAGTGCAGGACAGTATGAATGCGGATATTAAAAAAAAGGTTAAATACTTCATTTTATAATTTTTGCGTGGCAAAGTTAAATGGAAAATATGATCAGGGTTTCTCTTCCTTCAAATTATCCTGGGGTGTGCTGACCTTTGTTTTTTTAAACTCTGTTTTGTGAAGGTTTCCCTGTTGCACCAGTTCTTTATGAATATTGTCAAGAATGCCGTTTACAAACTGGCCGCTTTGCTGGGTGCTGTATTCTTTGGCAATGTCAATATATTCATTGATGGTAACCTTGGGGGGAATGGTTTCAAAATAAAGCAGTTCTGCCACTCCCATACGCATAATGATCATATCGAGGGCTGCAATTCTTTCAGCATCCCAGTTCTTTAATTTAGGAACGATCAGGGCTTCCAGGTGATCTTTTTTTTCAATGACGGTAGTGATAAGCGTTTTGGCAAAATTCCATTTATCAGCGCTTACCACTTCATTGAAATTAATAGCTGTTGGCTTTAATAATAATCCCTGCACCAGTTGAATGACCATATCGGCATCATCATCCCAGTTCATAAAATGTTCTTCCAGGTGACTGATGAATACTTCGTTGGGGATCAGCAGGTCGTTAAAAATGTATTCAAGGATCTCTCTTTCCTCTTTGGCATTGCGCTCGTTGGCACTGATATACTTTTTGTATTCAGGCGATTCAGCCAGTTCGAGGTATATTTTTTTAACCAGTTCCTTATCGATGCGGTGCTCGAATTTGGCCTTTCCCAGCTGTTGCTGGTAGCTGGCATCTTCCCTGATCTTCCAGAGTAATTCGTTGCCGGCAATCTTGGTATTCACATTCAGATCGGCGGTGGAAGGCAAATGCTTCCCGGAGCGTACATAAGAATCTTTCTCGGCGTATCCCGCAACTTCAGATAAAAAATATGTGAGGTATAAAAAAAGCTCCTTGGACTGGTCAAAATGACGTTGAAGTAACTGTACCGGCTCACCAGGCTTCAATCCCTGCTCAAGGGTATTTAAAGTGTATATGGTTTGCATCACTTTGACCCTTATATTCCTTCTGCTAATCATCGTTTAAGAACTATTTGAGCCGGCGAAGATAGGAACGATAGCGTAAATGAAGACAAGGATAAGCTTACCATAATCGTTAAAACATGGATTGGAGCCAAAAGAACCAGTCAATTATTCTTTTTCTTTCCTGCGTCCTGTAGTGGTGTCTTTTTTCAAAGCGGCATATTGGGATCCATTGCTGGGTGTAGCCACATGACCGGTTGGTGTTGCTCTCTGGCCATCCTTCCATGGATAGATCTTCCTGTTGCTCAGTTTAGCAGAATCTGAAGACCTGATAACCTGTTTAGAATGACTGAACCTTGATTTTTTTACCTGTATTTTCTTTTTATCCTGGGCAAAAGACGCTGCCGTAGCTATTATCAGGCTAACCAGGACCAGGCATATTTTCTTCATAACGATAGATTTTATGAAGTAGCTGCATCAAATGGATTGCCAATCTTGCATCGTTTTACCTGATCAGGGTTGCAGTTCCCCTCATAGTCCTTGTTTCCTTAGTATCCCTATCGGTATATTTCAGGAACCAGACATATACTCCCGAACCCTGTAGAGAGCCATTGATCTTACCATCCCAACCGGTTTTCCAGTTACTGGTCTTAAAAACAAGCTGTCCCCAACGATTGTATACACTGAATTCCAGCTTTTCCGTCTTTATAGCGTTTAAAACCTTCAACTGGTCATTTTTGCCGTCATTATTGGGTGTGAATGCATTGGGCACGGCCAGGTAACAACTGCTATAT
Organism: Flavisolibacter ginsengiterrae DSM 18136; assembly: GCF_059568575.1. NCBI lineage: Bacteria > Pseudomonadati > Bacteroidota > Chitinophagia > Chitinophagales > Chitinophagaceae > Flavisolibacter > Flavisolibacter ginsengiterrae. The sequence goes on from NZ_JCANTR010000003.1 coordinate 290,175, forward strand.
ATAATAATAGGTTTTGAAGTTTTATTCTCGCACCCAAAGATATCCGTTACCGAATAATTCACGGTATAGGTAGTCGTATTATAGGGTTGTGTATAGCTGTGTTGCGGTGATTCAACTGAAGATTGACCACCATCTCCAAATGACCATTGGTGTTGAACGATATATCCCTGGGCATTGCTGGTGAACTGTACCGCCTCATTGGGACAATTATCTTCATAGGCAGTGAAATCAGCTTTTAAAAAATTATCCAGGAGCACAGACTGGTAACTGGAATCAGAGCAAAAGCCATTACTGACCGCAAGGCTAATATCCTTCTGATCAAATTTGGTGTACAGCGCAACAGGATTTTGCAATGTACTGGTTTTGTTATCATCCAATGTCCAGTGCCATTGATTGATTCCATTGTCACCCGGTTGGAAAAACTCAAGGGTATCTACCGTGCAGCCATATCCTTTTCTATAGGTGAAGTCTGCATTAACCGTATCCAATACATTAAAGCTTAAGCTTTGATTCGGGGGTGTGGCAATACCACATTCATCAATGATCGTACTACCATCATCACCTTGCTTTAAGGTGACAGTAAATTTTCCCTGCTGGAATAAAGGAGCTGTCAAATTAAGTACGATCTCTTTTGTTGTGCCGGCGTTACAATTGACAACAGCACCAGCTATTCCGGCAGCATAAGGACCAGATATGGAAAAATCACTCCCGTTGGCTGCAATGCTGGAGCACAGTATGGGTTTTTTAAAAACGAGTTTTACAGACTGTGGTTGACAATGAACCGGTGCCAGGCTATCCATGGGTGTGGGAAGCAGGGGAAGGACTGTAAAGTCAGCTTTGTCAGTTACAGGTACGGCATTGTCACAATAATCAAGCAAGGTATTCCCGTCACTGCCAGACTTTACACTAACAGTATAATTACCAGGAGAAAGAGAGGATGACAATTGTAATTCTATAGAATCCGTATCAAAACCTATATCGCAACCAAAGCCGGTGGCTTTGGTAATGACCGCTGTTCCAGGGCTGATCATAAAATCTGATCCTGTTGGTTCAAGGCTTGAACATTTTATTTTCTTCTTTAGTTTGACCCTGACAATAGTTGCCCCGCAATTGACATCTGCAGTTTGCACACGTGGGGTAGTGGTATCTGTAATGACAGCATTGCCACCCTTAAAGGAAAGGGAATAGCCAATTTGTGAATCGGTAAAATGACTTACTAATAATAAGTAGGTATGGCCAGCAGTGATCTCGGGCATTGCTGCAAAGGAGTTTTTATTTTCCGTCGGAATTGAAGCGCATTGAATAAAGCTTACACCGGAAGCAGAGGCCCCGGTATTGCCGAATGTTCCGGCCCAATTGCCGGTAATGACCAGGTTATTGTCAGTGAAGACATCGTCGGGGTTTCTTCCTGTAATATCATATAGTTGCCAGTCGTAATCATCCCCCTGGTTGGTTGGAGATATCAGGAAGCCCAATTTGCCGGATTGAAAGCAGGTGAACTTATACCAATAGGGGTTCTTGTCCTGGTAATCAGCACCGCCGGGTTCATTGCATCCGGGCACAATCAGGTTATGCGATGAACAAATCGGAACCGTTGTTTGCTGGAAAACACTTGTGCCACAAACAGGAAAGGCTGTGGAGGGTGTCTGACCCGGAGTGGTACAGTGTTGTGCTATACCAGCTCCCCAGATCATCAGAAATACAAGAATGGGCAAAAGTCGTTTCATAAACAGTTTCCTGGCTGGCTTAGATAGTTGAGCTTACAAATATCTAAAATGCTGCATAGTAAGCTAATAATTAATTGCTAAAGCTAGCAGCAGCCAGGAAAACTATTATTTAATCGGCTTTTTCTTCGCCTTTTTCTCCCCGTTTCACAATATCACCGGAAGTAAAAAGGATCTCTTTTAATGTAGTGCGCCATTTTTCTTTTTTGCGTAGCAAAAATTCCAGGTCCATTCCAAAATGTTTGAATTCTTCCTGTTGGGCATTTTCCATTATGGCTTTGGCAGCCGCGTCTTTTTCTACTGAAATGCGTTGTTCATACCAGTTAATGGCTTCAGCCTCTTCGGTCAGGGAAACCATCATCCTGGCAAATGTTCTTGTTTCTGCAGATAATTCTTCCGGTGGTTCGTGGTATTGATCGAAACCCATACTATTGATTTTTGAACAATGATGCAAAAGCTGAGCCATGACGTTTATTCCTGAATGTGAAAAAATGGCAAGTTCAAAAATGCAAACAGGTAATTAATCAGCTGCAATGAGTGCAGAACCTGAAATTTTTTCCGTTTCTGACCTACTGGCACACAATTCGCCTACCTTTGCCCGCCTGACAACCGTTAGGAATTCTGAATAATTTTCATTAAACCAAAAATTCATAGAAATGGCTAACAAAGTAAATGTTACCCCTTTACACGACAGAGTAATAGTGAAGCCGGCTGCAGCAGAAGAAAAAACTGCCGGTGGTATCATTATTCCAGACACAGCGAAAGAAAAACCACAACGTGGTACTGTGATCGCAGCTGGTCCCGGAAAGAAAGACGAACCTGTAACAGTAAAAGAAGGCGACACTGTTCTGTATGGTAAATATGCCGGAACTGAGATCTCTATCGAAGGACAGGACTACCTGATAATGAGAGAAAGTGACATACTGGCAATAGTTTAATCAAGCAAAGTATTGATCTGCTGATGTGCTAATGGTTGGCAGAGATGGTATTTCATTAGCGATTTTTAGAATTATCAAATTATCAAATTAAATATTATGGCTAAACAACTGTTTTTCGAAACTGATGCCCGCAATAAAATGAAAAAAGGCGTTGACACTTTGGCCAACGCAGTAAAGGTTACCCTCGGTCCAAAAGGCCGTAACGTGGTTATTGAAAAGAAGTTCGGATCTCCTTCCGTAACTAAAGATGGTGTTACTGTAGCCAAAGAAATTGAGCTGGAAGATGCAATTGAGAACATGGGTGCGCAAATGGTGAAAGAAGTAGCTTCCAAAACTGCTGACATTGCAGGTGATGGTACTACAACTGCAACTGTACTGGCCCAGGCTATCATTACTGAAGGTTTGAAGAACGTAGCTGCCGGTGCCAACCCAATGGACCTGAAGCGTGGTATTGAGAAAGCTGTAAAAGCTGTTATCGAGAACCTGCGTTCACAATCACAAACTGTTGGTAATGACAACCAGAAAATAGAGCAGGTTGCTACTATTTCTGCCAACAATGACAGCGAGATCGGTAAACTGATTGCCCAGGCAATGGAAAAAGTGTCTAAAGATGGTGTTATCACTATTGAAGAAGCTAAAGGCATTGAAACTACTGTTGATGTAGTAGAAGGTATGCAGTTTGATCGCGGCTACATCTCTCCTTACTTTGTTACCAACAGTGAGAAGATGCAGGCTGAACTGGAAAATCCTTACATCCTGATCTATGATAAAAAGATCAGCAGCATGAAAGATATTCTTCACATCCTCGAGAAAGTGGCTCAGCAAGGTGCTCCTTTACTGATCATCTCTGAAGACTTGGAAGGTGAAGCATTAGCTACCCTGGTAGTAAACAAATTACGTGGTACATTGAAAGTAGCTGCTGTTAAAGCTCCGGGCTTTGGCGACAGGAGAAAAGAAATGCTGCAGGACATCGCTATCCTTACAAAAGGTATCGTGATCTCTGAAGAGCAGGGTTATAAATTAGAGAATGCTGATCTTACCTATTTAGGAAAAGCTGAAAGGGTAGTGATCGACAAAGACAACACTACAGTTGTTGGTGGTAAAGGTGAAAAAGAAAACATTACCGGCCGTATCAACCAGATCAAATCACAGATCGAGAATACAACATCTGATTACGATCGTGAAAAACTGCAGGAGCGTTTGGCTAAATTAAGCGGTGGTGTTGCCGTATTGAATGTTGGCGCTGCTACTGAAGTTGAAATGAAAGAAAAGAAAGACCGTGTTGACGATGCGCTGCATGCAACAAGAGCTGCAGTAGAAGAAGGTATCGTTCCAGGTGGTGGTGTTGCCTATGTTCGTGCTATCGAAGCATTAACCAATATCGATACATTAAATTCTGATGAAGCTACCGGTGTTCAGATCGTTCGCCGTTCATTGGAAGAGCCCCTGCGCCAGATCGTTGAGAACTGCGGTATTGAAGGAAGCGTAGTGGTGAACAAAGTGAAAGAAGGAAAGGGTGACTATGGCTTTAACGCACGTACTGAAGTATACGAGAACCTGATCGCTGCTGGTGTTATCGACCCAACTAAGGTTAGCCGTATCGCTTTGGAAAATGCTGCATCTATCGCGGGTATGTTATTAACTACTGAGTGTGTAGTTGCTGACAAGCCAGAACCTAAGTCTGCTGCCGGTGCACCTGCAGGTATGCCAGGCATGGGTGGAATGGATTATTAATCCCACTGAATCCTGTTTCGGCAGGTTCAAAAAAAATAGAAAAGGCCCCACTGAAAATTGTGGGGCTTTTTTATTGCCCACATTGCTGTGGAGAAATGTTTCAATTAAGTAGCTTTGCGCGGTACCAGTTCATTGGTTAATTATAGCATATGAAACCTGTCTTTTGTTTTTTACTGAGCTCTTTCTTCTTCTTGCAGCGGGGCAATGCCCAGGACAACCAGGTGAACCTGGCGGGCGGAAAGGGCGTGTTGTATATGGGTTTTGGTACCAACCTTTCTTTCTATTCTAAAAGTGATCTCCATTTTGTATCACCCAATTTCGACTTTACCTTATTTAAGGTCAGGGGTAAGGATGACGGCGGGTTGAAATTTGATGGTGGGGGAGCCGCACAATATAGTTACCAGGTAGGGTATTATTTTACAAAAAAGAATTTTGGAATAGAATTCAACTTCGATCACATCAAATACTTTGTCCGCCAAAACCAGGTAGCACATTTGAAAGGTGTGATCAATGGCCAGGCATATGATACTGATACTACGTTGACCCCAAATTTTATACAGTTTGAACATAGCGATGGTGCCAATTATGCTTTATTCAATTTCGTCAAGTGGAAAAAGCTGGCTACAGGTAAGAATCCATCCAATGTGCTGGCCCTAGTGCTTAAAGCAGGAGCAGGCCCGGTGATCCCCAAAACCAATTCGACCATTGCCGCGGGGAATGAAGTAGGGAAGCACAGGGATGATACCTACAAGGTTTCCGGTTTCGTAGTAGCACTGGAGGGCGGCGTACGTTACACATTCGCAAAACATTTTTATATCATGCCCAGTGTGAAGGGCGCCTATGCAGATTATACCCATTTCGTTATTAAAGATGGCTACGGTAACCAGCATTGGTTTGCAGCTCATGTAAACCTCCTGGTTGGAGCACAGGTAAACCTTTAATTTTTATATTTTTTTTAGGGCAGCTCAAATATTTTTAAGCAAAAAGTTGTATCTTGAAGCTACCCACTACTTACTGCTTTCCTGAATGATATTCACTTTTGGCCCTGTTATTGCGACCTAATCCATCCCTCTGGACGTCTAACCATAATATTCACTCAAAAACCAGTGTTTATGTTTACGAAAATGTTCAATTGGATACGAAGCCGGTTCTCAGGTTCAAAAAAAGTAAAAAAAGCATTTGATAAGGATAACCCTTTTTTGATTCTATAATGCGCTTCACCAAGCCCGGTATTAGCAGATCTTTCCTGAGTTGAGTGCTTCCTTGCAGGAAGTACATACGATTGTATTGCCCTATATTTTATTTGTAGATAGTAAACCCGGATAGGTATTAACTTCCTGTTGCCTGATAGCATATGTTACTACTATAAGGGTATACCCGAATGTAAAGAATGCTCAATCCCCGGGCAAGGGTTATACATTTGCCTCATTGCTGCAATTTGCAGGTAAAAATATTATTGATACAAAATTCCCTGTTTCAATTACTGTTTTATATTTTCGCGTTAGTTTCTCACTGTTTATTTGACATCCGCTTTCCTACCTTTACCTGTTAGTCTTTCCGGAGAAGAACCATGGTATCCTGGCCGGTAAGTATGTTCACCAAGTGAATATTCAGGTTGAAGCCAACAGCTAGCGTAAAAAGTTTTTAAAACCTCATCATTGATGGGGTTTTTTCTTTACAAAAACAGCCGCATACTAATCATGAATTTGTACCACCATTTCAACAAAGCTTAAGAAGAAATACTTAGAGATTGAAAAATGCAACTGGTGATTTAAACCTTCAAGCTTTAAATACATCTGAACATGCTGAACATTGCAATGGCTGAACCAATAGAAAATTGAATGATGGCAAAGCTTTTGCAAATAGAAGAACAAAAAATTATAGACACTATGAAAATGAGAATCCTGGCCTTACTTGGCGCCACTGCTATTGCAACCACTTCACTACATGCACAAACCAATGCCCGCATCCAGGCAGGTATCAACCTTGCCAATATAACCGTTAATGAAAATGGACGTGTTGATGATGCCAATATGCTAAGCAGTTTTCAATTAGGTATTATTGGAGACGTTCACCTGGGGAGTATATTGTATTTACAACCTGGTGTATTGTTCACCGGCAAAGGATCGAAGGTGCAAAAAGGAACTGAAGGTTCCAATGGTTATTACAAGCAAACATTTAATCCTTATTATATCGAAGTGCCTGCCAATATTTTATTGAAGGCTCCTTTGGGTGCAACGGGAAGTTTCTTTGTCGGGGCCGGACCTTACCTGGGCATCGGTGTTGGCGGTAAAACCAAAACTGAAGGACAAACCTTACTGGGTGTAACTTATTCAAGCGACAATAAGATCAAATTTTCCAATGATGATCCTACTACCCTAAATGAGGAAGAAGGAGCAGGGTTTGGCATTGTGAAGCGATTTGATTATGGAATGAATGGCACTGTAGGCCTGGAAGGAAAGTCCATTGTGTTGGGTGTGAACTATGGTTACGGGCTTGCCAAGTTGCAATCAGGCAGCAACAATTCGAAGGACAATAATAACAAGAACAGGGTAGTAAGTATTACACTCGGGTTTAAATTATAAAACATCAAAACAACAGTAAAAGCCAGTTCCAGCGAACTGGCTTTTTTAATGCTGCTACCTGGTAAATTATGGAATTGTAAAGCCTTTAATTTCCCACTGGATTATCTTCGCCCCATGCAAATAATGAAATGGCTGTCTATAGCCACATTAGCTTTATTGATCTATAGTTGTTTTCTACCCTGGGTTAGTATTGAATCACAAAACATAATGATAACGGGTATGAAAGCCGAGGCTATCAACTTTGGAAAGCCCGGCCTTTTGCATATCGTATTATCTGTGCTCATGATATTGCTTCTACTGCTGAATAAAATGTGGAGTTTGAAAACGGCATTTTTTATTTCTGCATTTAACATTGCATGGAGCCTTCGGAATTTCATCTCCATATCTGCCTGCAGTGCCGGCATATGCCCAACCAAACATATGGCACTGTATATAATATTGATTGCCCCGGTAGCAGCAACTGTATTTTTATTATTGATCCATAAAGAAGCGCCTGTAAAAAAGAACGGGATGGCAAAGACAACGGAAGCTTAGTTTTTATTTTTAAAATCCCCGCGTTTCCAGGCCTGTATAAATTCAGACCATGCTGCCGGGTTGAAAATATTCATGGGAGGTATTTGACCGGTATACGTAGCCTTATTGGCAATATTTCTAAACTGCATACTTGAAGCTTCGGATCCATCACCTGGAAGCGTTTTCATTAATATTCTGCGCTTGGCCACATCATTGTTTTGCCTGGCGATCTCTATCTGGTCATCAGGCACTTTTGTTTTAACAAAATCTCTTTCGAATTGTTGTGGAGTAGGACGGGGACGTATGATAGTTACAGGAAGGTAGGTAGTATCCTCCACCATAAGTTGCACTATGCTTTGCTGGTTGCCTTCGAGGTTCTTTGGAATGATAACTGTTTTAGGCTTATAGCTTACATGGGTAAATTCAACAACATCGCCCTTTAAAACTACGATCGAAAAAACGCCCTGGTTATTGGTAATTGTTCCCCTGTGGGATCCTTTGATGGTAATACTTACAGCTGGAATGCCTACCAGGCTGTCTGCAGTCATGACAATACCATATAATTGAACAACCGAGTCTTTAACCGTTTCAAATTGCGCATTAGCGTGCTTTGTAAATGCAATGCTAAAAAGCAATAAAAGGGGTAAAAGTTTTTTCATCTATTCAAAATTAATGTCCAATGAGTTATATCAGGAAAAGGGATGTTTGTTTAAAGTAACTTTGCGAGTTCATTAACATTTACAGTATGACAAAAGATAATGTGTTGCAGGCGCTAAGTACAGTGCAGGAGCCTGATCTTGGGAAAGACCTTGTTACACTCAACATGGTACGGGATATCGAGATCGATGGCAATTATGTATCCTTTACTGTTGTTCTCACCACCCCGGCCTGTCCTTTAAAAGACCATATAAAAAACGCCTGCATCAATGCCTTAAAAGAGGTGCAACCTGATGCTGTCGTAAAAGTAAATTTCACTTCCAGTACCACAACTATAAGGGCTGATAAAAGTACCGTGTTACCCGGCGTCAGAAATATTATTGCTGTAGTAAGCGGTAAAGGCGGTGTTGGAAAAAGCACTGTTTCGGCTAACCTGGCGCTGGCCCTTGCCAAAGGAGGCGCTTCTGTGGGATTGCTCGATGCGGATATTTATGGACCCAGTGTACCTATTATGTTTGGCGTTCGTGGAGAAAGACCCATGATGACCGAGATCAACGGAAAAGGAATGATCGTTCCACTGGATCGCTATGGTATTAAATTACTAAGCATTGGATTATTGGTTGATGAGAAAAATGCAGTGGTCTGGAGAGGTCCCATGGCAAGTAATGCCATCCGCCAGTTCATTACGGATGTACAATGGGGAGAACTGGATTACCTGGTTATCGATATGCCACCGGGCACGGGTGATATACACCTTACCTTAATGCAGACAGCACCTGTTACAGGAGTAGTAGTCGTTACAACACCACAGGATGTTGCACTGGCTGATGCTAAAAAGGGCATAGCCATGTTTGGACAGGCGCAGATGAATGTGCCTATCATTGGGCTTGTAGAAAACATGAGTTATTTTACGCCGGCTGAACTGCCGGACCATAAGTATTATATTTTTGGTAAGGAAGGTGGCAAGCGCCTGGCCGAAGAATATGATCTGCCTTTCCTGGGACAGATTCCATTGGTGCAGAGCATAAGAGAAGGTGGTGATATTGGAGTGCCGGCCATGCTGAATGATGATGAGATCACCAGGAACGCATTCCTTGAATTTGCAGGTACGGTGGCAAGAAGTGTTTCCATGCGCAATGCGCATATGAAAAGTGAAGAAGTAGCTGAAGTGGTAGAAGAAAAATAAGAGCTTCCCTGATGTATAGTCTTCCTTATTTCAAAGAAAATGATCCGAAGGTGGTCATGGATTTTATTCATGACCATCCTTTCGCTTTTATAACAGGTTGTTCCACCGATGGAAAACCAGTGGCTACACAGATCCCTGTATTTATTGAAGAAAAGGAAGGCGGACTGTTTCTGACAGGACATATGATGAAACAAACGGATCATCATAAAGCGTTTGAAAAGAATGCTAATGTGTTGTGTGTATTTACAGGACATCATTGCTATGTCAGCGCCACCTTATACAGTGATCCTCACCAGGCTTCTACCTGGAATTATATGTCGGTACACGTAAGAGGACAACTACGGTTTTTAGATGATGCGGGATTGGTCAGTGTTTTACAAAAGACCAGTGCTCATTTTGAAAATTACAATGCTGCATCTTCAACTACGTTTGACAATTTACCTAAAGAGTACACTGAACGATTGATGAAAGCAATTGTGGCATTTGAAGTTCATGTAGAGTCAATAGAGAATGTTTTCAAATTAAGCCAGAACAGGGATAAGGAAAGCTATCAAAATATTATCTCTGAATTGAAACAGGGTACACCTGACGAACATACTATTGCAGACGAAATGCAAAAGAGACAAAACCAGTTGTTTTCTACATAAGGGTTTCAGCCTTCATGCCCAACCAGTCGATCGCGTTCTTATACAAAAGCTTATGATTCTCCACTGGTGATAAATGCAATGCTTCCACCAATTCCCCGGGACGGTGCTCACCAAGGGGAAAAGGATAATCGCTCCCCATACAGATCTTATCATCACCCACAGTTTGCCGTAAAAATGCAAAACTGAGTTTATCATGTACCAGGCTATCTACCCAGAACCTGCCTAAATAATCTGCCGGGTCAATTTTATTATCTGTTTGCGTTAGGTCAGGTCTTACTTCAAAGCCATGAGATATCCTGCCAATCGTATAAGGGAAGCTTCCTCCGCCATGGGCAAAAGCAATCCTCAGATATGGAAAGTTTTCAAATACACCACCAAAAACAAGGGAACAAATGGCACGTGTTGTTTCAGCAGGCATACCCACCAGCCATGGAAGCCAGTATTGCGGCATATCCTTTTCACCCATCATTTCCCAGGGATGAATGAACAGGGAACACCCAAGTTCTTCAGCCCTTTTATAAAATGGAAACAGCTCCTTTTCATTCAGGTTCTTTCCATTGATATTTGTGCCGATCTCCAGGCCCGGCATTTTTAATTCCTGTATGCAGCGCTCCATTTCCTTAATGGCGAGGTCAACATCCTGTAAAGGCACTGTACCGATACCAATAAATCTTTTACTATTCCTGTCAACTGTTTCGGCAATGTGATCATTTAAGAAACGGGATGTTTCATAACCATCCTGTGGACGCGCCCAGTAATTAAAAAGAACGGGAATGGTGGAAAGGACCTGCGTGGTCACACCGGTATCATCCATGTCCTTTAAACGTGCAGCGGCATCAAAACAATTTTCTTCCACCTCCCTGAAAACTTTGTCGCCTTTCATCATGCATGCCTTGCAGTTGCGGTGTTCCAAATGAATGAATTCACCATAACCAAACTTTTGCACCCAGTTTGGCATTTGAGAGGGCATTATATGGGTGTGTATATCAATTTTCATTTGACTGCAAAGGCTACAAAGAAAATGTAACCCCGGTGTAATCCCTAATTAATTCAAATTATTTACACAGCTTTTAGAGGAGGCTGCATGACCGTGCCACATTTACTGCAGGTGCGTAAAGCTTCATTTGAATAGAAGCGTTCCATAATTGGTGGTAGTTGTTTTACAATATCTTTTACAAATACTGATTCCTCATACAATTTGTTACCGCAATTTTCACAGAACCACATAAAGGCATCTTCCTCGTTCTCTTCTTCCTCCCTGATCTTTTCAATAACAAGTCCTACGGTATTGGCAGGTCTTTGTGGCGAATGAGGTGTTTGAGGTGGCAACAGGAAGATATCTCCTTCATTGATGGCTATATCCCTGGGCACGCCCTTGTCGATGATCTTTACAACTATATTACCTTCTACCTGGTAGTAAAGCTCTTCGCTTTCGTTGTAATGATAATCTTTCCTGGCATTGGGACCCCCGACAACCATAACAATAAAATTCTCGGCCTCCTTGTAAATACATTGATTTCCCACAGGTGGTTTTAAAAGGGAACGGTTTTCATCTATCCATTTTTTAAGATTAAACGGAGCAGCAATCATATAAAGGGTTTAAGCGTTTTTGTATCATTAGTTGTAACAGGTTTTTCCATAACCGTTATACCCTGTGAATTCAAATTAAAAATTACAACAAATCTGTTTAAGTTTGAAAGTATGAATTTATCATTGGAAGGCCGCAACGCTGTAATATGTGGTGCCAGCCAGGGAATAGGTTATGCTATTGCTGAGGAACTGGCACTGATGGGTGCCAATTGCATTTTACTGGCCAGGAATGAAGAAAACCTGAAGATAGCTGTCAGCCAGCTTGACACCACGCTAAGGCAATCTCATTCCTTTTATGTGATTGATTTCAACGAAACAGAAGCCGTAAAAGAATTGATCAAAAAGATTTGCACTGGTAAGTCTATCCATATCCTGGTAAATAACAGCGGGGGGCCTAAGGCAGGGCCTATTATTGATGCTACAGAAGACCAGTTCCTCCAGGCATTTACACAACATCTTATCATTAACCATATTCTTACTACCGCGGTGATACCAGGCATGAAGCAGGAACATTTTGGCAGGATCATAAATATAATTTCCACATCCGTCAGGATACCTTTAAAAAACCTGGGTGTTTCCAATACCATTCGCGGAAGTGTGGCCTCATGGGCAAAAACCATGTCGAATGAATTAGGTGAATTTGGTATAACGGTCAATAATATATTGCCGGGATTCACTAGGACCAGCAGGCTGGAATCGCTTGTGCAGACCACATCGAAACTCAAGGGAAAGAGTATTGAAATTGTGGAAAAGGAAATGATGGAAGAAGTGCCTGCCAAACGTTTTGGCGAGGCAACCGAGATTGCGGCTGTGGCAGCCTTTTTAGCTTCACCTGCCGCTGCTTATGTAAATGGAACCAGCATTCCTGTGGATGGTGGCAGAACAGGGAGCATTTAAAGTGCCCCGTAACTCATAAATAAGGAAACCAAACATGGATCTATCCATCCCGCTTTACCTGGAAAATTATATTGGTGGAAACTTCATTGCACCTTCATCAGGGAATTATATTGAAAATATTGATCCTGCTACAGGAGCACTATTTAACCATGTACCTGATAGTAATGACCAGGATATTCAAACAGCCGTTGCTGCTGCCAAAAAAGCTTTTGTACAATGGAGCAATACTTCCGCGGAAGAAAGGTTCACACTATTGAACCGTATAGCAACCCTTATAGATGCCAATGCAGATGAACTGGCGCAGGCCGAAACTACTGACAATGGCAAGCCCTTATGGTTAAGTAAAAAGGTAGATATACCCAGGGCTTCAGCTAACTTCAGGTTCTTTGCAACGGGTATTATGCATTTTGCGGCAGAGAGTCATTCCATGGAAGGTAAAGCCATCAATTATACACTGAGGCAACCGGTAGGTATTGTTGGCTGTATTTCTCCATGGAATCTGCCGCTATATCTCTTTACCTGGAAGATAGCACCTGCATTAGCTGCAGGAAATTGTGTAATAGCCAAGCCTTCAGAAGTGACACCTGTCAGTGCTTATTTACTTTCCAGGATTTGCAAGGAAGCCGGTCTTCCGGATGGTGTTTTAAATATAGTCCATGGAAAAGGTGAACATGCGGGTGAAGCTATCATCAGGCATCCTGCTATAAAAGCTATTTCTTTTACCGGTAGCACACGGGCCGGACAACGTATAGCTTCCATTGCCGCTCCTATGTTCAAAAAACTATCACTGGAACTGGGAGGGAAAAATCCCAACATCATTTTTGCGGATTGCGATTGGGATAAGATGATGAGAACAACCATCCAGTCATCTTTTTCCAACCAGGGACAGATCTGCCTTTGTGGTTCCAGGATCATTATAGAAGCATCCGTTTATGATCAGTTCAAAAAGGAATTCATTGAAAGGGTGCAGCAGTTGCGTGTAGGAGATCCACTACATCAGGATTCAAAACAGGGAGCTATTGTAAGCCGGCAACATTTTGAAAAAATAACAAGGGCTATTGAGCTGGCAAAAAAAGAAGGAGGTACCGTTGTATGTGGAGGCAATGTAATAAACCCCGGCGGTCGGTGTGATAAAGGCTTTTTTATCGAGCCTACCATAATAGAAGGATTAGGGCCTGATTGCGAAACGAATACAGAAGAAATATTCGGGCCAGTGGTAACCCTTCAAAAATTCAATACACAAGAAGAAGCCATTGTGCTTGCCAATGCCTGCAGCTATGGTTTGTCTGCTACCATATGGACACAGGATATATCAATAGCTAATAAAACAGCTATGCAGCTGGAGGCTGGCATCATATGGATCAATTGCTGGTTGCTGCGCGACCTTCGTACACCATTTGGTGGTGTAAAGAATAGTGGTGTGGGAAGAGAAGGTGGTTGGGAGGCTTTTCGTTTTTTTACAGAAGCAAAAAATGTCTGTGTTGAGTTATAAGAAAATGAATCAAAACCATGGATAAGATCATCAAAACGGATAAATCGGCAAAGCCATTGGGTGCCTATCCCCATGCAAGGAAAGTGGGCAATCTTTTATTCCTTTCCGGTATTGGTTCAAGGAATGCAGAGGACAATAGCATACCTGGTCTTGAATTGGACGGATCAGGACAAATCATTTCTTATGATATCGAAGCTGAGTGTCATGCCGTATTTAAAAATGTGAGATCAGTGCTGGAATCTGCTGGCAGCAGCTGGGAAAAGATCGTGGATGTAACCGTGTTTCTCACCAATATGGAAAAAGATTTTCCAACCTATAATAAGATCTATAATGATTACTTCAGGGATGTTCAGGCCTGCCGAACTACAGTTGAAGTAAAAAGTTTACCTACACCCATAGCTATAGAATTAAAAGTGATAGCAACAATTGATTAAGATGGAATACCAGGATAGCATTGCATTTGCAAGGGCATTAGATAATGAAGACCGGTTAAGGGATTTCAGGAAACAATTCTTTATACCACAGCACAATAACAAGGATGCTGTCTATTTTAATGGCAACTCGTTGGGGCTGCAACCCAAGGCAACCATTGACTACATCAACCAGGAACTGGAAGACTGGGCAGCGCTGGGGGTGATGGGACATATCAATGCCCGTAACCCGTGGGTAAACTATCATGAATGTTTTGCAGAGCCGCTTGCCAGGATCACCGGTGCTTTGCCTACGGAAGTGGTGGCTATGAACCAGTTGACGGTTAACCTGCATCTATTGCTTGCCACATTTTACAGGCCCACCAGGGAGCGGTTTAAGATCATTTGCGAGGCCAAGGCGTTTCCTTCTGATCAATATGCATTGGAAAGCCAGGTAAAGTTTCATGGATTTGATCCTGCCGAAGCTATTATCCAGATCCATCCAAAAGATGGAGAAAGCATTATACGAACCGAAGATATTCTTCATGTGATTGATCAACATGGAAGCAATACAGCGGTAGTGCTTTTCGGTGGGGTTAATTATTATACAGGACAGGTATTTGATATGGCTGCCATAACAAAGGCAGCACACCAACATGGAGCATATGCAGGATTTGACCTGGCGCATGCTGCAGGAAATATTCAACTGCGCCTACATGACTGGGACACAGACTTTGCCTGCTGGTGCAGTTATAAATATTTAAATTCTGGTCCCGGTGGTGTTGCCGGTGCTTATATACATGAGAAGCATGCGATGAATACTGATCTGCCAAGACTGGCAGGTTGGTGGGGTACCTCCAAGAAGAACCGTTTTCAAATGCATCCGAATTTTGATCCCATTCCTACAGCAGAGGGTTGGCAGGTAAGCAATGCACCTGTTCTTTCAATGGCTGCACATAAAGCTGCATTGGCCATTTTTGATAAAGCAGGTATGGAGTCGCTGGTTGTAAAAAGTAAACAGCTTACTCAATATTTATTGTATATACTCAGGGAGATCAATGAAAAGCATCACAAGAAAGTGATACAGCTTATCACACCGCAAGATGCACATGGCTGCCAGGTTTCTCTTTTGATGTTGGAGAAAGGAAGAGCCATTTTTGAAGCACTGATCGATCATGGGGTGATCTCTGACTGGAGAGAGCCCAATGTGATCCGGCTGGCGCCCGTACCATTATACAACAGCTTTGAAGATGTCTGGACATTTGGTAACATCATTCAAACCATATTAGACAAAGAATGAAAAAAGAAGTGGTCATCATAGGCGCCGGATTGGTAGGTTCATTGCTTTCCATATACATGGCAAAGAGGGGATATAGTTTAACGATATTTGAGCGGCGTAATGATATGCGCAGGGAAGCCGTGGAGGCCGGCCGTTCCATAAACCTGGCATTGAGCAACAGGGGTATTAAAGCGTTACAGGAAGTGGGAATAGCCGCCGGGATCCTGGACATCGCCATTCCTATGCATGGTCGCTTTATTCATACAACGGAAGGTGGCCAGGCCTTTCAACCCTATGGTAAGGCAGGAGAGTATATCAATTCTGTATCAAGAAGAGAACTGAATTGCAGGCTCATGGATCTTGCAGAACAGCATGGTGTTTCCATTTTGTTTGCGCACAAATGTGAAGATATTGACTGGCAGAAGAATGAGATCACATTCCGAACAGCAAATGATGCATTATCCACTATTTCTTTTTCAGTTTGTTTTGCTGCCGACGGTGCATTTTCTGCGGGCCGGCTGGCACATATGCTGCATCACAATAAATTTGATTATCACCAGTATTATATTGATTGCGGATATAAAGAACTGTCTATCCCTGCAGGTGATCATAATAGTTTTTTGTTGCAGAAAAATGCCCTGCATATCTGGCCGCGTAAGGACTACATGCTGATAGCGCTGCCTAATACTGATGGATCATTTACGGGTACCTTGTTCTTTCCCTTTGAAGGGCCAATGTCATTTGAAAAGCTCAACACAACAGAGGCGGTTGCCTCATTTTTTGCATCAACATTTCCGGATGTTGTGAAAATCATTCCTGACCTTACAGGACAATTCTTTCATAACCCAACCTCGTCGCTGGTCACGGTTAAGTGTTATCCATGGATACGCGGTAATAAATTTTGTTTGATTGGTGATGCTGCACATGCCATCGTTCCATTCTTTGGGCAGGGGATGAACGCAGGATTTGAAGACTGCAGCATTTTGAACCAGTTAATGGAATTGCATGGTGATGATTGGGAAACAATATTATCCAAATTCCAGGCTCAGCGAAAACCGGATGCAGATGCCATAGCCGACCTGGCAGTAAATAATTTTGTGGAAATGAGGGCCAAAACGGCTGACCCTAAGTTTTTGCTGCAGAAAAAAATAGAATCCAAACTTCATGAGCACTATCCTGATAAATGGATACCCGCTTATTCCCAGGTTACCTTCCGGCCTGAAATAAGATATAGTGAAGCACTGGCAAACAGTGAGAAACAAGAGTCGATTATGCAAACAATCATGTCCAGGCCAGACATAGAGGAGAAATGGAATTCAAAAGAAATTGAGGAGCAGGTACTGGCACAGTTAGATGCAGCAACTAACAAGCTACTGCAGGGTAGGGTATAATCCCTTCTGCTATATCTTCGCTGTATGACACGTAAGCAATTGGTTGGGGAGATCTTTTCAAAGCGAAGCTATCTTTGCGTTGGGTTGGATACAGACCCGTCAAAAATACCAGCTCAATTACATTCTTTAGAAGACCCCGTTTTTGAATTTAACAAGCAGATCATTGATGCCACTAAAGATCTGTGTATAGGCTATAAGATCAATACAGCTTTTTACGAGGCACAGGGATTGAAGGGATGGAGCGCCCTTGAAAAAACCGTAAAGTATATTCCTTCTTCCCATTTTACCATTGCTGATGCCAAACGTGGGGATATTGGAAATACATCTTCTCAATATGCTAAAGCATTCTTTGAAGCTTTACCTTTTGATTCTATTACAGTAGCTCCCTATATGGGGGAGGACAGTGTGAAACCCTTCCTGGAATACAGTGATAAATGGACAATCATTCTTGGATTAACATCAAATCATGGTTCCCGTGATTTCGAGTTACAAAAACTGGTTAAACATAAAGAGACACTGGATGAAGGCATTCATATTTCAAAAGATGAAACCCATTATCTCTATGAAACGGTACTTGCCACTTCTTCTCTCTGGGGTTCGGATGAGAATACCATGTATGTGATAGGCGCAACGCAGCCTGAGGAATTTGAATCCATCAGAAGGATCATTCCCAATCATTTCCTGCTCGTGCCCGGGGTTGGTGCACAAGGGGGTAGTTTGAAAGATATTTCTGAAAAAGCAATGATAGCTGATTGTGGATTGCTGGTGAATGCCAGTCGTGCCATTATATACGCTTCTCCCGGTGAGGACTTTGCGGAAGCTGCCAGGAAAGTAGCGCAGCAATACCAGCTGGAAATGAGGAGTTACCTGGAGCATAATTAGAGTGTTCCCGGAAAGGATTACCAGGTTTTAACCGTGTTTAAATTGATATAGTTAACCAACAAATCTTTAACTATTTACGGAGCAATTTTGGATGGCTGTTATCGTTAAGCTTTCATTATGAAGATAGCCTTTCCCATCGTTCTTATATTGACATGCTGCACTTCTATAACAGGGTTTTCTATGGATCATACATTTCCAGGACCTGGGCCTTCAATAGGTCTTAATAAATTGGTAATTATTAAACTCGTGAATGATGCCCGTAAAAAAGGGTGTAAATGTGGTGATACGTTTTATTATCCGGCACCGGCCTTAGTGTGGAATGAGCAGTTGGAGAAAGCGTCATTTGAACATTCCAATGATATGTACCAGAGGAATTATTTCAGTCATGTTTCCCCTGAAGGATTCAAAGCAGGTGACAGGATTGAAAAGACAGGTTACCATTGGATGATGTATGGTGAGAATATTGGAATGGGATATAAAAATGAAAAGGAAATGGTAGATGGCTGGCTTAAAAGTCCAGGGCATTGCAAAAACATTATGAATAAAGGCTACAAGGAAATGGGCGTTGCCAAAGTTGGGAGCTATTGGACGCAAACTTTCGGTGCCAGGTAATTGACACTCTGTGTAATTTTTACATGCTATATCTTTCACGGGAACTTCTCCAGCATATTGGACATCCATTTATAGGCGTTTCGCCCTCTATTACAACCAATTGACTTATCGACTATTTTTGCCGGCATGGCAACAGATCAATTTCAATCACCTGACTATTACCTTGTAGATGAACTTTTGACAGAGGAACATAAACTCATTAGGGACACTGTTCGGAATTATGTCAAAAAACACATCTCTCCAATAATAGAGGATTATGCTCAGAAGGCAGAGTTCCCGTTGCAGATCGTAAAGGAGTTGGGTGACCTGGGATGTTTTGGACCCACCATACCAGCTGAATATGGTGGCGGCGGACTGGATTATATCAGTTATGGTTTGATGATGCAGGAATTGGAAAGAGGCGATAGCGGTGTGCGGTCTACTGCATCCGTTCAGGGGTCATTGGTCATGTTTCCGATTGCTGCTTACGGAAGTGAAGAACAAAAAAGAAAATACCTGCCCAAACTGGCCAGTGGTGAATGGCTGGGTTGTTTTGGACTTACAGAGCCTGACCATGGGAGCAACCCTGCGGGAATGCTAAGCAATATCAAAGATGCCGGGGACCATTATGTATTAAATGGAAGTAAGATGTGGATCTCGAATGCTCCCTTTGCCCAGGTAGCCGTTGTGTGGGCCAAAGATGAAGCAGGAGATATCCGGGGATTGATACTGGAAAGAGGCATGGAAGGTTTTTCCACTCCGACCACTCATGGTAAATGGAGTCTCAGGGCTTCCGCCACGGGTGAGCTGGTATTTGATAATGTAAAAGTGCCCAAGGAAAATATATTCCCCGAAGTAAAGGGTTTGAAAGGTCCTTTAGGCTGCCTCACAAAAGCCAGGTATGGCATTGCCTGGGGTGCTTTAGGTGCAGCCATGGATTGTTATGACACAGCCTTACGCTATAGCAAGGAAAGGATACAGTTTGACAGGCCTATTGGCGGGTTCCAGTTGCAACAAAAAAAACTGGCTGAAATGATCACCGAGATCACCAAGGCGCAATTACTGGTATGGCGGCTTGGGACATTGATGAACGAAGGAAGGGCTACTCCCCAACAGGTTTCGATGGCTAAACGCAATTCATGCGAAATTGCTTCGAACATTGCCAGGGACGCAAGACAAATGTTGGGAGGAATGGGAATCACAGGTGAATACAGTATCATGCGTCATATGATGAACCTTGAAAGTGTCATTACCTACGAGGGCACACACGATGTGCACCTGTTGATAACGGGGATGGATGTTACAGGCTTAAATGCTTTTAAATAAGAAGCATTGTTGAAATAAATTATAGCGAAATAGTATATAGTCCTACCTTGGGCATTGCTCAATGAATATACATTGAGGAGGTAACCTGGTTTGATTTTCAGCAGTTTAATTGTAGGTGTAGATTTGCAGACGGGCATATTCATATGAAAATATTTCTCATTGGTTTTATGGGGTGTGGTAAAACGCACTGGGGGCAGGAATTAAGCCGTAAGCTTTCTATTCCTTTCTTTGACCTTGACGAAAAAATAACTGAACATGCCGGCAAAGAAATCCCCGAAATATTTTCTACACATGGTGAGGAACATTTCAGGCTGCTGGAGAAAGAGGTCCTATACATGCTAACCGAAAGTCATGAAACTTTTGTGATGGCCTGCGGTGGTGGAACGCCCTGTTATTATAATAATATAGATTATTTAAAAAAGAAGGGAACGGTGGTTTGGCTAAACTGTTCGGTTGATTGTTTGTATCATCGCCTGGTTAAGGAAAAAGATAAAAGGCCATTGATCAAAGAAGTGCCGGAAGAAAAGCTGAAAGCTTTTATCATTAAGAAATTTTCAAACAGGAAGATCTTTTACCAACAGGCGAATGTCATTATTAATGATGATGATGTAAACCTTGACAAATTAATTGAACGTATATTTCATGAACAATGAATCTATGCATAAAATATTCTTGATACTTGGCACCGTGTTAGGCGGTTTGGCCGTTGCTTTAGGCGCTTTTGGTGCTCATGGTTTAAAGAAACTGGTGCCACCTGAAACGGTTGCCACCTACCAGACAGGAGTTCAATACCAGATGTACCATGCCCTGGCGCTTATCCTGGTAGGTATTTTGACAGAAAGAACAGCCAATAGTTTTTTTAATTATTCAGGCTTGCTTTTCCTCGGGGGCGTAGTTTTTTTCTCCGGGTCGCTCTACCTGATCGTATCTATGCAGGCCATGAATAAAGCCATCCCAACCTATATTGGCATTATAACTCCGGTAGGTGGATTACTCTTTATCATTGGATGGATTTTACTGCTGCTCGGTATTATCAAAAAATAATGTTTATTTTGGATTAAACAGGCTGCTGGCCTGCATTTCATTGTTCATATTACTATCTTTGATTCTATGGCTAACAAGCTAAAGAAATCCACTACACCTAAAGCTGCTGCGGAAAAACCAGAAAAATCCGAAAAGGAAAAAGGCACCAAACCTGTTGCTGATAAATTCAAAACAGATAAAGAAGAAAAGGTAGACCTTAAAAAACTGGCCCGTGATGAACGCACCTGGAAAATCATAGGCACACTATCCCTGCTTACATCTATATTTCTTTTTATTGCTTTTGTATCTTATTTCTTTACCTGGAAAGAAGACCAGGATAAGGTGCTGAATAATGATTCCTCTTTTCTTACTGATAATGAGACAAGGGTGGCTAACCTGTTGGGCAGACTTGGAGCTTATATATCCCATTTTTTTATTTACAGGGGTTTTGGAATAGCTTCCATGCTTTTCTGCACTTTCTTTTTTGTTGTTGGTATCAATTTACTGGTAAACCGTAAGGTATTCTCCATCTGGAGAAACCTTAAATATGTCACCATTGGTTTATTGATCGTTTCGGTAACATTCGCCTTCATATTTTCCAGCGCAGATTTTCCATTTGGCGGCAGAGTGGGTGACATGATCAGCAACTGGCTGACCAATTTCCTTGGCAGCCTCGGTACAGCCGCTTTATTATTAGTGGTGGGTATTTCTTACCTGATCTGGCAATTCAACCCGACTTTTAATGTACCTGATTGGAAAAGGGCTACAAATTCTGACCAGGGCATCATAGAGGAAGAGGAGGAAACAGAGGAAGAAGGGCCTAAAGCACCGGCCATGAGATCCGCACTGACACCTGCCTCTATTAATGACCTGTATGCAGAAGATGGCGCAGGAGAAATCCCTGAAAAAGGAAATATTTTAAAAGGGGAAGGCGGCATGCTCATAAATGGTTCAGGAAACCTGGAAGATGAAGGAAATGGATTCCAGGTAATAGAAAAGGATGAAGATGAAAATGAGCTCACTATCAATGAACCGGTTTTTGAAAAGGAGATAGTTGATGATATTTTGCATAAACACGATGTATTTGAACCTGCGGAAGAACCGGAAGAGATCCCTGCGCCCAGGCCTTCTAAGAAAGATGTGGTAGAAGATCTACCCCTGGAAATAAAATCTCCTGAAGAGATATCACTGGACGAGGTTTCGGAAAAAAATTACAGTGACCTGCCGCCATATGAACCCACACTGGACCTACGTGATTATAAGTATCCAAAAGTGGATATGCTGGAGGCCCATGGAAGTGAAAAGATCGTTCAGGATCCGGCGGAACTGGAGGCTAATAAAAACCAGATCATCAATACGCTGAAAAATTATGACATTACGATCCAGAAAATAAGTGCCACCGTCGGACCTACGGTAACCTTATACGAGATAGTTCCTGCAGCAGGTGTTCGTATATCGCGGATCAAGAACCTGGAAGATGATATTGCATTGAGCCTGGCAGCCCTGGGAATTCGTATCATAGCACCCATACCTGGAAAAGGTACCATTGGTATTGAGGTTCCCAATTTCAAGAAGACGGTGGTTAGCATGAAAACCCTGTTAGCTTCAGAGAAATTTACGCATAACAACTTCAGCCTTCCCATTGCCATTGGTAAAAAGATCGATAATGAAAACTTCATTGTAGACCTGGCCAGCATGCCCCACCTGCTGATGGCGGGAGCTACAGGACAGGGTAAATCAGTGGGCTTAAATGCCATTCTTGTTTCACTGTTGTATAAGAAGCATCCATCCCAGTTGAAGTTTGTATTGATTGACCCCAAGAAGGTGGAGCTTAGTATCTACAGGCATATTGAAAAACATTTCCTTGCCAAATTGCCCGGAGAAGAAGATGCCATAATTACCGATACCAAGAAAGTGATCAATACCCTGAATGCGCTTTGTATTGAAATGGATAACCGCTATGACCTGTTAAAAGAAGCGGGAGCCAGGAATATCAAGGAGTACAATGAAAAATTCACCAAAAGGAGATTAAACCCGCAGAAAGGCCATCAATACCTGCCTTTTATTGTATTAGTGGTTGATGAGTTTGCCGATCTTATCATGACAGCCGGAAAAGAGGTGGAAATGCCTATTGCCCGCCTGGCGCAGCTGGCGAGAGCTGTAGGAATTCACCTCATTATTGCTACCCAACGACCTTCCGTAAATATCATTACCGGAACCATTAAGGCCAACTTCCCTGCACGTATTGCTTTTAAAGTGTCATCCAAGATCGATTCCCGCACCATCCTTGATGCCGGGGGAGCAGAGCAACTCATTGGAAAGGGAGATATGCTGATATCTTATAATGGAGAAATTGTCCGGTTGCAATGTGCTTTTGTTGATACGCCAGAAGTGGAAAGGGTAGTGGAGTTTATTGCTGATCAACGAGGATATCCACAGGCCTTCATGCTTCCTGAGTATGTTGATGAAAAAGAACTGGAAGGCAAGGATTTTGATGCTTCTGATAAAGACCCCTTATTTGAAGATGCTGCTAAGCTGATCGTTCAAAACCAGATAGGTTCTACATCCCTATTGCAGCGCCGCATGAAGCTTGGATATAACAGGGCGGGAAGGTTGATGGATCAGCTGGAGGCCGCAGGCGTAGTTGGTCCCAACCAGGGTAGCAAGGCACGTGAAGTATTAATAAAAACAGAATCCGAACTGCTCGAATACCTGGATAATTTAAGTTAGTGTTAAGATCAAAAGGATGGTTAAACACGGTATGCCAATTGCCTTCTAAGTACTTGTAAAGGCTATATTTGCCCCGATTTATAATCAAATCAGAATTTAATGAAGCAATTATTTACTCTGCTGAGCTTTTTCTTATTGACACTTGCAGTACAGGCGCAAACCGGAAAAAATCCAACCCAGAATGATCCGGATGCCAAAAAGATCCTGGATAAGGTAAGTTCCGGTTTCAAATCCTTAAATGCACCGCAGGCAACATTTACCTATAACGTAGAAAATGCGCAGGGGAAAGTGCTTTCCTCTAAAAAAGGTGTGGTGACCATGAAGGGCAACAGGTATAAAGTAAACCTTGATGGAATGGAGATTTATTCCGATGGAAAAACTACATGGAATTTTGATAAGAGTGCCAATGAAGTGACAGTAGATAATGTCAATGCGAATGGCAGTGCCATGACTCCCCAAAAGTTATTTACCAATTTTTATGACAGGGATTTCTATTATAAATTAAATGGAGCCAAAAAAGAAGGTGGCAAATCATTGCAGGAAATTGAATTAACGCCTACAGATAAAACAAGACCTTTTCATAAGATCTATGTTTTGATTGATAAGGCAACTAACAGGATATATAGTGCAAAATTCCTGGAAAAGACGGGTGAGCGTTATAGCTATGTAGTAAATTCCTTAAAGGCTTCTCCATCCATACCTGACTCTTACTTCATTTTTGATAAAGCAAAATACCCGGGGGTTGAAGTTGTGGACCTTAGGTAATAAATCCAAATAAACTAATAAGAACAGACTGCACAAAAGGCAGTCTTTTTTTATAGTACCTGTTTAATTGTTTTCAGTATTGCTATTACGAACATGATTATATGAAATAAGAAAGGTTGCCAAAAATCCTATGACAACCTCTAACGATATATGTATGTTGAATTACCTTCCTTCAAACATCTTGGCCACCATAAAGGCAGCAGCGGCGGCCATGGCACCGATAAGGGTAACACGTATAGCTCCCCACCAGGGATTGATCCCGGTGATCTTGCTTTTGAACCAGCCGAAGATGAAAAGACATAAAAGGGTTACCATCACGGAATATTTTAAACCATCGATGGGATGATCAACAAAGAAGTAGGGTGATAGTGGCACCAACCCGCCAACGATGTAAGAAACACCAATATTGAAGGCGGATTTACCGGCTCTTTTTGGATCGGGTTCTTCCAGGCCCAATTCGTATTTCATCATAAAGTCCACCCATTTGTCTTTATCCTTTGAAATTTCTATGGTAGCTTTTTCCTGGAGTTCTTCACTGAGACCAATATTGGCGAAGAATTCCTTGGTCTCTTCGATCTCAAGATGTTTTAAATGCTCTATCTCGTAATATTCTCTTTTTTTCTCACTGTTATAATGATCCTGCTCGGTTTTGCCTGCGAGGTATCCCCCCAGGCCCATGGCAATTGATCCTGCTGCTATTTCTGCAATGCCTGCAATGACTATGATGCTGGTGGTATCTACGGCACCGCTTAATCCAGCTGCAAGGGCAAAGGGAACAGTCAATCCATCCGCCATCCCGATTACAATATCCTTAATAAAATCGCTGCTTTCTAAATGCTCTTCAGTGTGATGTAAATGAATGTCCATTCCAATGATCAATTTTTCAGTTGGTAAAATTCCTGGTCAACGAGGATGGTTTATAAGGTTGGCTTCAGTTCAAGATTAATAAACTTTTCCGGATTATTTCCATACAATCATCAATTTGTTCATTGTTTATGGTCAACGGGGGTGCCATTCTTATTTTATCTCCATGGGTGGGCTTGGCCAGCAAGCCATTATTTTTCAATTCCAGGCACAGTTCCCAGGCAGCATCATTCCGATGGTGTTTTATGATTATGGCATTCAATAAACCTTTGCCCCTGATACAATCGATATGAGGACTATTCAACTCCTGCACCTGTTTCCTGAAGTAATCGCCCATAGCTGCTGCATTTTCTGAAAGATTTTCATTTTGTAATACTTCCAGTGCTGCAATGGCCACCTTGCAGGCAAGAGGATTTCCTCCATATGTAGAACCATGTTCACCAGGTTTGATTGTCAGCATGATCCCGTCATCTGCTAAAACAGCGCTTATGGGTAAACATCCGCCGCTAAGTGCCTTTCCCAGTATCAATATGTCTGGATGAACATTTTCATGGTCGCAGGCCAGCATTTTACCAGTGCGGGACAATCCGGTTTGAATTTCGTCAGCTATGAACAGAACATTTGACTTTTTGCATAGTTCCCAGGCAGTACTCAAATAGCCTTCAACAGGTACAACCACGCCTGCTTCTCCCTGAATAGGTTCCACCAAAAAACCAGCTACCGATTCATCTTCCAGGGCCTGTTCTAAAGCTTCCAGGTCATTAAAAGGAATTTGTATAAAGCCCGGCATGTAAGGTCCGAAATTATCGCGTGCAGATGGGTCTGTGCTAAAAGAAATGACGGCGGAAGTGCGTCCATGAAAATTTCCTTCACAAACAATGATCTTAGCCTGCTGATCTTTTATTCCTTTTACAAGGTAACCCCAATGTCTTGCCAGCTTAATAGCTGTTTCAACGGCTTCCACACCAGTGTTCATGGGCAACACCTTGTCGTAATTGAAAAGGCTTGTGAGGTATTTCGAATATTCACCCAACATGTCATTGTGAAAAGCCCTGCTTGTCAGGGTGAGGCGTTGAGCCTGTTCCACCAGCGTATTTATAATAGAGGGGTGGCAATGACCCTGGTTTACTGCGGAATAGCCGCTTAAAAAATCATAGTAACGATTGCCTTCAACATCCCATACAAAAACATCCTGGCCCCTGGATAATACCACGGGAAGGGGATGATAATTATGGGCACTGTACTTTTCTTCGAGGTCTAAATAATATTGTGTAGTATGTTCTGTAACATTGACTGTTTGCATGGTAATGAAGTTTATGAATTAACAGGAACGTGTAACCGTTAGAAACAGCACTAAGGTTAGTGATTGAGCAGGTCAAGGTTGGTGGATAAAAAAGAACCCTCGAATTTCATTACATGAATTGTTTTTCAAAAATAATGAAATATGTTATGATATTCAATATAAGCCTTGCTTCAGTATAAAAATCAGAAGTGCAGTAGAGGAGCGTAAGTTAATTACCTGTAAACAATTCAAAACAAATTTCCTGAAGTGAAATTGCATTATAACATCGGCATAGGTCTATTCGCCATAATATATAACTCCTGTAGTTGGAGTTTCATACAATTCGATCTTGTGCAAAAGCGGGAGCAATGGTTTGATCTGTTTCCATATCCAAGAAGTTATATTTTCAGCCGTAGGATTTTCCAGGCCTTTTATCTCATTGATCACCTGGTGGTCCAATTGGTCAATAACACCAGAAAGTGCGTCTTTTAATTCTTTGAAATCCATGATCCATCCTAATTGCGGATCAATAGGTCCTTTAATAAAAACGCGAAGCCTGTAAGTATGGCCATGCATGTTTTTACACTTGTGTCCATCAGGAACATTGGGAAGAAAATGAGCTGAATCAAAAGAAAACTCCTTATAAATTTCCATGCTATAAATTCTGGCGCAAAAGTAAGCGAAGCGTATAATATGATATTATATGGTTTTCATAAAATAATGAGGAGGAAGATCGAAATGCAGCATAGCTGACTTTTCAAACAGACCAAAAACAGTAGATCCGCTTCCTGTCATGGAGGCATAAACTGCACCTTTATCATAAAGCTGTGCCTTTATTTCTTTGATGACTGGAAACTGCTCAAATACTGGAATTTCAAAATCATTATAAAGAAGGTTTTTCCACTCCGAAACTGGCAACGCAATGATGTTCTTCAATTGATCATTCCGTGGGGCAGCCAGGATACGGGAGAAAGCCCAACCCGTACTTATATGAATGCCCGGGTTGATCAAAACAATTGTATAGTTAGATAAATCAAGCTTCACGGGTTCCATTCTTTCACCCCTTCCTGTTGCATACACCGGCTTATTTATAATAAAGAAAGGACAATCGCTGCCGAGTTGTAAGGCATACTCCATCAATTGCTGTTCATTTAGTCCCAGGTTGAATTTTTGGTTGATCAGCAATAAGGTAAATGCACCATCAGCGCTCCCGCCGCCTAAGCCTGCACCCGCAGGAATTACTTTATGAAGGTGCATTTTCAGAGAAGGGAGGGTATGATTAACCTTTTTTAATACATTATAAGCTTTAAAGCAAATATTATCTTCTTTGGAATTTTCTATATGAAGTCCCGATATGGAAAATTCTGTATGTGGATCCTGGTTGTGAATAACCTCTAATCCATCACAAAAAGGAATGGGGTAAAATACAGTTTCAAGATCATGGTAACCATCGTTACGTTTCCCGGTTATATGCAGGCCCAGGTTGATCTTGCAGTTTGGAAAAGTGATCACAGGGAAGCTGTTAAAGCATGTTAATCCTTCTTGCGGTTATTGATCTCATCCCTGATAGCGATTGCCCTGATGTAGTCTTCCTGCTCCAATACTTCATTAAGCAGGGTATTGAGGTCCTCCAGGCTCATGGACTTTAAATCACCTTTACTTCCGGCTTCTTCTTCGGGAGAGGAAATGGCAGGAGATTTTTTCTTTTTGCCGGTAGTGCCCGGATCTTCCATTAGTATGCCCGCACTTTCTAATATATGCTCGTAGGTATAGACAGGGCAACCAAAACGTACCGCTAAGGCCAGTGCGTCAGAGGTCCTTGAGTCTATCTCAATTGTGTCATTATCGGAAGAGCAAACCAGTTTTGAATAAAATATGCCTTCCTGCAGGTCAGAGATGATTATTTCGTGAAGTTCAATATTAAATGCCGTCATGAAGTTTTTCATCAGGTCATGTGTAAGGGGACGACTAGGTTGCATTTTTTCCAAAGCAACGGCTATAGCCTGTGCCTCAAAACCACCAATTACTATTGGCAACCTGCGCAAACCATTTACCTCTCCCAGCACTACAGCATAAGAATGTGTCTGAGTTATACTGTGTGATAGTGCCACAATTTCCAATTCTATTTTCTTCATAACTATAAATAAAACAACGCTTTTGCTAAGGTTTGCAAACCTACAGATTTTAAGCCAAAACCTGAAAACTCAGGGTAAACAAGCTATAGTGACCTGGAAGGCTTTATTTCATTACAAAAATATAGCCTTTACTTCCACGTTATAACCCTGTTGACGCCAATTCAATAAACCAACTTCTTATATTAATGACAGAACTCAGGACTGCCCTTTCATTTTTTTAATAGCACTTGTCAATTTAGGCACTATTTCAAAAGCATCTCCTACCACACCATAATCAGCGGCTTTGAAGAAAGGAGCTTCAGGGTCTTTATTGATCACAACTATCACCTTACTTCGGTTTACACCTGCTAAATGTTGAATAGCACCACTGATACCGACTGCTACATATAAATTGGGAGCGATAGCTATACCTGTCTGCCCAACATGTTCATTGTGTGGACGCCAGTGTGCGTCAGCCACGGGTCGGCTACAGGCCAGGGCTGCGCCCAGGGTATCTGCCAGTTCTTCTACCATGCCCCAGTTTTCAGGACCTTTTAGTCCTCTTCCAGCGCTTACTACCACATCCGCTTCTGTCAGGCTAACCTTACCTGAAGTTTTGGTAGTGTCAACAGTTTTTAATTTTGGTGATTCGATGGAGGCCTCAAATGGAACGATTTCCGCTTTGCCTTCGGTGGTTGTGATTGTAAAAGCATTTACATTTAAAGAGATCACCTTTACATCGGTATTGATGGCTACCTGGGCAAATGCTTTTCCTGAAAAAACATTTTTGCGTACTTTAAATCCATTTGTGGTATCAGGCAAAGCATTCACGCCTGCAGCCAGGCCTGCTTTCAGACGAACAGCCACCCTCGGAGCCAATGCCTTTCCACTGCTGTTATTGGAAAATATGATCACTTTGGCGCCAGATTTTTCGGCCACTTGTGCTATCACCTTAGTATAAACCTGCGAGTCAAATTGCTGTAATTGGTCATTTTGTACCTGGTAAACCTTTTTTACTCCATGTTCACCCAAGGTCCCCAGGTCCTCATTAACAGATCCCAGGATAACTGCTTCGGCTGTTGTGCCGGTCTGTTCTGCTATTTTAGCGCCGTAGCTTAATGCTTCATGGGAAGCCTTTTTAATGTGCCCATCTATGTGATCAACAAATATTAAAACACTCATGTTGCTTATTTATAGTTTTACCCTCTAACTGGGTATCAATAGATTAATAAATCAATTAAAGAATTAAATAGCGCGTGCTTCCTCATGAAGTAACCGAACCAATTCATCTATATTGTCTGGTGAAACCAGTTTTACACCTGCTTTAGCCGGGGGTAACTGAAATTCAGTGAAAGCAGTCATAGGTTCCACTGTTGCAGGTTCAACTACTTTTAATGGCCTGGTACGAGCCGCCATAATACCCCGCATATTGGGGATCCTGGCCTCTGCCATTCCTTTTTGACAACTCAATACAAGAGGGAAGGAGCATTCAATGGTCTCTTCACCACCTTCGATTTCTCTTTTTACTGTGGCAGTTGAACCATTTACCTGCAGGTTGGTTGCATTGGCAATATAAGGAAGGTCCAATAGTTCTGCCAGCAAACCACCAACAGCTCCGCCATTATAATCAATCGTTTCCTTACCGGTTAGTATCAGATCATAATTACCATTCCTGGCTATTTCCGCAATTTGATAGGCTACCTGGTAGCTTTCCAATGGCTCCGCATTGATACGTATGGCTTCATCACCACCCAATGCCAGTGCTTTCCTGATAATAGGTTCAGCATCTGCACCACCAACCGTAATAAGGTTGATAATAGTTGATGCATCTTTTTCCTTTAATTCAATGGCTCTCACCAGTGAATACCATTCGTCATAGGGATTGATGATCCATTGCACACCGTTTTCGGAGAATTTCGTGTTGTTATCCGTGAAAGCTATTTTTGCCGTGGTGTCAGGCGTCTTACTGATACAGACGAGAATTTTCATATAGCTAAATTATAGAAAAGTTTGATTTAGTTGCTTATGCAACTAATACTTTTGCAAATATAGTGCGCAAAGATACCTGAACAAGAATTTGCCATCAGCATGAATAGAGTAGAAAAATTAAAAGCTTTTTTGAACGAAAATCCCAATGATAGTTTTGTTCAACATGCACTGGCATTGGAATATGTGAAAGCAGGAGATGATGCGGAAGCCCGCCGGTTATTTGAAAGACTCCTGGAAAGAGATGAAAACTACATTGGCAGCTATTATCATCTGGCAAGGCTCCTGGAGAGAAATGATGCTAAAGACAGCGCCATAAGCTGCTATGAAAAAGGCATGTTGAAAGCAAAAGAAGCGAATGACCATCATGCCTATAATGAATTACGGGCTGCCTATGAAGATCTTGTTTATTAACACAAATGAACCCTGTTTTGTTACAGCATTTCAATCAATATTTCCGGGAAAAAGCTATCGATCCTAAGGCCAGCCGATTTATTGTTGCCATAAGTGGCGGCGTGGATTCCGTAGTGCTGGCAGATCTTTGCAAAAGATCAGGCTTTCAATTCAGTTTGGCGCATTGCAACTTTCGTCTCAGGAACGAAGAAAGTGAAAGGGATGAAGCTTTTGTCAGGTCTTTCGCTCAAAAACTGGAAGTGCCTCTAAAGGTCATACATTTTGATACCAGCCAGTTTGCACAGGAAAATAAGTTGTCGGTACAGGAAGCAGCGCGGGCTCTGCGCTATCAATGGTTTGATGAATTGAAAAACACTGGGGGCTTTGACTTTATATTATTGGCGCACCATGCCGATGATAATATCGAAACCGTTTTAATGAATTTTTTCAGGGGAACAGGTTTGAAAGGTTTGACGGCTATTCCCGGGGGAAGTAAAGAAGAAAAACGTTTATTGAGGCCGTTGCTTGGTGTTCGAAGAAAAGATATCATTGAATATGCGTATAAGCAGGGCTTGACCTGGGTTGAGGATTCTTCTAACAGCTCCGTGAAGTACACGCGCAATTATTTCAGGCATGAACTGATACCCTCTGTTCAAAAAGTATTTCCCCAGGTAGAAGAAAATCTATTAGATAACATTGAGAGATTCACTAAAATACATAACCTGTACCAGCAAATGATTGCAGGTTTAAAAGATAAGATCTGTGAAAAAGGAGTAAATGAGATCCGTATTCCTATCAAAAAGCTGGAGAAATACCTTGACACATCTTTGATATATGATATCATAAAAGATTATGGTTTTGGAGAGAAGCAGGTGCCCGAGGTTCAAAAGCTTTTGAATGCAGCTTCAGGAAGGTTTGTTGAAAATGAAAACTTCCAGGTGATCAGGCACAGGAACTGGCTCATTATAGCCCCCAAGACTTCAGTTACAGACATTATTGCCATCGACAGGGAACAGCAACTGGTTCGTTTTCCCGGGGGCATGCTGGAATTCAATCTATTGTCCGCAGGAAAATTAAAACTGGAAGGGGAAGCTAATACTGCCTTGCTGGATGCGAAACATATAGAGTACCCGCTTGTACTTAGAAAATGGAAAACAGGGGATTATTTTTATCCACTGGGTATGACCAAAAAGAAAAAGCTTTCCCGTTTCTTTATTGATCAAAAGCTTTCCCGTAACCTAAAAGAAAATATGTGGATCCTTGAATCAGGAAAGAGGATCATTTGGGTAGTAGGAATGCGCATAGATGACAGATTCAAAATAATACCTTCAACAAGGGAAGTGGTCAGGGTCAGCTTGACCAACCCTTAGACCTGAGGTAATATTTTACACCATCAATAAATTCCTGGATGGCATTGAAACCTGCAAGCTTACCAACAACAATGATAAATAATACCCCATATATAGCCCCCCAGATATGGGCGCTATGATTGATGTTATCACCACCACGTTTGTCCAGTAAAGCGGAAATCAGCAAGTATAGAGGACCGAAAATAAATCCGGGAATAATGGGAGGAATGATAAAAAAGCCTACTTCCACATAAGGAGCGATCATCAAACCTGCAAAAACTACGGCACTGACTGCACCAGAAGCGCCCAGGCTCCTGTAGGAATAATCATTTTGGTGTTTGAAATACGTGGGAAGTATGGAAATAAGAAGTGAGGAAATGTACATGGCCAGGTAAAACCATTTTCCATTGGCTTCAAATATTTCAACAAACTTTTGTTCCACAAACCTTCCAAACAGATACAGCGAAAGCATGTTAAATATCAGGTGTCCAAAATCTGCATGAATGAGTCCACAGGTAAAGAAGCGGTACCATTGCTTTCTTTGTGTAACAGCAGGAGGATAAAAAATCAGGTCGTCAATGATCTTCTGGTTACTGAAGCCTCCAAAAGAAATTAAAGATGTGACAATAATAATGATGACCGTTATTGAAAGCTCCATGATAAATCTGTATTGATGAATGAATCAAACGGGTGCTAAACTAATGCACACCTTAGCAATCACCAAATATGTGACAATTACTTATGGTGGTATTTTTCATTTCTTAATATGGTACAGGCGCGGTAAACCTGCTCGGCAAGAATAAGCCGAACCAACTGGTGTGGGAAGGTCAGTTGAGAAAGTGACCATTTCAGGTTAGCCCTTTTTATTACTGATTCATCAATGCCAAAT
Organism: Flavisolibacter ginsengiterrae DSM 18136; assembly: GCF_059568575.1. NCBI lineage: Bacteria > Pseudomonadati > Bacteroidota > Chitinophagia > Chitinophagales > Chitinophagaceae > Flavisolibacter > Flavisolibacter ginsengiterrae. Next base: position 323,412 of record NZ_JCANTR010000003.1, read on the forward strand.
GCACCACCAATGAGGAATACAATGTTTTTAGTGCTTTCTGTTGCCCTTTGCTGGATAAAATTGGCCAGGCCTTCTGAAGTCATTTCTTTACCTTTTTCATCCAGGGCTACAAGGAAATCTGCAGGACTGATCCATTGAAGAATGATCTCAGCTTCTTTTTTCTTCAAATCCATTTCTGACAGCATGCCGGCATTCTTAGGGACAGGAATGATGGTCCATTCAACAGGAAAATATTTAGATATGCGTTTGGTGAATTCAGAAATTCCTTCTTTCACATAAGTATCATTGGACTTACCTATCGACCAAAGAGAAATCTTCATGGTGCTGGTTTATTGGCAAAGAACGGAAAACAGCAGGAATAGAGTAGGACGACTTGAAAACATTTCAGGTCAATCGTGTATCAGGGTGCAGCACTCAAACCATTTTTGGGAAGGCAGTTACTGTAATTAATATCCTCAATTACCTGGTCTATCAGGTCCCTGCTTAAAGTGCCTTCCACTTTCCAACTACCGGAAGATTGACTGGCAGATAATCTTGGAGGAATAATTTCACGGCTTGGATTTTCAGCAGGATTTAATATCAATTGGTCATTTTCTTCAAATACCTGGTAGCCAACCGGGTTTCCATCTACAAATAAAACAGTTGAGAAAAGTAACATAAGGGTGTTTTCAATTGGCATGTTATAAACGAATATTGTACCCAAGCAGTTATAAAATAGATTTAGGCAGATAAAAGGAAAGAATTAAGTGTTTTGACGTAAGAAGTTGTACAACAATTAACTAAAAACAAACAAGCAACAAGAAAATGAAAAAGGTTGGTAATAAGGATGGGATTATTTTTCTACAAATATTAGTAGGCCTATTTAATCCTTGTTTAATTTAATTAAAAAATTAACCGGTCATCGATAGACAACCGGTTGCACGCATCAATATATAGATTCTTCCAGGGTACTCTTCGCCTGTAAGTGTTTTTTGGATCTTCTAATCAGGGAAGCCACATGAGCAGCAAACAAGCTATTCGGATCATATTCATTGAATTCCTTATTAAGCTGGCTGACATTGTTTGCATAAACAGGGTTCTCAAATATTTCTTCAACTGCCTTCTGCAATTGTGCTGCAGTTGGTTTTTCTGTCTTCAGGTTCACCCCTAATTTAAAAAAACCTACCCGGGCATTGATCTCATTCTTCCCTTCATGTACTCCGGCTACCACCAATGGCAATTCATTTTGAATCGAAAGTAATACACCTCCATAGCCGCCATTGGTAATGTACACATCCGCATAAGGCATCACATCTTCAAAAGGAATAAAATCTTCTATTATTATGTTAGGCTCAGGGTAACTTTTTTTTATTTTTTCGGTATGCGCACCTCCTGTAGTTGCTATCACCAGCACATCAGTGTTCTTAAATGCTTCAAGCGTCGGTACAAGGATTTTTTCTACATCTGTTTCTACAGTTCCCTGTGTCACCAGGACCACCCGACTGTATTGATTTAGTTTTTCATCAAACCAGGTCTGCCTTTCTTTTTTTGGATGGTAAGGAAGTAACGGCCCGATAAAATGAATATGTTTGCTTAAATCACTTCGTTTATATTCAAAACCAGGAGTTCCGCTTTGCACAACGATTGTTGATTTTTTGATCAGGATATCAAATAAGTTAGAACCTCCTGTAGCAATACCATATTTACCAAGAATTTCTGTCATTACACGGGTGGGTTGTGCAAATAAGATCTTATCGGCAATGAACCGGAGTACATCCTGTTTTCTTTTACCAAAAAAACCAGTAGATGGAGTCAAGCCCAACCCGGCTGGAGGCAGATCCCTTGAAGTTTCTTTCAAAGGTATAATGTCAACCCCAATGACAGGTATGCCCATCCTCTCCCTCACAAAAGGAATTCCACCAAAAGTTATATCGGCCACCATGACATCAAACTCAAATTCTTCATAGATGTCCAATATGTCTTCATAATATTCCGGACTTCTGAGAATGAAGACATTGATCATATCATGCTTAAGCTTGGCAACCTGTCCTTTATATTTTTTCCTATCAGGGAATACAGCATCAATATCGGGCATTGAAGCAAAGTCCAATGCTTTTTTCAAGCCATAAAATGGTATGCCCAATTTGTTTATTTTCTGTTCATATTTTTTTGAGGTGTACCAGCGTACATCACAACCCAGGGTTTTTAAATGCATGGCCAGACCTGTTAAAGGATTAAAATGACCGTCGCCAGGAAAATTGGCAAACAATATTTTGCTGCCGGGAAGTATGGAATGAATGTTCATGATCAGGTTCTTTAAAAATTATTAGATGTTTTTAAAATGATACATCGAAGCTATATGCGGCTGGAAGCAAATTCAACCCTGTATTGTATGAATTGTTGCATGCGGTTCATGAAATGCGTTTCTATTTTTTACATACAATTCATAACAGAAATTAAGCAGTTCACGCACCTTCCAAATGCAACCTGTTATTGATGGTCATAGCTTGTGACAAATTTGAAAAAGGGGAGAAGGATAATTCAGTAAACCATTCGTCATGCACACCAGATTGCTTATAACCCCATCACTGATTTTGACATTGCTACTCTGCGTTGTGCTACTACATGCCGGCACCAGTAAGAACATTTATTGTACTAACAATAATGTTAAGCTGCGGGAAACGCAGGTGGTTATAGCAACTGCGGATTTTAAAGCCAACAGCTTCCTCCCATCCTTATTGGTTTTCTAGAAATGTACATGTCCGACCAGGTTGGTTTCTCTGCTATAAATACTTGCTATAAACTCATTTATTAAGCACTTCGGATATATTCATAATACGCTTTCCTATCATCTTCAGGTTTGTGGTAAATCAACCGGTTTAATATTAAATACAGTAAATAAGTAAGAGAGGTTTCTATTCATCATTCTTGAGAGATCATATGTCAATTGGTATATGATAACTTCAACCTGTAATCGAAAAGTATCCATATCATTAAAAACCCCTCTGTTGATACAGGAGGGGTTAACACATGAAAATTGCCCGTATTTATCTAGTTCAGTTTAGCTATTTGGTCGGGTGCTATTGGGCCGGGCACCCTGTTTTGCACTGGCGGCGTTGACTTTAAATAGGCGAAAATGGCCTTCAGGTCTTCATCTGTTGCATTTTTATACATGGCCCATGGCATTGGAGGCAAAAGTGGTCGTGAGTTTTCAAGACCTTTATATTTTCCATGCCTGATAGCATTGATAAATTGTCCCTCGGTCCAGTTACCTATACCGGTTGCATCTGAGGTCAGGTTAGCAGCAAAAGATACTCCCCAGGGTCCAACAAAGGTGGTAAGGTTATGACTAAACAGTACCCAGTTTTGCAATTCAGCCGCATTGATCCTGGGCACAGGAACAGTCGCAGGATGACCGGAAAGCATTCTGGCGCTATCGATCTCCGGTCCATGAGCCGTCATGACCTTTGGTGAATGACAATCATTACATCCCATTATTGTCACCAGGTATTGCCCGCGTCTGACCATGTTTTCTTTACTGTCTGCTTCTGTAATTCCTTTCACTTCCACTACGCCTTCATTATTGGTGGAAGGAGTTTTATCACTATTGCAGGCAATAATGGCTGTTACAGCAAGCAAAGTGATGGTACACAGGACTATCGATATTTTTTTCATATTGATTGATTGTATTAATTTAAAACAACGTTTTCCTGTAATGATTCTACCAGGTGCTGGAAGCGTTTTTTTGAGTATTCCTGCCTGGCCTTATTGAACAGCGTTTGATAAACAATTGAAGGAGCTATGCGTTGAACTGCCATGAGCCAGGCAGCCGCCTCTGTATTATTTATACCACGAAGCATCCATTTTGAGAAAAAATCCTGGTGCCAGGGCTCTGTTGATTCAACGATCCTGTTTTGTATTTGGAGTATTTCACCATCAGTGTAATACCTCCAAAGTATGTTATTGATAACATCTTCTTCCTTAGCCATATGTTTCAGGTTGAAGGCAACAAATTCTACGAATATTACATTGAGTTTTCTGCCTGCGGCCTCCCTGTCAGCGGCCTTTAATAAACTGTCAAGCTGTTTTACCGCATCTGATAATTGTCTTGCCAATGCAAGGTCAGCCACATGCTCCTGTTCAAAAGCATCTACTACTGATGGCTCGTATTGTAATATGGCGGGAAGAACAAATGTATCTTCCTTGTGGGCATGTTCGTCAAATAACATCACCACTTCCCTTACTTTTTCCAGGGCTGATTCTGATTCAGAGGCTGAGGTGAAATCGGCCTGCTGTAATTGAAGTGCAGTGTCATATAATGCTGCACGAAGCCCTTTGTGTATCTGGTTGAAAATATTAAATCTTTCCATGGTTAATTTATTTATGGTTGAGTAATAATTTATACTGCCTATCATGAAGCCTGGCGGAACACAAAACCTTCAAGGGAAATATTGGTGGTGCCAGCTTCTTTGTTAATAGTCATTTTGGTAGGATAGTATCCTGCAACTTTAAATTTTGAAGGTTGGGGAATGGTGCGTTGGAAAGAAGTAGTTGCCTTTAAGAAGTCAAGGGTGATCATGGGTTCATAAAAAACAACCTGGCCATCATAGGAGCCGTACAGGAATGTTTGAGTAAAGGGAACACCATGAAGTTCAGGTGATGTTACATCTATCCAATGCTTCCCCATCATAGGAACACCAGGTCCTGCAATGTGGTTGGCGGGAACGTAATCAGTGGAAGGCAGATTTTCCATCTTTGCCATATCTACATAATTCATTACATCACCGGGCGCCGATAAATAAAAATGCATATCGAAATGGGCGGTATCATAAACCCCTGCCGGCTCATGTCCCATAGGATTCCAGTTCAGCATAATGAATTGAAACGGCGTTACTTCCAGCGCTTTTCCCGGTAAGGAGATCAGGATATTGTTCTCATGGGTATGACCTTCTGTCGATCCACCTTCACCTACTTGTACGGTAGCCAATGTAGCAGCATCAAGAGACAAGGTTAACTTTTCAGGAATTCCAGAGCTATTAAGTTTTAATGAGCTCCAGGCTTTACCATGGTAAACTTCAGATTCAGGTCCTTTGAAGACATTATTATTATCCTTATCTTTTTTGCAGGACGCCAGGGCAGCAACAATGGTAAATAGTGCAATAACTTTTTTCATAAAATCAGTTCTTTGGTTTGTTTTTATTGTGGTTAATGATTTGTTTGATGTAAAATTCAGTCATGCACCATGCAAGGAGAAGCGGTTTATGCATGAATTGGATATATGCGGGAATGAGTTGAAACTGGGTTGAATGCACTCAATTCCTTTAATAAAAAGATGAATTGAGTGATTACTGTAATCAATTGCAATTATGTGGTGATGAAATATTCCCGTATAATAGTTCTGCGCATTAAATTTGAAAGTATAATACTGGCTGCTTTGGTACGATTTGTCAATTCTGTTATCCTGCTTTTGTTCTTAACTGTAACTGCCTATTCCCAGCATGCCAGGCAGTATTCCTTTAAGCATTTTTCAGTTTCCAATGGTTTGGCCTCCAATACAGTAAGCGCCACCGTGCAGGACGACCAGGGTTATATGTGGTTTGCCACAGTCAATGGCCTTCAACGTTATGATGGTAATGGCTTTATTACTTTTAAATCAAATGACAAGGATCCCAATGCAATTCCAAGTACTCATATTATAACCCTGTTCCTTGATAATAAAAACCGCCTGTGGCTGTATGGGGATAATCAAAAGGTGGGCATATTTGATACACGCAAATTTATTTTTAAAGAAGTGCCTGTACAGGAAAAAAAGCCTTTCTATGATCCTGTATCTTTCAGGCAGTTGCCTACAGGGGAATTAATTTTAAAAGCCTATGGACTCTTGTATGAGTTCAGGGAAAAGGAAAATGTTTTTGCTCCGGCCAGGTCCATTGCAAAAATGCCGCACAACTGGGTGCTCAATGATATTCATTGGGACACTGCCAGGAGAAGATACTGGATCAGTTGCGATTCAGGCCTGGTTCAATATGATCCTCAATCTAAACATGTAAATTACCGTGGACATAATGTAGATAAAGATCCGGTAATAGAGGCTTTTAAAGACCAGGACAGACCTTTTGGCGCATTTACTGACGCGCATTCCAACCTGGTATTTGTTTACTGGCCACCAACCCAGGGAGCACCCGAGATCAAACGCTATAACCAACAAACAAAAAAAACGGAGAGCTTTAAATTATGGCCACAATTGGGTTACCACGAGATCAATGGTTTCCTGCTACAACGAAATGGAAGGTTATGGGCATATGGAATGCCATTTTTTATGGAGTGGACAGAAGAAAAGCAACCTTTTATTCTTTTATCAGGTGAGAACCTCGATGAGCCCAAAATCAAATATGACTACGCTTACCAGGCATTTGAAGACAGGGAAAGCAATATCTGGATATCTACTGATAATGGAATTTTCCTGTTTAACCCCGATGCGCAAATATTTAACACCTATGGATTGGTACGCCCGGGAGACAAGGCAACTAAAGAGAGGCCTGTACAGGCAGTGATCCAGTTAAAGGATGACCGGATCTTTGTTGGCACCTGGGGCTCAAGTGGAATATATTGTTTCGATAAAAATTTTAATCCCATTCCCCTGCCTTCTTCCATGAAGGAAAAAGGTAAATATTATACGGTATGGGATATGGCCGTAAATAAAAAAACAGGCGAACTATGGATCACCTTACAGGCGGGGGGGCTGGTGATTTACAATCCTAAAACCAATAAGCTCTTTGAGTCTTACCCGGAGATATTTGGCAAATCGACCATCAGGCAGATAGATGAAGACACCTCTGGTAATATGTGGTTTGGCACACAAAACGGGAAAGTTATAAAATGGGATATAGACAAAGCTGGTGGCGATCCCTCCAAAGGATATGAGTTAGTTTGCCAGACTACCATGGTGTATAAAGTGCATTTCGATTACCAGGGTTTCATCTGGGTGGGCACCTTCGGAGATGGTCTTTTAAAGATTGATACCAGGACAAAAAGAATTGTCAAAAGGTTTACCAAAGAAAGTGTTGAGGGAGAAAGAATATTTAACAACTACCCCTCTGACATGACCTACTATAATGACACTACACTGATAGTAACAGCCGGTGCTATTAATATTGTCAATACCCGCACCAATAAAATTAGTTTTATTGGTGATGCTGACGGACTTCCTTCCAATACCGCAGAATCGATCGAAAATGACGACAATGGAATTCTTTGGGTGGGTATGACCAATGGAATTTGCAGGGTAAATCTTTCCAAAAAATTGATTAGCTATTATGACAGGCGGGATGGTATAGCCTATGATAAATTTGCAAAAACGGGGGTGCAGGAGTTAAATGACGGGCGTTTGGTATTTTTTACCGATCATAATTTCCTGGTGTTTAACCCTTCCATTTTTACGCAGCGAAATAAACCTTATAAACCCTATCTCACGTCATTTATGTTGGGAGGAAAAGCGCTGTCCATGGATTCACTTTCCAAAGCCGGCAAAGTGATCCTGAGTTATGATAATACTTCCATAGGGATCAATTTCAGCGCTTTAAGCTATTTACAACAAACGAAACTTCATTATTATTACAGGCTGGAGGGTGCTGATAAGGATTGGATACATGCTGATAAGCCTTCGGAAGCATTGTATAATTACCTGGCCCCGGGAAGTTACACTTTCCAGGTAAAAACAGAAAATACGGACGGTATTACAAGCAGCGAGATCGCTTCCTTTTTAATTATCGTAAGGCCGCCATTCTGGAGTACCTGGTGGTTTTATGGTTTGGTTATCTTATTGGTCATTACCATCCTCTATGTTGTTGATAAGGAAAGGATCAATAAAAGAGCTTCGTTAAGGCAAATGCGGAGGCAAATTGCTGGAAACCTTCACCAGGAAATCAGCCGTACACTGAATAATATCAATGTATTGAGTGAGATTGCCAAGATCAAAGCCGATAAGAATATAGAGCAATCCAAAGAATTCATCACACAGATAAGTTCGAAGAGCAGGTACATGATGGAAGCTATGGACGATATGCTGTGGAGCATAGATCCCCAGAATGACAGCATGAAGAAAACAATCCTGCGGATAAAGGAGCTGACCGAAGGACTTCGGTCTTCGTATGATGTTGATATTGACCTGATCGTAGATCATAAGGTACAGCTACTGGAATTGGACATGAAACTGCGGCATGATATATTCTTCTTCTATAAAGAAGCCCTGACCTACATGCTGGAGAATATTTGTTGCAACCAGATTTTTGTGAACATCAACCAGGTAAAGTCCAAAATGATGGTAGAAATTCTTTCAGAATGTGATGAAACAACAGCTGATTTTAAAAGCAGGTTTCAAAAAGCCATGCATAAACGATCAGAGGATCTTTCAGCAAATATGGAAGTCACTACGGATAATAAAAGTATTTCAGTGGTTTTGCTGGTTAATTTAAAAAGCTGAGGCTTTTGTTTGCCCCGGCTTTTAAACAATTTATTGCGCTACTATTTACCCAGCCAGTTTTTAAACTCTGTCACCTTCTCCCGGCTAACAATGGCTTCCTTATCTGTTTCAGGTTTTAATTGCAGCATAAGACGGTTTCCAAAATAATCATGGATCTGTGCTACACTATTTACCGAAATAAAAAATGAACGGCTGATGCGGAAATATTTATCGGGATCCAGCATTTCATTTAATTCATCCATGGTATAATCCACTACAAACTTTTTATTATCCAGTGTTTTAAAGAAATTCAACCTGCCATCACTGAAGAAATAAGCTATATCGTCTACTTCCACCGATACCAGTTTTTGGCCATGTTTCACCAAAAATCTTTTGCGGAATTCTTTAGTCTGTAATTTTTGCTGCAACTCCTTTACAAGATCTTCAATCAATACTTTAGGCGTAGACACATCTGAAGTATACATTTTTTTCATTTCCCTGTATTTCTCCAGTGCAGCCTGCAGGTCTTCTTTTTGAACAGGTTTCAATAGATAGTCAACGCTGTTCACCTTAAAGGCTTTTAAAGCATATTCATCATAAGAAGTAATAAATATCACGGGGCTTTTTACCTGGACATGATTGAATATTTCAAAACTCTGACCATCAGCCAACTCAATATCCATCAGTATCAGGTCAGGGGAAGGGTTGTTTTGCAGCCAGGTTACCGTGCTTTTGATACTGTCTGCTTCACCTACCACATTCGCCGATTCATCAACAGTTGATAATGTCTTTTTGAGCTTTTTTACTGCCAGTTCTTCGTCTTCTACTATAAGAATATTCATTTCCAAGGTTTTATTATGAATTCATTAGATACTAATTTCTGTTGGGTGATCTTATTCCATATGAGTGGAAGCACCACGCTAAAACTTGTTTTGTCCTCCAGCACCTGGAATCCAGGCTGGCTTATAAGTTCATACTTATTCCTGATATTTTCCAGCCCTATTTTGTTGGAAGGCCCTTTTATAGAACGTGTCTGAAGCGTGTTACTTACCACAAGTTTATTTCCTGTGGTCGTAAATATATCTATGACAAGGGGTTTGTTTTTTGAAAGTACATTGTGTTTGACTGCATTTTCCAGCAGTAATTGTAAGGAAAGGGATGGCAAAAGATACTGATCGTATTTTTTATCAATCTCTATCTCGAGTTGAACCGCATCTCCATGCCTTGTCTTCAACAATTGGTAATACGATTCAATAAAACGGATCTCGGTCTGCAAAGTGCTCAAGCCATCTTCATTGTTCCTAAGCAAATAGCGGTATACTTTGCTCAGTTCATTTAAAAAGACTTCCGCCTTTTTCCTGTCTTCAGAAATGAGCGATGATAATGTATTAAAGCAATTGAACAGGAAATGGGGATTGACCTGGCTTTTCAGTGTTTCGAATTCCTGCAGGATGGTAAGCTGTTCCAACTTTTCCTTTTCTACCACCAATAATTTCCATTGGCTGAAGGTGTAATTAGCCTCCCACATGGAGGTAGACATAAGCGTAAGCCCCAGGCTACAATACACTGCAAAACCCAATTTCTGAAGGTTCAATACATACCCAAGGAAATGCAGTGAATCAAAAAAAGTAAAAATAAAAATAAAGGCTACCGTTCTGATTAAAAAATGGGATAGGCCTAATATGGCCAGGCGTCGTGGCGTTTGCCTGATATCTGAGAACTCCTCTCTCAGGCGGTTCATTAATGCTATTTGAAGATACCAGGAAACGCAACCAATGAAATAGATCAATGGAAATGAAAAGAGCCAGACTTTCACATCTGTAAATGACCTGGAACCGAACAACAGGTTATTAATTAGAAGACATATAAAGGGCATCATTACAAAAAATGATGTCCATTCAGTCCTGGTTGGTTTTATCCATTTGATCATGCTTCGGTTAGTTCTTTAGTTTTCAATAAAGGCAATTGAATGGTTCTATGGGTTGGGGTTTCTATAATTTCCACTTCCTTTTGGCAAAGCAGTTTGAACTTATTGGAAATGTTCTCTATGCCTTCATCAAAACAATCACTGCAATTTAATTTTAGCTGCACCGTGTTTTTGATCACCAGTTCATCCTTACCCTTGCTACTAATCTCAACTAGCAGGGGATTGGATTTGCTTGCCTCATTGAATGTTAGAATATTTTCAAAAAGCATTTGCAAAGTAAGAGGTGGCAAAAATTGTTCATAATGCTCCTTATCTATAGAAATTGCCAGCTGCAAACCATCGGCATACCTTGCCTTTAATAAAAAATAATAGGACCTGATAAAGTTGATCTCTGTTTGCAGGCTCACTAATTGTTCTTCATTATTACGAAGCAAATAGCGGTAAACCTTACTCATATGATCAAGGAAATCTTCTGCTTTGTCTGCATCTTCATGGATAAGGCTGGACAAAGTGTTTAGGCCATTAAAAAGGAAATGCGGATTCATCTGGCTTTTTAATCCCAACAACTGGCTTTGCATGTATTCTTTTTTGAGCTGCTCCGTTTCATATAAGGTCACCCTGTAACTTTCATATCGCGAAACACCTTCGTTCAAAAAAGTGAGGAATACATTCATAACGGCAAACGTCAAAAAACATTTACCGAAGTTTGATTCATCATAGGAATAACCCATAAAATGAAACAGGTCATAGGCACGGCATAGTATAGAAAGGTAAACACCTGTTAGTAATACAAACACAGTTATGGTTAAAAATAATCTCCTGTAAACTTCGTGTGCATGTGGGAAGCGGTTGCGCAGGGATACTGCTATTTGTCCATATATAAAAAAAGCCAGGCACAATACTAGGAAAGTGACAAGTGTGGCCCAGGCAAAAACCCGTAATTCTTTGAAATAAACCGAGCCAAACAAAAAATAATTCATAAGTACGGCCATAGGAAACATGGTGAGCACCATGATAGGAAATTCCTTGCTATTATATTTTTCAAATTTTATATAACCAGCCATCATTTTAAAGTTAAGGCCTTTAATTGCTCAGTTCAGTGAGCAGAAGGTTATTTGAAATTTACCGGGTATGAATTGAGTAAAACCCTGTATGAATTGCATAAATATAATTCATAATAACAGGCTTTTGGCAGGTATACGGAATTGAAAGTTTATTGCAGTTAAACTTTCCCGTTACAAACACAATCAATCATTTAGCCGGGAAGTAGTTTTAGTGTCCTGCATTGTCAGGTATACTATCAATGAAACCAGGATGCAAAAAGATACATACCAATAGAAATAAGATTCATTTCCACGGTTTTTAAACCAAAGCGCTATGTATTCTGCAGTGCCGCCAAATATGGCCGTAGTAACTGCATAGGGCAGACCCACTCCAAGCGTCCTGATGGCAGAAGGATATAATTCAGCTTTTACTATGGCGTTGATGGAAGTATAGCCGCTTACAATCAACAGCCCCGCCATAATGAATATAAATGCACCGGTAGCTGAAGTAGTCATGCTCAATCCGGATAACAGGGGAACAGTCAGTATAGAACCCAGGATACCAAATCCTATCAGTAAAGGTTTGCGTCCCACATGGTCTGATAAAAGGCCAAATAAAGGTTGCACCAGGGCAAATACAAATAAGCTACCGAACGACACCAGTGTAGATTGTGATTTGGTTAAATGAACGGTATTGACAAGGAATTTTTGCATGTAAATGGAATAGGTATAAAAAGCCACTGTGCCACCTAAAGTCAATCCAATAACAGTCAGTATGGCCTTTGGATGCAGTAACAGCATTTTTATAGTACCCCGGTCTTTTTCATGAATGTTGATCTTTTTAAAATGATCAGTTTCTTCCAGGTTATTCCTGATATAAAAAGCAACTACAGAAAGTATGGCGCCAATAAAAAACGGGATGCGCCATCCCCATTGCAACAGCTGTGATTCCGTAAGTATAAATTGTTGCAATATCAATTGAATGCCCAGCGCTATTAATTGACCACCGATTAGTGTTACATATTGAAAGCTGGAATAAAATCCCCTCCTGTGAGATTGGGCCATTTCACTCAGGTAAGTAGCAGAACTTCCGTATTCACCTCCCAGGCTTAAGCCTTGTACCATCCTGGCCACAACCAATAAAACCGGGGCCGCCATTCCGATGGCATCATAACCAGGAATACAGGCAATAATCAATGAACCGAATGACATCAATAATACAGAAATTGTCATTGAGGTCTTACGTCCTTTTTGATCACCTATGGTTCCAAACAACCATCCCCCAACCGGTCTCATAAAAAAACCAACCGCAAAAATGCCGGCTGAATTCAATAATTGTGCGGTAGCGCTGGAATGAGGGAAAAAATAGGGAGCGAAATAAATGGAAAATGCTGCATAGGTATACCAATCATACCATTCTACAAGATTTCCAACAGAGCCTCCAATAATTGACTTTAGCCTATTTGATGATACAGGTTCCATTCAGTACTTAAACTTTGCCAAAATAAGGTTTATCCGGTTGAAACAAGGAAAGGCTGTTAGGAAATTGAAAAGCCTAAGCTCCTGTTAGCATTTACCTGATGAATATAAAAAGAGAATATTTATATAATATTAAAGAAGCAGTTGTAGGTAGCTTAAGGTAAACTTTTACTTTTACAGCTCTATTCATTTACCTATGCGCAAAAAATTATTGACCGTACTTCTTTTTACCAGCCTGTTTAGTTATCTCCCTTTTCAATCCATGGCCTGGGGCATGTTAGGTCACAGGATCGTTGGAGGCATTGCTGAAAATTACCTGACAGCTAAAACAAGGCTGGCCATTCGCAATATATTGGGACATGAATCTATCGCCATGGCCAGTAACTGGGCTGACTTTATAAAATCTGATACCAGTTACCGCTATATCAGTCCCTGGCACTATGTGAATTTTGAAAAAGATCTTAGTTATGCTCAAATGCAGGACTACCTGAAAAAGGATACAGCCACTGATGCCTATACAAAATTGAATTTCCTGGTGAAGGAATTACAAAAAAAGAACCTTCAGAAAGACAAAAAGGTCATGTACCTGAAGTTGCTCATACATATTGCAGAAGACATGAGCCAGCCCTTGCATGTGAGCCCTGTTGGGACAACGGGTGGCAATGATATTAAATTGAATTGGTTCAATACACCATCCAACCTGCACAGGGTCTGGGACGAACACCTTATAGAATACCAGCAATTAAGTTATACCGAGTATATAAAAGCTATAAATTTTCCAACGGCTACCCAATTGAAAACCTGGAAAAAGCAACCGCTTGCTGAATGGTTGTATGATTCTTACAGCCAGGCTCAAAAAATTCAAGCGGAAATTTCAGGCACTAATCCAAGGTTGTCTTATGAATACAACTACAATCATGTGCAGCAACTTAATGAACAATTACTGAAGGGTGGTATTCGCCTTGCTGGTTTGCTGAACCGCATTTTCGATAAATAAAATGCTACCATGAAAGTGTTGAGTTTTTTGCAACCCTGGGCCAGCTTAACGGTCATGGGCTTAAAAAAACTGGAAACAAGGTCCTGGTCTACAAAGCACCGGGGGGACCTGTTGATTCATGCAAGCATGGGCCAGTCTGGAGCAATGTTAGCGCTGGAACCTCCATTTTCAAAATACATTACTGATTTTTCAAAATTGCCATTTGGAGCTATTATTGGAAAAGTACAACTCACCGACGTTATAAAAGTGGAATCATTGCATATGTCCGATGCCGTTATCAACCAATTAACAATGGAAGAAAGGGCGTTTGGAGATTATAGCAATGGAAGATATGTATGGGTATTGGAAGAACCATCGCTCTTCAGGAAACCAATTTATATGAAAGGAACCTTAGGATTGTGGAATTATGAACTGGAGATATAGCCGCTTTTTTGACAGAATTGATGGAGATGAATGTCAAATAATGTCAATGGTATTAAAATTGCTGAATCAATAAAAAGAATCAAATAATTATGAATAAAGCCATTATGTTTTTAGTAGCCAGCCTGGTTTCAGTAGCAGGAATTGCACAGCGGGGAAATGTTGAGGTGGGAATAAAAGGTGGTGTAAATCTTGCCGGCTATAATGGCAATATTAATAGCAACAGCTCAAGAACCGGCTTTCATATAGGGGGGCTTGTACATATTCACACCTTAAATCCAAGGCTGGCCATTCAACCTGAAATAGTTTTTTCCACCCAGGGAGCAAGCTTTAACAATGGAACTGACAAAATAGATTATATCAATATTCCATTCCTGCTTCAGTATTTAGGCAGAGGTGGATTAAGACTGGAAACGGGACCACAGGTAGGGGCACTGGTATCGGCCAAGTTTGAAGATAACGATGGGATAGAATATGATATCAAGAACCAGATCAAGCAAAGCGATCTTAGTTGGGCTTTTGGATTAGGGTTTTTATCGCATACCGGCCTGGGTATCGACGCAAGGTATAACCTGGGGTTAAGTGATATAACGAAGGGCAGGGGAGATGTAAAAAATTCAGTATGGCAATTTGGACTGTTCTACCAGTTTCGCTGATAAAGAAAACAAAGGAAAAAGCACCCGGATAAAGAAGCAATAGCAGAACAACAGCGTAAAGAAACATTGACTGAAAGAGATTAAAAGTAGGGTACAGCAATAAACCAATTACAAACCCTGGTAGCCTCCACCGTTATCATCAAAAGAAAATCTTCTGCCTATTCTCTGGCTGAGCTCGTTAAATTTCATTGCAGTAAACTCCATGATCCTGAAGTTATTTATGCTGTTATCCATTTCAGGATAACTGGCATGCAAAAATTCAGAAATAGTTAATGCCCTGGCGGGTAACACTGTTGGTTGCTGGCTGTTTATATTTTTCATAATAATTAAATTCAGGTTGGAGAAACAGTCGAAGACTCAGTGAGCTATTAAAATATCCGCGCTGCAGGTGTAATTATTTCCGACGTAAAAATAATAAGGAGCCCGATGTCCTTACAGCCAGATCTTATTACTCTTTACAATACCGAAGCTTGCATTCAACGCATGGAACCCTTATTGGTAAAGGATCTTAGGCCATTTTCCTACGATGTCCAATCTTTTTTAGTAAAGGTTTTTCAATAAGGGTTTTAACATAATTTAAATATACTTGCATCGTACAGGTAATTGCCAGGCATATAAAAGCAAAAAAAACCCACTGTAGAAACAGCGGGCGCTAACGATTGCTTGCTATATGAATAGAGAAACTTTAGATCAAATTTGGAAAGGTTGATTCTAAGTTTATTGAAAATTCAACCTTTTTATTATTTCTGATGGTGTAAAAATAGATTAGCAGCAGTGTTAGCGCTGGTCAAATTATGGAAGGAAATACAATGTTGAAGTGGCAGGTCAAAATTTAAAACCATTGCCCGTACTGCATTCCATGGAAAACAAGTTACGATGCCCAACCACATGTATATATAAATAATAACTTCATTGCATCAAATGCGGCCTAAGCATTTTTAAAAGATGCTTTCGCAGATAAATGACTGATATATACTCATTACAACTTAAAAACAAGCAATGACTCCCATTAGAACTGCTATACTTTCCTATGGCATGAGTGGAAAGCTCTTCCATGCACCATTTTTACATGTCCATAAGGGCTTTGAATTATATGGAATCTGGGAAAGAACTAAAAATGAAGCCATTGAAAAATACCCGGAAATCAAAACTTTCCGCGTATTGGAAGAACTTCTTTCCGACACCTCAATAGAATTGGTTATTGTCAATACACCCAACATTACTCATTTTGAATATGCCAGGCAGGCACTTCTGGCAGGTAAACATGTAATAGTAGAAAAGCCATTTACAGTTACAGTTGATGAAGCCAAACAGTTAATCATGCTGGCAAATGAAAAGAAAAAGCTACTGTCGGTTTACCACAACCGGAGATTTGACAGCGATTTTAAAACGATCAAAAGAGTACTTAACGATGAGATACTTGGCCATATCAATGAGGCAGAATTTCATTTTGACAGGTTTAGAAATGAATTAAGCCCCAAAACCCATAAAGAGGTTGCTGTAAAAGGTACGGGGGCATTGTATGATCTTGGATCTCACCTCATAGACCAGGCACTGCAGTTATTTGGTTTCCCGGAAGCAGTATTTGCCGATATTAGGATGATCAGAACCAATTCGCAGGTAGATGATTATTTCGAATTGCTATTGTACTACAATAATAAAAGAGTGCGGCTAAAAGCTAATTACCTAGTCAGGGAGCTCTTACCCGGTTATATCATCCATGGATCAAAAGGAAGCTTTATAAAGCAAAGAACGGATGTGCAGGAAAATGCGCTATTACAGAATATATTACCGGGAAGCCCCGGCTGGGGAGTTGAACCTGGAACCGAGAAAGGTTTACTGCATACAGAAATTAATGGTAAGGTTGTACGGGAACAGGTGTCCTCACTTACAGGAAACTACATGGAATATTATAATAGCATCTATGAAGCTGTAAGAAACAATAAGGATGCACCGGTTGCTCCCCTGGACGGTTTACAAGTGATCCGGATCATTGAGGCTGCATTTGAAAGCAATGCAAAAAGAACTGTTGTACCATTAACATAGCATTCTGTATCCGTTAAACTCTTTGTCAGGTTAATTCCGCCAATTTAAATGTTGGCTCCATGGTGCCTTACATTTGCAGGCTTATATGAGAAAAGACACACTCAGGCCATGGCAGGTATTATTCATGGCCTTATGCACGGGATTGATCGTTGCTAATATATATTATTGCCAGCCCCTGGTAGTTTTAATTAGCAAGGAATTTCGAGTGGCTGAAAGCAAGGCCGGCACCATTACATTTTTTACCCAGATCGGTTATGCCCTTGGCTTGTTATTATTTGTGCCCCTTGGCGACATGCTGGAAAAAAGAAAGCAGATCATTTTTACAACCTCTCTCGCAGTTGCCGCATTGATCATGGCAGCATTGTCCACTTCATTGCTGATGCTGAATATTGCCGCTGTTCTCATAGGGTGCACTTCCATTGTACCACAATTGATCCTGCCACTTGCCGCCCACCTTTCACCCGTTCACAAAAGGGGAAAGATCATAGGAACTGTTATGAGCGGGTTATTGATCGGCATCCTATTGTCCAGGTCATTTAGCGGGTTCATTGGTGCCTGGCTGGGCTGGAGGGCTATGTTCTGGATAGCGGCTGCCATTACATCCGTATTACTGGTGGCTATGAGTCTTATATTTCCGAAGGCTGAACCACAGTTTTCCGGGACATATGGTTCACTGATGAAGTCTCTTGTCAGGTTAGTTAAAAGAGAGCCCATACTTAGGGAAGCATCGCTTATCAATGCACTTACCTTTTCATCCTTTGGCATATTCTGGACAACGATGGTTCTATACCTTTCCAATGCACCTTTTCATTTCCAGTCAGACCAGATAGGATTGTTTGGCCTGGCCGCAGTGGCCGGAGCAATGATCGCGCCGCTAATAGGAGGGACTGCAGATACGGGAAACCCGAGGGTGACCATTGGCTATGGTCTTTTGATAATTGGTGGTGCTTTTATTTGTTTTTATACTTTAGGCACCACCGTTACCGGGATGGTGGTGGGAATTATTTTACTGGACCTGGGACAGCAATCCGTGCATGTATCTAACCAGGCGAGGGTATATGCCCTGGAGCCTGCTGCCCGAAACCGCCTGAATACCGTATTCATGACTGTTAGCTTCATCGGCACTTCCCTTGGATCGGCCATAGGTTTGTGGGTCTGGGACAGGGCACAATGGAATGGAATATGTGCTGCAGGAGCAATATCGGTTACACTTGCATTAATAGTTTATAGTGTAACGTATAAGGGCAAACGCATAGTTATTGCCGGCACTTCCAAATAATAACCGGGTCATTATTGTTCAACAGGGGCGCCTGCATCTTTCCATGCTCTCCAGCCCCCGGCCATGGAAAATACATTGGTATAGCCCATCTTCTTGAGATTATAGGCAGAAAGCACACTGCGGAATCCACCGCCGCAATACAGTATAAGCTCCGCGTTTTTATTGGGGACCTTTTCTATGATATCTCTTTCAATTATGCCCCTGCCAAGGTGAATGGCATTGGTAGCATGACCCGCTTCCCATTCATTATCCTCTCTTACATCTATCAGCAAAGCTCCGCCATGTTGTTGCTGCCGTGCTTCTTCCACAGATACTTCTTTTACCTGGTCTTTTACTTCATCTACTAATTGCAGGAATTCCGGTGAGTGTTTCATTCGAACAAAGGTTTTAACTGTTACAGATCCTTGATAGAAAAGTTTCCCAAAGGTAACATTTGGGGTGATGATAATTTTGGCTGAACCTTACGTTTATCCCTGGTACATAACCGGGAATGGTCTGTAAAGCACCTTTCATCCATCTTATCTTCATTATAATCGAAAAAGGAATAACTTAATGTTACCACCACTACTTTTCCTCCTGGGAATAATTCATAAAACGCCTGCTAATGCGAATAATACTATTATTCCTGGTATTTCCTTTAATGGTACATGCCCAGGTAAACCGCTCTGCCAGCCAGCTGGCACATGAAAATATCCAGGACTACCTGAGAGCTAAGCTCTTCAAAGACCAGCCTTATTTTCCCGAAAGTTTTGGTGACCTTAAACCCCTAAAGGAAGATCACTCAGAAACTTCATGGATCATGGAACATAAATTCCAGGTGGCTGAAAAAGTTAGTAAGGGAAGTCTCAAGCCTGTTTCCCAGGATAATCATCCCTATTGGTTCTTTTTTTTCCTGGACAAAAAAATGCGAGTAATCAAAGCTGAGAGCATTCAACAATAACCTCCTCACACAACGCGCACAACAAATAGGGTAGAACCCCTTTTGAACAGGTAATTGCCTAATCATATTTTATTGCCGGGTAACCCAGGAGTCTGCGCCACAATGCCAGCTGACCGATCATATTGGCTTCCCTGTAAATGGTGAAACTGATCAAATCATAATAGGTCATTTTCATTCCACCCATATCCACCTCGCTATCCAGCTTTTGATCATCAATGCTCACCAGTGCATGGCATGCTTCTGGTGTAATACGTTCCCAGTCCTTAAGGTATGCTGCATTGGATGGATATTGCACTCCTGGCTGTATACCCTTATTATTTTTAAACAGGTCTTCGCCGGTTTGTTTCTGGCCGGTTCCTGTTTCTGAAGCCATTAAAAAACGCTGTTGCACCAATGCACCTGCCAGCCATGCGGGGTGATTAGCCTGTGTATTTAACCTGTTATGCATATCTTCTGCAGATATACCATCCAATGCCCTGGTAAAAAAGCGCGTATGATAATCAAACAGGGTAACAAAGCCCTGCATCCTGGTACTGGCAGTATTTGTTTCCATTTTAAAAAATTTATGTTCTATAAAATTACTAAGCCTGGAAGAATTAATAGAGCAGTTTAGACCAATGAAGAGGTGCTATTACATACTTATCTATCAGCACTTTCAATGATAACCGTCATTGTCCTCAGTAAAATATATTATTACATTCATTTTAAAGTTGAAGAACATTATGAAGAAATCTTCTATTCTTCTGCTTCTGCTTATAATAGCACTCCAGGCCTGCCGAAAACAGGATGAACCACTTTCTGTTATATCTGAACCCGATTTTAATATTGTTTATAGCAACTCTGTCTCAAGCCAGGTTTATGCAGCTGCCAGGACTATGGAGGGAGGATATGTGCTTGCAGGAATCGGTAAAAGTTTAACCGGAGATCCTGGCAATTCGGATGCGTGGGTACTCCAGTTAGATATGCAGGGAAAAGTGAAGTGGCAAAAAACATTTGGTGGATCTGCCTTGGACGGTGCTGATGCTATTGCATCCACCAGGGAGGGAGGATTTGCAATTGCAGGATATACCTACAGTACTGATGGCGACATTACAGGTAATCACGGTAACAGTGATGCCTGGGTGGTAAATATTGACCCAAATGGAAATAAAGTATGGCAACATGCATTAGGTGGGTCAGCTAACGATATGGCGGCTTCCATTATAGAAACCTCCGATGGAGGCTTTATACTTGCAGGTCAAACCAGCAGTACTAATGGAGACGTTATTAATAATCATGGAAGCACTGATGCCTTGGTGATAAAGCTTGATAGAAACGGAAATAAACTTTGGCAAAAAACTTTGGGTGGAACCGGTAGTGAAGGAGCATTATCAATTATTGAAAGTTCCGAAGGAGGCTACCTCATGGCCGGCTGGACAAACAGCCAGGATGGGGATGTTAGCGGTTACCACCCAGGCTGGGGAATGAACGTCGGTAGTTTGGATGGATGGGTAGTAAGAATGGATAAAGATGGGAACCTGTTGTGGACCAAAGCATTTGGAGGTAGCCGAAGTGAAATGATATATTCCATCACCACAGGCATGGATCATAGTTATATAATAACCGGTGATACCAAAAGTAACAATGATGGCGATGTGGGTGTTAATCACGGTAATTTCGACACCTGGGTGGTCAATATTGATAAAGAAGGAAAGTTATTATGGCAAAAGTCTCTTGGTGGATCTGATAATGATATATCCTATTTCATTTTACCCACCCAGGATGGTGGTTATATGCTGGCGGGATTAACTTCCAGTAATGATGGTGATGTAAGCGGTAATCATGGTGGGGAAGATGCCTGGTTGGTAAAGTTGGACAAGGTTGGTAACAAGCAATGGCAACGCGCACTTGGTGGATCGGGTGGTGAGGTAGCCCGTGTTGTTTTTCAGCGTGCCAATGGAAGTTACGTGGTGGTGGGAGCTGCCGGCAGTACAGATGGCGACCTTGCCGGCCAGCAAAATGCAGGTGGTCCCTGGATAATTACAATGAAAGCTCAATAAGAATTCTTAAAAAAAATTTTGCCTAATTTAAAATAAGCTCAAGCAATAATTGAAGATTACATTTTCAGCATTATAATAAGTAACAAGCATAAAAAAAGGCTCTACTTTTTGTAGAACCTTTTTTAGTGACCCCGCCAGGATTCAAACCTGGAACCTTTTGATCCGTAGTCAAATACTCTATTCAGTTGAGCTACGGGGCCATTTATTTCGGGTGGCAAATATAGGGGAAAAAATAAAAGGAAACAGTTCGATCAGGATCTTATTGATAAATTTTTGCAGAAGCTTTCTCAATTGTTTTTTTAGGTAACAGCCAGGCCAGTGCCGCGCCTACCTTATTTAAAAATCCTGTAATAACTTCTGTCTTTCCTTTAAACATAGCATTAACAGCAATTTTGGCTACTTCAGCAGGCTTCATATTGAATTTTCCAGCCAGTTCAAGGCCTTTGGCTCCTATGTTGGCACGGTCAACAAAGGAAGTATCTGTAGCCCCCGGGCTAACACAGGTAACCGATACAGTCGTGCCTTTGAGCTCAAGGTGCAAGCCCCTGGAGAACTGCAATACAAACGATTTGGAAGCTGCATAGGCACTTAGAAAGGGAACAGCCTGGTAAGCAGCAGATGAAGCTATATTCAATATATAGGCTCGTGGATGTTTTTTTAAATCTGGCAGGAAATGATATGTCATTTCAACCACCACATTCATATTCAGCTGCATCATATTCAGGTGATCTTCCAGAGAATATTTGTCAAAGGCACCGCTCAAACCATACCCTGCGTTATTTACCAATATATTGACATCATATCCATTTGACCGGCACCAGTTATAAACCTGTTGAGGGGCGTGGGGGGCTGAAAGGTCCAATGAAAGGTAATGGCAGTTCACGCCATATTCATTCCGGATTTTTTCAGAAAGGGAGCGGAGAAGTTCTTCATTCCGTGCCACCAATAAAAGATCCGTTTTTCTTGAGGCTAATTCAAGGGCAATAGATTTCCCTATGCCTTTACTGGCACCTGTGACTAAAGCAAATGACATGTTATAGGATTAATTCTGAACAGTTGACGCAAATCTATGGTAGAATGGTGTCTTGCTGTTTTTATCTTTTGGCATATACTTACCGGTAACAACAGGAACATACATAACACGGCGGCGGCTCTTTTCACCAAAATAAGGTGATTGCTGCACGCGATGCCATAAACGTCCATCATGCACGGTAAGATCGCCAGCCTCTATGTCAAGACCTACTTCACGTGGATCAGGCTTATGGTCGATAAAGTATTTTTTACCAAACAATAAACGAAGCATTCCCTGCTTATGTGTACCAGGAAGCACTCTTAAACCTCCATTCTCAAATGGAACGGTGTCCAGGTGGATTCCTACATTCAGCATGGGCATGATGCGCTGGCCGAGGAAAAGATCACGTGGGCTGTCTGTATGCCAACCCATTTGAGAGAAAGCACTATTAGGCGTGCGTATATAATTATTTAAAACAAGTCCGTCTTTTTCATCCTCACCAATACGGCCTTCGTATGGACGTACGAGGTCAGTTAATGCTTGTAAACGGGGGTCCTGTAAAAATTCATGTAAAATAGGGCTGTGCTGCGATACAAAGCAAAGCCTTTGGATAACTTTATTATCATGCTCGTCCTTTCCAAATTTTAAAGGAATTCCATTGACCTTATCAAGGCCTGCATCCAACCACTCTTTTTCTATTCTCTGTGTTTCTTTAATGAACAGATCTACCACTTCCCTGGTAATGAATTTCTTGAAAATGATCAATCCATTCTTATCGAAGAAACTCAATTGTTCTTCTGTCAATTTATCCGTAAGAGTGTAATTCGGTACTTGCAGTTTGTTCATGGCTTGTACTTTTATTTTCCTTTCAAGGCATTTAAGTGTTAAATCAATTAACCAATCTTCTATAATCTGTTAACGTTCAATCGGTTCTATAATTGATATTGGCTTCGAATTTACAATTTTCTTTGCGATGTAAAAGCAAATGATTGTAAATACCGGTGCAGCAATGACATCAATTGTATAATGTACATGCTGAACCAGCACTAAAAAGCCAATTGCAATAGTACAGAAAAGTGCAATCAGCTTATCAAGTTTTCGACGAAAACTCAAAAAGATTAGACACTGTGCCGATGTATGGCCGGAATAGAATAGGTCCTTTGTTATGAATGACTTACCGTAAAACGAATTGGAGATTGGATCGATAAGCGGTATCAGGTTATGGGGCGGATCAAGGGGTACGAGCGAAATGGTTATAAAACGGCTGAGAGAAAGCAGAATAAACCCATACATGAATGTTAGAAATATCGTGGGGTTCTGCACGCTCCTTACCAGGATGAAAATGGTCATGGACCATATGATGGCAAAAATAGGTATGGAAACATCCCTGGGTTGTAACTGGTCAAGCACCCAGTCATTCAACATGGCTCCATCCCTTAATTCAATATGCTGAAAGAAAAAAGGAAAACTAACAAGTACCACCCCTAATAAAATGATCCCCACGTACAATTTGACCTTAAAGGCATCATCCTTTAAGCTCTCAGCCCATGTAGGTCCCTTATAGGTTGGTGATAGATCCACTTGAAATTTTGTGCAAAATAAAATAATGGCCCTGATAAACATGGCTGCGCCAGATCATACAGGGCACTTTTAATCTTTATTTAGCTTAAAATCAATAACTCCACCGTACAAACGCTTCAATAGCAGCATAATGCGTAAGGCCTAACTGTGCATACAAATCGGCAGTGGCAGCGTTTCTTTCTTCCGCCCTTTGCCAGAACTCCCTCGAATCACTACCCTGGAAAGGAACCATATCTTTTTGCGACTGGTGGATGAATATCCCATAACGCTTTTTCAGGACCTGATCCGGGCTCATGGGCACAGCCATTTCTATTTCATCAATATTCCATTCCTGCCAGGCTCCTTTATATAACCAAAGCCAGCATTGCTTGATCCAGGGATCACCAGCGGCTTTTATTCGCTTTAATGCTTCCAGTACCACATCCAGGCAAACCTTATGGGTTCCATGCGGGTCGGCAAGGTCGCCGGCACAAAACAACTGGTGCGGTTTTATTTCCCGTAATAAAGCTACCGTGAGCTCCACATCTTTTTCACCCATAGGTTTCTTTTCTATGGTTCCTGTTTCATAAAAAGGCAGGTTCTGAAAATGAATGTTCTTTTCAGGTATACCAACATACCTGCAGGTGGCCCTGGCTTCACATCTCCTGATCAGGCCTTTAATAGACCGTATCTGTGGCGTGTCAATGCTATTGGTTTTCTTCCTGGAGAGATAGTTTCTGACTTCATCCAGAATTTTACCAGATCTGTCATTATCGATACCAGCAATTTCCTCAAAACCAACTGCGAAGTCAAGAAACCTGGTAACGAATTCATCTGTTACAGCGATATTACCTGAAGTCTGGTAAGCTACATGCACATCATGACCCTGGTCTTTCAATCGTTGAAAGGTGCCACCCATACTGATGATATCATCATCGGGGTGAGGGGAGAAGATGACAACTCTTTTGGGAAAAGGCTCAGAGCGTTCAGGGTGGGTGGGTAATTGGGCATCGGGTTTGCCACCAGGCCATCCTGTTATAGAGTCTCTTAATAAATAGAAAACCTGCAAATTGATCTCATAGGCATCGCCTTCTTCAACGATAAGGTCTCCCAAACCAAATTCATTGTAATCATTATTGGTGAGCGAGAGAATAGGCTTTTTAAGCTTCAGTGCCATGTTTACCACGGCTTTTTTGATCATTGCCGAAGTCCATTCTATTTCTCCTGTTAGCCAGGGCGATTTGAACCGGGTGAGATCAGATGCGGCCACCTGGTCCACGATGAATGTACAATCGCTATGCTGCTGTAATAAACTGGCAGGCACGCTTTCACTAACAGCACCTTCCACAGATCGTTGAATGACCTCGGATTTGGCAGGACCCCAGGCGAGTAATATAATACGCTTGGCTTTTAAGATGGTGCTGATGCCCATCGTAATGGCCAGCCTAGGCACCTCAGAGATATTGGCAAACTCATATGCATTGGCCAGGCGTGTAGAATTCTCAAGGTTAATGAGCCTTGTCCTGGAGTAAATGCTGGAACCGGGTTCGTTAAATCCAATATGTCCATTGTTTCCAATGCCCAATACCTGGAGGTCAATACCTCCGGCTTCTTCTATCTTTTTTTCATATTCGGCACAGTGCTTTTTGATCTCTTCTTTTGGCAATTCACCGTTGGGCAGGTTGACATTGTCCTGATCAATATCGATATGATCAAATAAATGCCTGTGCATATAATTATTATAACTCTGCCAGGCATCTTTTTCTATAGGATAATATTCATCGAGGTTGAATGTGATGACATTTTTAAAACTTAGTCCTTCCTCTTTGTGCATGCGCACCAGTTCTACATACAGGCTTTTGGGTGTTGATCCTGTAGCCAGCCCTAATACACAATTCTCATTTCTTGATTGTTTATCACGGATAAGTCTTGCGATTTCTGCGGCTGCAAATTTTGATCCTTCTACTGCACCATCAAAGATCTTTACCGGAATTCTTTCAAACGCGTCTATTAAATTAATATCTGTCATTTCAAATCAAACATTGGTTTTGGCTGCTAAAGATACGGGTGTAGAAATATTTTTCTGTGTTCGCATCCTATTGTTGCCCACCTGCAAAAAATGTCATTCCTGTGAATAGCAATGATTTTGCAACGTTGTGCAATCGTTTGCCTATTTTTAAAATACCTGGATCTCGTCTGCAAATAACCACGCTTTATTTCCTGCACCAGCCTGGCCATCAGGAATATCTCCATAGTTCTTTGCGATAAATTTTATGTACCTGGCATTGGTTGGAGCAAATGTTACGGTGATCCAACCCATAGTCAATGTATCAGTTTTAAATTCGGTGGATCTTCCCTGGCTTGTAAAATTCTTTCCATCAGTTGAGACCATTACTTCAACATGTTTTGGCAGATAGATCCAGCTTCCATTTTGTTCCAGCGTGTGCATTCTTACACTTGAAACAGATTGGATTTTTCCAAGGTCTATCGTTGCTTCCAGGTCATCACCTACCCAACCCATCCAATCAGGGTAGCTTAAACCTTTATCAGAGTATACTCCATTCACGAGGCTAAAACTACCGCTTTGACCAGGGTACTTACTATTAGGAAGTGTTTGAATGCTGATTGGTTTGCCTGTTGCCTTGTTTACAAAATATTCCACCTTAATAGCCCGGCCAATCAGTTTATCCTTTTCGGATTTTGCCATAGGTTTTTTGGATACCTGTTGAGCGCTATATATTCCAGGAGCACTGAGTAAAAAACTGGTGCTATCAGTAGAAAAATAGTGAACGCTATTGCCTGGTCCTGAAATCTTGACTATAGTGTTTCTTTTTTTAGGGACTATAATCCAATTTACCGTATTGTTTGAGCCAGGTTTTAATTGAGCATCAAGATCATAATATGCCTGGCTGTAATTAGATCCCCATGATTCGTAACGCCTGAACTGCAGTGGAAGGCGGGCCTCAAACTTGCTCCATGACCTCGAGTCCTTAGGACTCCACAGAACTTCTGAAAGGGCACTCATACGGGGAAAGATCGTGTATTCCACCCTGGAAGGATAGTGTATATATTCCGTCCAGACATTTGCCTGCGCTCCTTTGACGTATTGCGATTCAGTGCTATCCAATTCAGCGGGAATAGGCTCATATTTATAAACAGTTTCCAATGGTACATATCCACCAATGGTTATGGAATCTTCATTCCTTGACTGTGAATGATCAAAGTACACATACTCACCTGGAGTCATGATCACATTATGGTGTTGCTTTGCAGCATCAATGCCACCTTTTTCACCTCTCCAGCTCATTACCCAGGCATTGGGGGCCAAACCACCTTCCAGGATCTCATCCCAGCCTATTAGAGTGCGGCCTTTTTCATTCAGGTATTTTTCCATTCTTTGAATAAAATAACTCTGTAACTCATGTTCGTTGGCAAGACCTTCTTTTTTCATCCTTGCCTGGCATTGTGGACAACGCTTCCAGTTGGATTTGGGACATTCATCACCTCCCACATGAATGTATGTTGAAGGGAACAATGGCAGCACTTCGTCTATTACGTCCTGCAAAAATTGAAAAGTTGAATCTTTACCCGCACAAAAAACATCATCAAATACACCCCATGTCTCCTGCACTTTTTTTCCTCTGGTAGATTTGCTCAACTCAGAAGGATGGGAGGGTATGATGGTTTCTTCCATAGGGAAACAACTTAACCAGGGATAGGAAGCAATAGCCGCAGAAGCATGCCCCGGCATTTCAATCTCTGGTATAACTGTTATATGCCGGTCGGTAGCATATTGAACAATGTCCTTCACTTCTTCCTGAGTATAAAATCCACCATAGTGCGTATTGTCATTACCCGTGCCCGGATATCGCCCGATGATCGTCCCGTTTCTATATGCACCTACCTTTGTCAACAGGGGATATTTTTTGATCTCTATGCGCCAGCCCTGGTCGTCAGTCAAATGCCAATGGAAAAAATTCATTTTATGCAAGGCTAGATAGTCAATGTACTTTTTAATAAATGATATGGGAAAGAAATGCCGAGCCACGTCAAGGTGCATTCCCCTGTAATTAAACCTCGGGTAATCTTTAATTGTTACATAGGGTACTGTCAGAGACTGACCAGTCTTTATTTTTGTTTTACCCGGATCAACACCATTCACCGGAAGTAATTGAATCAGGCTTTGGATGCCATAAAATGTGCCCGCATAAGTATCACCTTCAATGAGGATACCGTTTTTATTGACCTCAAGAGAATACGCATCCTTGTCCGGGGCTTTAATAAATTTTCTTGTCGTTAATTGTATGGATCCTTTGACCGTCTTTTTTGAAACTGGTAAACTAAAACCATATACCTTTTTCAGGTAGCTATTAAAAAATTGAATGGCTTTACCATCTTCCGCATCATTGGCAACAAGCACTGTTTTGGGAGAAATAATAAAATTACCTTTCAGTATGCTCATACTTACAGGTTGCGGAATGATCAAATTATTTTGTGCAGTGCCAACAACTCCGGATAATAACGCGAACAAAAAAAGGAGAGACTTAATGTTGATTCTCATAATAAAGGTTCAATATTTATTAATAGGTGGCCTTATTTCATAACTGGTACACCGATGCCGGATGGATAGCTGGATGAATGGTAGATTTTGATATCCGCTTTTTGAAAATCTGCATCATTGGCTTCATAAATATTCACGAACCTCTGTGGATTTCTGTCTGCCAGTGGAAACCAACTGCTTTGAATCTGCACCATGACCCGGTGTCCTTTTTTAAATGTATGTGCAATATCCGGTAAGGAAAAGCTGACCTCTTCCACTTTACCCGGCTTGAATGGTTCTGGCTTTTCAAAAGACTTTCTGAATTTCCCCCGCATTATTTCTCCTCTCACCAGCATTTGATATCCCTGCATAGGATAAGAAGGTAGGGATGGTTGATCAGCATAGCTGAAATTATCTGGAAAAACATCTACCAGTTTTACCACAAAATCTGCATCTGTTGTTGATAAAGAAGCAAATAAATGTGCATTTAATGGCCCTGCAAGTGTCAGGTCATTTTCCAATACAGGTGTTTCAAATACAATAACATCCGGCCTGCGGGCGGCAAACCGCTGATCGTCGGTCATATATTCACGTGTTCTGTCTGCATGAACATCTTCAGTATAGGGAACAGGTTTGGAAGGATCACTGGTATATCCGGTGTAAGGCATTCCAATTGTTGGCTTTTCCCAACCAAGCTTACCATTGGGTTGAAGGTATAATTCCTGTTGAGCGGTATTAGCCGGGGGCCAGTGTTGCAGTTTATGCCAGGCATTTTCGCCAGTAAAAAAAACTGTTGCTTCAGCAAGGTCTTTTACTGATCCTTTATCTTTCAGATAATAATTGAAAAAAGGTACTTCCACATTATCCTGGTACCATTCAGAAGTTTTAGCATCCCAACGAATATTTCCTAAACTGCTGCCATTTCCACGACCTCCCCATTGACCATGAAACCATGGACCCATGACCAGCTTATTATTATTTTTTGACTTGGATTCGATGGCCTTATATAAGTTCCAGGCACCAAAGCAATCTTCAGCATCAAACAATCCGCCCACTACAAGGGTATTGGTAGATGAGGGAATCTCTTGTACAAAATTCCTGGTGTTACGGGCTTTCCACCATTCATCAAGATTAGGATGTGCCATCAATTCATTCCAGAAGGGTATGGTTTCAGGCATCAGCTTCGTAAGGTTTTTCAGGGCTCCTGTACGCAGGTAAAAATCGTAATTATCAGCGCCCGGCATGGCATAACCAGGAAGGCCGGACATGGAGGGCTTTACACGTGGTCTGCCAAAACCTGAATAGAATGAGAATGCATCCATGGCCATGAACACACCATTATGATGAAAATCATCACCCATAAACCAGTCGGTGACCGGTGCCTGCGGGCTCACGGCCTTCACCGCCGGATGCCCGCTCAATGCTGCCATGGTGGAATAAAAACCAGGGTAAGAAATTCCAAACACACCCACACGGCCATTATTTCCTGGCACATTTTTTACCAACCAGTCAACAGCATCATAGGTATCACTGGCTTCATCAACCTGGTTGCCTTTTTTATCTGCAATAAAAGGCCGCACATCGATATAATCCCCTTCACTCATGAATTTTCCTCTTACATCCTGTACCACCATGATATAGTTCTCACGCATATACAGCCTGTAATAGCTGTTCCAGAAACCTCCAGG
The DNA here is from genome assembly GCF_059568575.1 of Flavisolibacter ginsengiterrae DSM 18136. Lineage (NCBI taxonomy): Bacteria > Pseudomonadati > Bacteroidota > Chitinophagia > Chitinophagales > Chitinophagaceae > Flavisolibacter > Flavisolibacter ginsengiterrae. The sequence goes on from NZ_JCANTR010000003.1 coordinate 353,478, forward strand.
AAAGTTTGCTTCTCCGTATGGTCCTGCGGTATAGGGAGTGCGCTTCATTAATATGGGGTGCTTTTCTGAGCTGTCTTTTGGTATGTAGATCGCCGTGAAAAGTTTATTGCCATCCCGCATCGGGATCATCTTTTCAATTTTGTAATAGTTATCCTTTACCCAGGCACTGTCAAGTGTATTGGTTTGGGCAGAACAAAAAGTAGATATTACAAGAAAAAAATAGAGTGTGGAAAATGCCTTCATAATTTGAATTGAAAGCACCTAAGTTATTGATTTATCAATTTCAGAAAGATAAGAACAGGTAACTTGTATTGTTCAATCAGCTATAAGCTAATGCTATAGCAGCTTTCAGGGAAGTGTAGATTCAACAATAATTATTTGATTTCAAAAATGTCAGACCTGTAGCAGTAGCATATTAGGGGAGATGCAATATTATTGCTTTAAAAATACAGGCTCAAAGATTAGTTCTATTTAAACTTACATCCATTCAGTTTCAAAATGCCTGAAATCAGTTTTTAATTTTTTATATAATTTTCGAAAAGTCATTACTTCTTCTCTAAGGTCTGAATGATTGTCCATTCGAACGCTTTCAATAACACCACCCGAAAGATCATAAACAAATGCGGCTAATTGTCTTTCACTAATATTGAGCTTGTGTTTTAAAATATCGATGACTTCTTTCTGACAAATAAATTGATTTTGAAAGTGCTCGATCTGAACCTGTACATCCTGCTTGGTATTTCTTGAAACCAGTTCTTCCAGGTGACTTTCAAATATCTTGATTTCTTCCTTGTAAAAGATCAATTCACGAACCCATAACTGGTATTCCAGGTGAAGGCTACGGATAGAAACGGTCTGGTACATAATGTCCGGTTTAATTATGTAAAGCAACTATTTAGTCAACCCCCTTCAACTGACCATTGTTGGCAATTATTATGATTGTTGTCAATTGCATCTGCCAGTAGCTAATAAAGCTCCGTTTCAAACTTTTTAAATTTAATTTTCAACGCTTCATAAGCATTTTTGAAACCAGTAATTGTATCCCTGAACTGGTAATGGTCGGCCACGATAACCTTATCAAGATCGGCTGAACGTTCTGACTTTGCGTACATGGACATTTTAGCCCCGGCGCTTAACAATTCATTTTCCATATTGGTGATCAGGTCGCCAAAGCGCGCAAACTGGTTTTGGAAAAACATGGCCTCGTCAGACTCCTGTAAACTGGTATTACGTAATATTAATCCATCCAGGTGCTTTTGAAATATTTCATTTTCATCCCGGTAAAATCGTAGTTCATTCAGCCAGAGTTGGTTGTCAACATGCGCCTGTGTAAATGTATTTTGCTGTTCCATATACAGATCTTTAATATCAAAGTTGCACATCTTTTTTAGGGAAAAGTTTCAAAGTCCCATTACTTCTAAGAATGGAAAAGCCTGTTTAAGACTAAACAGGCTCTTATTAAACTCTGAAAACTTAGTTAGGTTAAATCATTGGGACTTCCATCAATAAAATTTCAGAAGGTGTATGGGCATGAATTGTAAATGAGTCTGAGTCACTAATTCCAAGTCCATCCCTTTGGTTCAATTCTGTTTCGCCTACTTTCAAATTACCTTCCAAAACAAAGGCATATACACCATTTCCTTTCTTTTTGATTGCATACGTTATTTCTTTTCCTGCATCCAGCTTCGATAGGTGAAACCACGCATCCTGGTGCACCTGCACACCGCCCTCATTGCTTCCAACAGGTGAAACAATTGTTGCTAGCTTGTTTTGTTTTTCCTCTGTTCCAATGCTTTTTTGATCATACCGCGGCTGAACGTTTTTCTTATTTGGAAATACCCAGATTTGAAGGAATTTCACTTGCTTATCGGAGTTTTTGTTTTTCTCCGAATGAATGATGCCTGTACCCGCACTCATCACCTGCACATCTCCTTGTTTGATGACCGCTGTTGTACCCATGTTGTCACCATGTTCAAGGTCTCCTTCGAGTGGAATGGAAATAATTTCCATGTTATCATGTGGATGTTTTCCAAATCCCATACCTGGGGCTACCGTATCATCATTCAATACACGTAAGGCGCCAAAATGAACTCTTTCAGGATCATGATATCCTGCAAAAGAAAATGTATGCCAGGAGTCAAGCCATCCATGATTGGCATGGCCTCTTGTGTTGGCTTTATGTAAAATAGTTGTCATGATAATTCATTTTATTGTTTGTCTGGTAATAACACAAAGGATGAATTGAAATCCGGGTTACGTCCTGATTATCATCAGTACTGTTTATGCAGTAACTTTCTCAGTTACCAATTTTTCAGACAGCCAGATAAATTCTGTAAGGAAAGTATCAATAGCTTTTTGAAAGGTTGGGTCTGTCAGATTTCCATCGACATCAAATTTTTTATCAACATGGGGTGTTAAGAGCATATAGGGGGAAGCTATTCCAAACAAGGCCATGATAAACTGTTGCAATTGCATGGCTGCACGTACACCACCTAATGCGCCCGGTGAAGCTGTTGCCAGACCAAAAACCTTATGATGTTGTTTAGGAAAATGATCAAACATATTTTGCATGGCAGGAGAATAGCTACCATTGTATTCGGGAGTTACTATAATAAAAGCATCAGCAGCGAACATCCTGCCTGCTAATTCTTTGTACTTCTCGGGTGTATCCTCTACAGTGGTAAAGACTTTTTGAACGCCAGGCATAGGATATTTCCTGATATCTATCAAACCAACCTGGTGGTTTGTATTTTCTGTCAATTCTTTTTCAAGGAATAAGGCTAACCTGTTAGTGGCACTATTTTGCCTTGGGCTGCCCGATATTATTTCAATTTTCATACTTTGTTTTTAGTAACAGTGTTTAAACATCAAACCTGGTGCCCAACTACAGTAGCTGACTAAATGACACTTACAACTCTGTATCATTCAAATTGATCTGCTGCCTGTTTTTTCTAAGGCGCATATTAATAAGCTCTACTATAAGACTAAAGGCGATAGCGGAATATATATAGCTCTTATTAATATGCTGGTGAAATCCTTCTGCAACCAACATCATTCCAATCATAATTAAAAAAGCGAGAGCAAGGATCTGTAGTGTTGGGTGTTTGTTAATAAACCGGCTTATGGCTCCTGAGAAAAAGATCATAATAAGCATCGAGATAACCACTGCCAGTATCATAATGAGTACATTATCTACCAGTCCAATGGCTGTTAAAATAGAATCGAAAGAAAAGACGGCATCCACCAGCACAATTTGAATGATCACAGATCTAAAGGCCGATGGAGCAATGGTACCATGAGGCTTACTTGCGACATTCAGCTTTTGGTGTATCTCAAGTGTGCTCTTGAAAATAAGGAATATACCCCCGGCAATCAGTATGATATCTTTCCAGCTGATTCCAATTGCCTCTCCATCGTCTTTAATAAATGGAATGGTGAACAACGGAGTAGTGAGCTTTATGATCCAGGTAATGGTTAACAACAGGAAAATCCTGAATACCATAGCCAGTAACAGCCCTAATGTTCTTGCTTTCCCCTGCTGATGTTCAGGTAGCTTATTGGATACAATGGATATGAAAATAATATTATCAACCCCAAGAATGATCTCAAGTGCAGTCAATGTCAATAATGCGGTAAGTATTCCCGGGTCACTAAAATTTGGCAATTCAAAAAGTAGAATCATCATCTGGTTGTTTGGTTATTCTTAAAATTCAATAGTTTCACAGTTCCCTATTATTTAATACAAACATCGTATAATAAAAATATGTTCACACGTAGAAAATTCTTACACACATCGGCATTGAGCTCTTTGGGAATTGTATTAAAAAATCCAATTGTTCCGGGGGATAGCCGGTTTACTGTCAAAAATAACCCGATCGTGATTTCTACCTGGGCGCCTAATGTTAAAGCGAACACAGAAGCATGGAAAATATTAGGAGTAGGAGGTAAGGCATTGGATGCAGTGGAAGCGGGTGTTCAGATTCCGGAAAGCGATCCCACAGATCAAAGCGTGGGATATGGTGGTTTGCCTGACAGGGATGGTAAGGTAACGCTTGATGCCTGTATCATGGATGGAAATGGAGATTGTGGTGCAGTAATGTTTTTGGAAAGCATCATGCATCCCATTAAGATTGCAAGACTGGTAATGGAAAAAACACCGCATGTGCAATTAGTTGGTGAGGGCGCCCTGCAGTTTGCACTCGCCAACGGCTATAAAATGGAGAACCTCCTGACACCTGAGAGTGAAAAGGCCTATAAAGAATGGCTCAAAAATTCCAGGTATGACCCAATGACCATTCCTAAATTACTGGAGCAAAAAAATGAACCCGGGCAAATAAACAACCATGATACCATTGGCATGATCGCCATGGATGCAAACGGTGGCCTGAGTGGTGCCTGCACTACCAGCGGGATGGCATATAAGATGAGGGGAAGAGTGGGCGACTCCCCGATTATTGGAGCAGGATTGTTTGTAGATAGTGATGCAGGAGCAGCGACTTCAACCGGAGTAGGAGAAGAAGTGGTACGTATCTGCGGTTCTCATACCGTTGTAGAGTACCTGCGCCAGGGAATGAATCCGGAGCTAGCCTGTAAAAAGGCGGTAGAACGCATCATAAAAAAAAGGGGCAATCGTGCTAAAGACCTGCAGGTAGGATTTATAGCAATGAATACTAAAGGTGAATTTGGAGGTTATGCACTTCAAAAAGGATTTACCTATGCCGTTCAAACGAAAGCAGGTAGTAAGGTCTTCCATTCCAGGAGCATATATTAATTGATAGTAATTCTAATCAAACCAGTTTCATTTAAATTATAAACTGTGCATTTTATACTTGAAATAGCCACCAATGATTTTGTCACCACGAAGGCGGCCGTGGATGGCGGGGCTGACCGTATTGAATTATGTGCCGCACTCTCTGAAGGAGGTATAACTCCATCGTATGGCATGATCCGTAATTGCAGGGAAGCATTTACCACCCAGTTATTTCCTATCATCAGGCCCAGAGGTGGTGATTTCCTGTATACAGAACAGGAGTTCATGGTAATGATGGACGATGTAAAAAAATGTAAAGAATTAGGTTGCGATGGGTTGGTTATAGGCTTGCTAAACAAAGATGGAAATATTGACACGGAAAGAACTGCCAGGTTGATAGAGGAAGCCTATCCGCTTAGGATCACATTTCACAGGGCATTTGACAGGTGTGATGATCCATTCCTGGCGATGGAACAATTGATAAAACTTGGATGTGAAAGAATTCTGACCTCTGGTCAAAAACCCAATGTTATGGATGGACTGGACCTTGTCACGCAACTGGTTACTGCTGCAAATGGCAGGATCATCATCATGCCGGGTAGTGGTGTGCGAAAGGAAAATATCGGGGAACTGGCCCGGAAAACAGGCGCCATAGAATTTCATTCATCACTGAGGGGAAAAGCATCCTCGCAAATGGAATTTATTCATCCTGCGTTTGCGGATAGTGTTGAAAGCTATACCAATCCAGCGCTGTCACCAATAGATGTATCAGATCTGCGAACAGCATTAAATTCTTAATAAGTTCTAAATAAAACCTATGATATAAGTTAAGCCTTGTTAAATAACAGGGCTTAGTCTTTTTATAACGAAATCCTACACTTTTCTGGCGTAATATTACGTTATAGACATGCACATGATCCGAAACATAATACCCTCCATTTATTTTTTCACCATTCCAAAAAGATTTTAATGCTAAGACGATTATTATCACTTTTATTAGGCTATCGCAGACCCAGGCCAGCCTATGCATTAGTCCCTAAGCCTAACCCTAACAATAAGATACCTCAAAAAAGATCCAATTAACCATATTCTTCATCCTAAATTGATTAACCATGAAAATTCTTCTGGCAGTTTTACTAAGTTCCATGTTATCGGGCTCTTCATTATGGCTTTCTAATATAGACCAGGCTAAAAAAGAAGCCACAGAGTCACATAAGAATATACTGGTCAATTTTTCTGGCTCAGACTGGTGTGGACCATGTATACGGATGCACAAAGAGATTTTTGAATCTGAGGCATTTACCAAATATGCTTCTGGCAATCTTGTATTGGTGAATGCTGACTTCCCCCGTCTTAAAAAGAACCAGTTATCTAAGGAACAAACAAAATTGAACGAATCATTAGCTGATAAATATAATCCTGGGGGAAAATTCCCTTACACGGTATTGTTAGATCCTAATGGTAAGGTTATAAAATCCTGGGAAGGTTATGCTCCCATTAGCCCTGATACTTTCATTGAGGACGTAAACAGCGTTGCTCATGGAGCCCGCTAATTTAACAGAAAATAATCTCTATAAAAAGATACTGAAGCTGATGGGCAACCGTTTTGAAATTACGGTTGTCCATACAGACCAATCCTTTGCTGATGAATGTATTGAAGCCGCAGTAGCTGAGATCAGCCGCATTGAACAATTACTGACCACTTTTAAAGATTCCAGCCAGACAAACCAGGTGAATGCCATGGCAGGCATCAGACCTGTACAGGTAGATAAAGAAGTTTTTGAATTAATTTATCGTTCCAAAAAGATTTCCCGCCTCACCCAGGGAGCATTTGATATCAGCTATGGTTCCATCGATAAAGCCTTCTGGAACTTTGATACTACCATGACCTCATTGCCGGATGCCCAAAAAGCCAAACAATCTGTAAGGCTGATCAATTACAATAATATAATACTTGACGAGAAAGAAAGTACCATCTTTCTAAAGGAGAAGGGTATGCGTATAGGCTTTGGAGGTATTGGTAAGGGTTATGCCGCAGACCGTGCCAGGCAGGTGCTTATAGAAAAAGGCATTTTGAATGGAGTGGTTAATGCGGCTGGAGATCTAACTACGCTGGGTAACCAACCTAACGGACAGCCATGGACGGTTGGTATTGCAGACCCGGATACAAAATATCATCCTTTTTCCCAGTTGGCTATCAGCAATAAAGCAGTAGCAACTTCGGGGAACTATGAAAAGTTTGTCATCATTGGAGGGAAGAAATATTCACATACTATTGAGCCCAAAACTGGTTTCCCGGTCTCTGGCATTAAAAGTGTTACGATAGTTAGTCCCAGTGCAGAACTGGCTGATGCCATGACAACACCTGTAATAGTGATGGGTATAAAAGCGGGACTGGATATGATCAACCAGTTAAAAGAACTGGCTTGCATCATTATTGATGATAACAATAAATTGTACACTTCAAACAATGTAAAAATAACCGATATATGAAATGGCAAGCGATAGGCATATGTCTTTTAATAGGTTCAGCTTTGTTCACCTCGTGCCAGTCTGTAAAAGAATACCAGAAGAACAAGATCAATGATACGGAAATGGAGTTGTCAGCTCGCAAAGTGCAGAAGTTTGAAATGAACTTCCAGGTGTATAGAGAAGGAGCCTCCGGTGCCAATGGCGGTAAGACGGGTGGTGGATGCGGATGTAATTAATTTATAAAACAGGAACATGAGAAAGCTAACGCTAACGGCCATAGGCATGTATATCGGGATCTTAAGTGCATTTTCTCAAAATACAGATAGTACTGCCTACAAAAGCAGGAAACTGCAACTCGATGAAATAGATTTTGTTTCAGGGTATTATAAACAAAATGGTAATAACTCAGCCGTAACAGGTGGTATTGGAACAGAGGATCTTACAGATTTTGCCAACACCATAGAATTGAAGTTTTCAAAATATGATAAGAAACTAAGGAAGCATAACCTGTCTTTTGAGCTGGGGGTAGACCATTATTCTTCTGCTTCATCTGACAAAATAGATCCTTATACTATTTCCTCGGCTTCTTCTGCCGATACAAGAATATATCCCTCTCTTTCCTGGAGTGTTCAGAATGAAGAAAAAAAGACAACATTTGGATTGAATGCGTCTTTTTCCAATGAATTTGACTACAGGTCCATTGGTATTGGTACCAGCTTTACCAAGGCCTCAAAAGATAATAACAGGGAATTCACCGGTAAGCTCCAGGCCTACCTGGATCAATGGTCGGTCATATTGCCAATAGAATTGAGACAAAATACCGGGAATAACCGGGAGCATGATGATTATCCTTCAGAACCCAGGAATTCCTACAGCGCCTCCCTTTCACTATCGCAGGTGGTCAATAAAAACCTTCAGGTATTGTTGGTTGCTGAACCAACTTATCAAAATGGACTATTGGCAACAAAATACCAGCGGGTATATTTTACCGATGGATCCTTACAGTCTGAAACGTTGCCAGATCATCGCTTTAAAATACCGCTTGGATTAAGGGCTAATTATTTCTTTGGGGACAAGGTCATATTGCGTTCTTTTTACAGGTATTACCAGGATGACTGGGGTCTGGCTGCTCACACTATAGACCTGGAAGCGCCTATAAAGATCACCCCGTTTTTTTCTCTAAGTCCATTTTACCGGTATTATACCCAAAATGGTATTGACTATTTCGCTCCCTACGGCGCCCACAAACCTGGTGAGACTTTCTTTTCCAGTGACTATGATCTCTCGAAATTTACCAGCAATTATTATGGCGCAGGCATCAGGCTCTCACCACCCAAAGGTGTACTAGGGATTCAAAAACTAAATAGTTTGGAGTTAAGATACGGTCATTACAATAGGAGTAATGGTCTGAATTCCAACCAGGTATCACTGGCACTAAAAATAAAATAGTAAACAGTTTTTCTTTAAACAGGAAAGTCGGTTATCGACCGGCCTTTCTTTATTTGCAGGTCTTTAAGCTATGCTTATTGACTCATCGAGATATACATCCTGTACGGCATTCAATAGTTGTACGCCTTCGCCAAAGGGTCTTTGAAATGCTTTCCGGCCTAATATCAGGCCCATGCCTCCAGCTCTTTTGTTAATGACAGCCGTAGCCACAGAGTCTGCAAGGTCAGATGCTCCTTTACTTTCCCCACCGCTATTGATCAGTCCAACACGGCCATTATAACAATTTAGTACCTGGTAGCGGGTAAGGTCAATGGGATGATCGGTAGTTAATTGATCATAGACCAGTTTATTCGTCTTTCCAAAATTAACAGCATTATACCCACCATTGTTGGTCGGCAGTTTTTGTTTGATAATATCTGCCTGGATGGTCACTCCTAAATGATTGGCCTGCCCGGTGAGATCAGCTGCTGTGGAATAATCTATGCCATCTACCTTGAATGCGTTATTACGCAGGTAGCACCATAGTATGGTTGCCATACCCAATTCATGTGCCTGTTCAAATGCTTCTGCAACTTCCTTAAGTTGTCTTGCACTTTCAGCACTTCCCCAATAAACGGTGGCTCCAATAGCTACTGCACCCATATTCCAGGCAGTTTTCACCGATCCAAAAAGGGCCTGGTCATATTTATTGGGATAACTCAGAAATTCATTATGATTGATCTTTACCACAAATGGTATCTTATGTGCATATTTCCTGCTCATGATACCCAAAACGCCAAAACTCGAAGCAACTGCATTGCAACCGCCTTCAATGGCCAGTCTTATAATATTATCCGGGTCAAAGTAAATAGGATTGGGAGCAAAAGAAGCACCGGCACTGTGTTCAATACCCTGGTCTACAGGAAAGATGCTGCAATATCCCGTACCGGCCAGCCTTCCATGATGCAATAAGCTGTGCAGGCTGCGTAATACCTGGTTGTTCCGGTTACTGCCGGTCCAGATTTCATCAATATGGTTTGGGGAAGGTAAATGGAGTACAGACTTGTCAATGGTTTTGCAGGTATGGGTTAAAAGGTACTCCCCCTTATCTCCCAATAATTCCCTGGTTGTTGCAGGCATGATCGTTAGTATTATAATAAAAGCAAATAGCAGGCAAAGATAGGAGAGTACCCAAAGAATAACCGTAGCGAAGAAATGAAGGAATTAAATAAAAAAACCTGTTATGAGGAAAGTTTAGCGGGCAATTCTTTCAGTCCCTTATTAAACTTCCTGATAACAGGTTATCAGATAGTATCTTATGATCAGGCGTTGCGGTTAATGCAATTCAGATCTTCAAAAGCTATTTCCAGTCTTTTGGAAAAGCTTTCTTCTGCTTTGCGGAGCCATACCCTCGGATCGTAAAATTTCTTATTAGGTTTATCTTCTCCTTCCGGATTGCCTAACTGGCCCTGCAAATACCCTTCATTCTTTTTGTAAAAACCAAGGATGCCTTCCCAGAAAGCCCATTGCAGGTCAGTATCAATATTCATTTTGATCGCACCATAACTAATAGCTTCGCGGATCTGGTTTTGTGGCGAACCGCTACCTCCATGGAAAACAAAATAAACAGGCTTTTCGGCTGTGCCAAAGTGTTGCTGTATATACTCCTGGCTATTGCGCAGGATATCTGGCCTTAATTCAACATTTCCTGGTTTGTACACGCCGTGTACGTTACCGAAAGCAGCTGCAATAGTAAACAGGTTGCCTACTTTTTTCAATTCTTCATAGGCATAAGCTACCTCTTTTGGCTGTGTATATAGTTTATCATTTTCGATCCCGCTATTATCGACGCCATCTTCTTCACCACCCGTAACACCTAACTCTATTTCCAGTGCCATACCCAGGGGTGCCATGCGTTTGAAAAATTGAACAGAGGTCTCAATGTTCTCTTCAATAGGCTCTTCGGAAAGGTCCAGCATGTGGGAACTGAACAACGGCTGACCTTTTTCTTTAAAATATTGTTCGCCGGCGTCAATTAAACCACTGATCCACGGCAACCATTTTTTAGCCGCGTGGTCAGTATGCAATACTACAGGTACTCCATAATACTTTGCTACATTATGGATGTGTAGTGCACCTGATATTCCACCGGAAATGTTTGCCTGCAATTTATCATTCGGCATTCCTTTACCCGCTATAAATTGCGCACCGCCATTGGAGAACTGGATGATCACAGGAGAGTTTACCTTGGCAGCTGTTTCTAACGTAGCATTAATGCTGTCTGTACCAATAGTGTTGACTGCCGGTAAAGCGAATCCATTGTCTTTAGCATCTTTTAAAAGTGCTTCAAGTTCATCGCCAAAAAGCACTCCTGGTTGATATTTTTTCATTCTTGACTCTTTCGGGTTTGTTTGTTTAATTAATTTTCCCAAAAGCAAGCAATCGTTCTTAAGCGGCGCTAAGATAAGGTAGTAAGGAGATAAAAAAAGATAATTATTGTCATATTGTCTTGTCGGTGAGCTTTCCCAAATTTCGCTGAATCCGTGACAGGTGGGGTTTTAAGCTGTATCGCATAGTTTGTTTCACCAGGTCGCCCATGGTTCTGCACCTCAGGAATATTTTAGCCCCGAAATGTTGGAAAAGCTCTGCTCTCAACTGATCTACTTTTTCCTCCGTGGAAATGACATCACGCGTCATGATATCCAGCAAATCCTTGATGCGATATCGTGATGAGGCCATACGGTATGCTATTAGCGTCCTTTCTTCGGCCTGGTATTGTTCAATGGAATCCTTGTTCAGGTATTTTAATGTTAGCTCTACATAAGGGAGGTTTTCCTTGAAGAACTGTGGCAGGTACATGTTCTTTCTTCCTTCATAAGACTGCTGATCAAAATCAATGGCCCGGATGCGGTATTGGTAATCTTCAATATCAGGAGTGAAGTTCACCACAAAATTATAGCTCCTCATATCGCCCAGCAACCTTACAAAACATCGCTCATTGAATTTGACAAACTCTTTGGCCAGCCTGATCTTGTTGGTTTCCGGCCGTTCCAGATAATCCTTTATAAAAATATCACCAGGCAAACCTGGTATATGTTCTTCTACCAGCGTGTTTCTGCCAGTAAAAAAAGTTATGGCATTGGGCGAAAGCAGGTGTTCCAGTTCAAGGCCATACACCCTGGAAGCATCTTCTTTCTTAATATAATAATGGTCATAATTATCATTGAACCGGTTAACGATACGGATGCGAAAGGGATTGGAATTGCCAAAGGTGCAGTAATCTATACGGGCTACGTCCAGGTGCTTGGTAAATGTATAATCACCTTCGGTTTTCAATAGCGCATAAAGGTTAATCAATCCCTGTTTGATATACTCCCAGTCGCGCATATCATACAGAGCTTTTTCCCATAGCGTATCCTGGCCATTTTTGTCCTTTAACGGTATGGAATAGGTAATGTTCAACAGGTCATTATAGGAGAGGGGCAGGTTGACCTCTCGCCCGTTCAATTTTAAGTAATTGCGTAAGGATTTATTGACGGGATAAAAAAACTTCTTTTTTGAGGGTTTATCTGGCTCCTGCATGATCTAAAATAAGTATAAAGACTGTATTTGCTTTTGAAGTTCCAAAAAGTAAGCAGGTGCTTTTTCGAGCCTGCTTCCATACCAACTGAACATCTCACCATCTACCAATATAAATGTGTAACCAGGCATTTGTTGTTGTAGTTCATGAATGTGCTTTGTGCTGAAAGGGAATGGTTCCGAGGAAAGTAAAACCAGGCAATTAGCTTCACCGGCTTTATTTATAATATCATCAGGTGTAATTACCGGGTAACGGGTTTGGTTTTGAAACAGGTTGCTGAAACCCGCATATTTCATCATTTCATTGATAAAATTATCTCCTCCTGTCGTCATAAGCGGATCTTTCCAGATAAGATACACCGCCTGCTTCTTATCATGTATAGCCGCTTTTAAAATCCCAAAATTTTCTTCAATCCTGTTTCGTATGTTTTCCGCCTTTTCTTCTTTGCCAGTAATGATACCGATAGATGTGATCATGGATAAAGCATCGTTCAGATCATTTATATCACTTACCCAGACCGGGAAATCATTAGCCAGTTCGTTAATTTGTTCCTGTACGTTTTCTTCCCTGTTGGCAATGATGAGATCAGGTTGCAGGCTACGGATCTTGTCCAGGTTCAACTGTTTGGTGCCTCCAACTCTTGTTTTGTTTTTGAACCAGGTTCCTGGATGAACACAAAATTTGGTAATGCCTATGACCTCATGGTCCAGGCCTAGATCGTATAACAATTCCGTTTGCGATGGAACAACCGAAATGATCCTTTTGGGGAAATTTGAAATTGCTACGCTACGCTTTAACTGGTCTTCATACAAAGGCATGATGCAATTTATACAATGAGCGCAACACAGCTAACAGAACAATTCAATGTGATAATTAAAGGATAAAGTGGGGAAGGTATTTACTTTTAAAATGCCATCACTATCACCGTCCTCCTGCTTTATTTTATCAATAATGCAGGAGGATAGGGTTATCTCCTGGCAATTCTGCAGGAGCATGGTGATAGGTTAACAGTCTTCTTCGTCGGATCGGTTTTCAGAGGACTGGATGGCTTAACTAAGGATTGGATTTTAAAAACGGGATTTCAAGGATACCAGCTTACATCGATATTGGTTTTCACAGGATGCTTCCTAAAAAGGAGAAGTTGATTGATATTGGATTCTAACCGTGGTTTTTCGAAGGATCTGGATAATGTTTTACTGGACGGTTTTGGAATACCTTTCGGTATTTTGGATCTTGGATTTTGGTTTTGCTTTTCCTGGATATTGGTTGTTTATACCAATCAACTTCTGCATACAAAACTAATAGCTGCAAGCAGGCCGTACAATTGCATGATTACTCTTTTTTACTTCTATGGTAAATACTATAGGCATCGTAAAGCATCTCAGGTAGTAGTAGGAAAATAACGAATCTGCAGTGCGGGGTTTTACGAAACATCAATGATGTTCAAATCAATATGTAAAGTAGAATTGCCTGGTAATAATTACAAAAGCCTTATTGATTAAGGCTTTTGTAACTTTTATAATTAAAAATAAACTATAGGGTTGGCAGGTGTTATTACGATTCCGTTGCTTTTTGTATGCAATTTATAACACTTATGAACACCCTAAGTGGTTTCACTTATGAGCAAAAAACGCTTACATCCGACATCAGGCCAATGCCTGTATAATATCGTATTTGGTAACTATATGGAAGTTCCCACTTTCGTCCTTAGCCAGTACGGCACCATTTTCCTTGTTGATCAATGTGCCAAGTTTTTCAATAGCTGTATCAAATGCAACAAGTGGAAAGGTTTTTTCCATTACCTGCTCTATTTTCTCTGACCTGATCTCGGGGTTGCTGAAAACTTTTTGAAACAATCCCCCCTCACTGATGGAACCGACGATCTCCCCATCTTTATTGGTTACAGGGATATGTTCTATATCGTATTTCTTCATCAATTCCACCGCCTCTGCAACCGATTGTGCTGGCTCAATGGTGATCAGTTTTTGTTTACCTCTTGCGTTGACCACATCTTTAAAAGATTTGACATCAAAAAATCCACGTTCAGCCATCCATTGGTCATTGTACACCTTATTCACATAGCGGCTGCCATGGTCGTGCAAGATGGCTACAACCACATCGCCTTTTTTCAATTTATCCTTTAATTGTTTCAGACCTTGAATACAGCTACCTGCACTGTAACCGCAGAATAAAGCTTCCTCTTTAGCCAGGCGCCTGGTCATTATGGCCCCATCCTTATCTGTCACCTGTTCAAAATAATCGATCACACTCATGTCATAGTTCTGGGGAACAAAATCTTCTCCAAATCCTTCAGATACATAAGGATGTACCTCGTTCATATCAACTTCTCCTGTTCTGAAAAATTTGGTAAGCAGGGATCCATAAACGTCAATAGCCCAGATCTGGATATTGGGATTTACTTCTTTTAAATATTGGGCAGTTCCAGTCACTGTTCCTCCTGTACCGGCAGTTACCACAAGGTGCGTGATCTTGCCTTCAGTCTGTTTCCAGATCTCCGGGCCTGTACTTTCATAATGGGCCTGGCGGTTGGCAAGATTGTCATACTGGTTCATCAGAAATGAATTGGGTATTTCCCTTTGCAGTCTTGCCGCTACGGAATAATAGCTGCGCGGATCTTCAGGTTCAACATTGGTGGGGCACACGATCACTTCTGCTCCTAAAGCGCGTAATATATCAACTTTAGATTGTGATTGTTTATCAGTTGTAGTGAAAATGCACCTATAGCCTTTTACCACGGCTGCCATTGCCAAACCCATACCTGTATTGCCTGATGTGCATTCTATAATAGTCCCGCCTGGTTTCAATTTACCTTCAGCTTCCGCTACTTCAACCATTTTCACAGCCATCCTGTCCTTAATAGAATTGCCCGGGTTGAAATATTCTACCTTGGCATATACATCGCAAGGCAGATCCCTGGTTATCTTATTTAATTTTACTAAAGGCGTATTTCCAATTGTTTCCAATATATTATTCTTTACATCCATTCGGTTCATTTTGAGCCGCCAAAGGTACTACAGTATCCTCATCTTTTAATATCTGCATAGCCGGGCAATTTTTTCACTTACTTATTAAAGGGTTTCAACCCATTCAATAAATTAACTCCTACCATCTTTCAGCTAGTATGCGCCGCCTTTGAGCCGTGTATGAGCCGCCTTTGAACCGCCTTTGAGCCGCCCCTTTAAAGAGGCGGCTCAAAGGCGGTATATACATCAGTGATGGCCGGGAAAGAGTGGTGTTATTATAGGTAGTGTTTAGATAACTGTGTAAAGGGATAGGGAGGCACAGCAGTTGGAAGATGAGGATTACCTCTGCTGCTGTTGCCGGACGATATTGGTTAACTTTAAAACACAGTTATTGTTATGGAAGTCAGCGAACAATTAAAGCTTTTGCTCAAAGAGCAGATAAAGCAACAATCCAGTGCTGGTGGCATCAGCGATTTATTGCAACAGGTCTTTAAAGAAGCTATCCAGGAGATGCTTCAGGCAGAAATGGACAATCATGTAGGCTATGAAAAGCATGCTCCTGATGCCTGTGAGTACCCCAATAGCCGCAATGGAACCAGCTCAAAAA